>CAYHFE010000350.1:0-8416 GCA_964355375.1 uncultured Verrucomicrobiota bacterium
CTGGAGATAGTCGCTTGGATTCCCCGCGAGCAGTTGTCGGCCGGCCCCCAGCTCGATCCGAAGGTTTCCCAGCGTATTGAGGCGGTCTTCCCGGTGGCGTTCGGAAAGATAGGTCCCCAGGTAAAGCAGAGCCAAACCCTGCGGGTGTCGGCAGACGGGATCGAGCAAACGACCGGTCTGTCGCTCGAACTGACAGCGTCGAGCCACCGCGTCCCAATCGAGCTTGCCCTCTTTGAAACCCACCAGGGCCACCGGAACGCTCTCGGCTTTGAAATGGTTTCGGAAAAGGTGAACCTCGCCAAAGGCCCGCTTAAATGTTGCCGCAATGGTATCGAAATGTTCCCAGGTCAACTGGGTCATCGGCAGCCATTGGCAAAATACGCCCCCGGGCAGCAGCGCCTCTCTGGTCGCTTGGAATTGTTCCAGGCTGCAGAGTCTGGCTTCCCCCGGTTGCCACGGCGTAAAGAGGTCGCCGATGACGACGTCAAAGCGCCCCTGGGCCGCGGCCATGTAGGCGCCCGCGTCTTCCACTTGCACCTTGGCCCTCGGATTATCACAGAGACCCTGGTTGAAGTCCCGGAAGTGCCGGGCCGCGGCGTCCGCCACCGCCGCGGATAACTCGACGACCGTGATGGACTCCACAGCTTCATGTCTCAGCGCGCCGGCCGCGGTGATGCCGGTTCCCAGGCCAACGACTCCCACTCGTTTCGGGGCCGGATGGAGTAGAAGCGGCAGATGCGCTTGCCGCTCCATATCCGGAGCCGCCCGGCTGCTCCCGAGCATGTACTGATTGTCCAAGAACATCGCCCGTCCGAGATCCGCTCGTTCGACGACGGCCAGAGCGCCGTCTCTTCCGGAGCGCACTTCGATAATTTTGAACGTCGCGGTCCGGAGAAAAATCGGCAGGCTCTTCAGCGTGGTGGCGAGCAAGAGACCGATTCCGGCCACGGCGGCGATGGGGAACGCGAGGCGAGAAACGCCTCTCGTCTTTCGAGCCCTCAGCAGGCCGACGGAAAGGAGGGCATAGCATCCACCGATTGCGCCGAGGGCAAGATGGACTCCCGCGCTGGGCAGAAGCACACGGTAGGCGATTTCCGCCCCCACGATTCCCCCCAGTCCGTTGATGGCCAGCAGACGGCCCAATCTGCGGCCCGCGGCCTGGCCGCTCACGGGACCACACCGGCAGACAAGAAGAGGGAAAACCATCCCGGCCAAGATCACCGCCGGCCCGAGTGACAGACCGGTTACGCCTCCAAGCCGCAGCAGGGATTTGCCGAAACCGCTCCCGGGAACGACGATTCCGCCGCGGCCGGCGGTGATGTGCATGAAGATCAGAGGAGCCAACGCGATCGCGAGCCCGGCCGCGGCCAGACAGAACGAGAGCGCCTGTTCCGGTCCACCGAGGCGCGGCGCGGCCCAGGGAGTGGCGGCGGCCGAACAGGCCAGCAGAAACACCACGCAACCGAGAACGGCCGCGGGAGCATAGAAGGCCATCGGCATCTTCAGATTGAGCAGTTCCAGACCCAGAACTTCCAGCGCCAGAACTCCCGCCCCTGAAAAAAAGGAGAGGAGAGGTGACAGCCAAGGAGACTGTCTCTCCATGAGCCAACCCACCCCTGCACCCCTCCCAGGAGGGGAACTGACAACCGGCTCCCGCCACGAAGCTCCCCTCCTGGGAGGGGTTGGGGGTGGGTTCATGCTACCGACGCGCGGCAAAAGGTTGTCGCGGCTTTCCCCAGGGACGATCGGTTTGACAGGATGCCACAGGGCATTGCCCGGCAGGCGCTCGAGCCAAAGGGAATCGCGACGGAAGCACATCGCCGCCACGGCCAGGTTGAGGCCGATCATCAAGAGCATCGAACCGGCTGCACCGAGGACGTGCAAGGCGAAACCAACCACGAGGACCAATCCCAACGCCCCGCCCAGGGTATTGGCTGCATAGAGCCAGAGGCCAGGAGTCGCGAGACCCTCATCGGGCTCAGTGACGGCCGAAGTCACCAGGGGCAAGGTCATTCCCATCAGGAACGCCGGCGGCAGAACAACCAGAACGGAGAGGACCGATTTGATGACGGGGCCAGGCCAGCCCATCAGTTTCTCCGGCCCGAGAGCCGGCCAGATCGGTCCGCTCCAAGCCGGCAGCAAGAGAGCGGGAAGACACAGCACCGCCACACCCAGTTCAATGGAGCCGACCGCGCGCCAGGGCCGTCGGAGCTTCGGCAGCACGAGCGCCGCGGCGAGCGCCCCCAAAGCCCAACCGAGAAAGAAACACCCAAAAACGCGCGCGTTGGATTCGACGCTGGCCCCGATGAGATCGGTCAGGCGGCGCGTCCAGAGAATCTGGTGCCCCAGCCCGGCGGCCCCGCTCATTCCCAGCAGCGCTAGCGCCCAGCGAAAGTCATTTCCGCCTGTTGCCATCGATCCGATGTCATGAGGAGGCTGGGGCGCACGCTCATTACTCGTGCCGCAAGGCTTCGATCGGATCCAACAGAGCTGCGGCCCGGGCCGGGTAGAGACCGAAAACAATGCCGACCGCACCGGAAATGCTGAAGGCCACCAAGACCGACCAGAGCGTCACGATCGTTTTCATCGTCGTCAGGTGCGAGACGGCGATGGGGGTGATGATGCCGACGCAAACGCCGATCAGACCGCCCCCAACCGAGAGAACGACGGTTTCGACGAGAAACTGCATCGTGATGTCCCAGCGCTTGGCGCCGAGCGCGCGGCGCACGCCAATCTCTCGAGTGCGCTCGGTCACCGTGGCGAGCATGATGTTCATGATGCCGATGCCACCGACGAGGAGCGAGATCGCCGCGATCGAGCCGAGCACGATGTTGAAGAGGCGCTTGGTCTGCTCCGCTTGGCGGAGGAGCTGGAGCGGAACGATGATCTCGTAATCGTTCTGCTCGTGGAACCGGATCAGCATGGTCTTGATTTGCGGATCCGCCGTCTCGACGGCGGCCAGGTCGCGCATCTGGACCGTGACTTGATGAAGCTGGACCTCTTCGGCCTCGAAGCTGCCCGCGGAGCGACGGATGAGAACTTCGCCAAAGCGGGTCCGCGAGGTGTTGAGCGGGATGTAAACATTGTTATCCAAAGGCTGGCCTTCCATCTTCCCGGCCTGGCTCCGTTGTTCGGGTTGACTGCGTTCCTGCACGATGCCCAGCACGCGGTAGTAGAAGGCGTCGATCTTGATCGCATGTTGCAGCGGGTTCTGGTGGGGGAAGAGCCGGCGGGCCAAGCCCGTGGTAATCACACAGACGTTCTCCTGGTTCAGCTCGTCGGCGTAGGCCAGGAAACGTCCGCTGACGATGCTGGCCCCAGTCACCTCGGTGTAAAACGGCAAGGTGCCGACAACCTGGCAGGGGATTTCCGTGCGCCCGAAACGGACGTTCTCGCGGATGATGCGCATGGGCAACACGCGCACCACGCCGGGGATGGTCCCCTGCAACCGCACGGCATCCTCATAGGTAAGGCCGTACTTAATCTGCGAGCCGCGGGGTCCGCCGCCCCCTTGTTGCCGGGCTTGCTCCGGCGGTTTGAGGCTGCGCAGGAGAATATTGTTGCTGCCGAGCTTCTTGATCGCCTCCTGCGCCTCGTAGGACGCCCCTTCGCCAATCGCCAGCATGGCGATGACAGAGCAGACGCCGAAGATGATGCCCAACATGGTCAGGGCGGAACGCAGCTTGTGGAGCATGAGGCTCTTGACGCCCAGGCGCAAGGTGCTGAGGAATTGGAAAGTCAGCATGATCGTCAGGGCGTCAGTGGGCCGATCTGGGCGCGCGGCTCGGCGGCGGGCGATTGACCACCACCCGGTCGATGAACCCGTCCTTCATGTGGATAATGCGATGAGCGCGGCTGGCGACGCGATCGTCATGCGTGACCAGGATGATGGTTTTGCCGCTCGCGTTGAGATGGTCAATCAATTCCAGCACCTCCTGGCCCGTCTTCGAGTCCAGGTTGCCCGTCGGCTCATCCGCGAGAATCATCAGCGGGTCGTTCACCAGGGAGCGGGCGACGGCGACGCGTTGCTGCTGGCCGCCGGAGAGCTGGTTCGGCCGGTGATTCAGCCGGTCGCCGAGACCGACCAATTCCGCGAGTTTCAGGCAATGTTCGCGGTAGGCTCGAATGTCCTTGCCCTGATAGAGCAGCGGCACTTGGATGTTTTCGATGACGGTGAGCTGAGCAATGAGGTTGTATGATTGAAAGATGAATCCAATCTTGCGTCCGCGCGCCTCGGAAAGCGCGTCGTCGGACATCCGCGAAACGTCTTCGCCACCGAGGAAATAACGGCCGGCGCTGGGGCGATCCAAGCAGCCGAGGATGTTGAGCATCGTCGATTTGCCGGAGCCGGACGGACCCATGATGGCGAGGTAGGAGCCAGCGCCCACTTCGAGATGGACGCCGGCCAATGCCAGGACATCGGCCTCGCCGCCCAGGACGTAACGCTTCTGGACGCCCTCGATGCGGATGATCGCGGAGTCATCGGCCATGGCTAACGCGCGCGTCCCCCGTTTTCACGATTGCTTTCCGGACGAGCCGGCCGGTCGCCTTCTTCATTGGGATGTTGGTCCCGGGCAGGTTGGTCCTCCGGAGAAACGAGGCGAGGCGGGACGTTGGTTTTGGCCGCCTTGACCTTCTCCTCCTGGGAAAGCACCGCGCCCTCGAGGTCTTTTTCTTGCAGGTCAAACGGCGGCGAGAGGAGAATTCGGTCACCCTCTTTCAATCCCTTGGTGATCTGGATGAACTTGGTGTTGTACATGTCCGTCTCGACCGGTCTGGGTTCGGTCTTTCCACCGTTCACCAGATAAACCACCTGATTGCCTTTGTAGGTAGTGACCGCCTGGATCGGCACAGACAAGGTGTCGGCGATGTTCGTGATGATAATCTCGGCCTTGGCGGAGACGCCGGGCTTCACGCTCGGGAGAGGGTCGGTGAGGTGAATTTCCGTGGCGTAAACCTTGAGGTTCGGGTTGCCAAAACGGGCCTGACTGTCCGGCAGGGGCGCGACCTTTTCCACCACCGCCGCGAACCGCAGTTCGGGCATGGAGTCCAGAACCACGAAAGCCGGCAGGCCCGGCCGGATCATGTTAATGTGCGATTCATGGACCTTGATGTTGACCTTCATGCGGGAGAGATCCGGCAATTTGATCAGCTCCTGCCGGTTGCGGACGGTGGCGCCGCCTTCGATGAGTGATTCGCTGCTGAAGTGGCTGTCACTGATGGCATACACGACCAGCCCGTCCTGGGGAGCGTAGATTTTGGCGCCATGAAGATTCTTTTTGTCGCGTTCGAGTTTCAGCTCGCTCAGCGCTAACGTGTTGCTTTGCGCATTCAGATCGGCGCCGTATTGCGCCATTTTGCGTTCGTTCTGGCTGATGACGCGGTCCAGCTCCTGTTTCGCCTGCGTGACATCCGAATCAAACTTCGCGAGCTGTTTCCTGACGTCAAACGTCTCCAGCATCCAGATGGAGTTACTGGCGACGATCAACGAGTTGCGAATGTTCGTCACGGCCAGTCCGTCTGCGTCCACCTTCATCTTGGTCTCGAAACCCTTGGAGGCGAGGTTGACCGAGTTCATGTAGGTGTCCATGTTGACGGCGAGCTGGGCTTGCGCTTGAACGACCTTGTTGCTGGCTTCGATCAAATCCACCAGCCGCTGGCCCTTCTTATATTTCTCGATGTCTATTTCGGCCATGTCGAGCTTCAGTTTGGAGAACAGAAAGTCGCTGTTCGTTGCGCTCTTCGCGATGTCGAGTTGCGCCCGGGCTTGCTCGACGGCGAATTTCGCCCGTTCAAAGCCGATCAACTGCAGGTTCAACTGATCCTGGGCCTGAGCCGAGTCCAGTTCCACCAACAAGTCGCCCTTCTTCACGTCGGTGCCCTCCGGCACGATATAGATGATGCGGGCCACGCCTTCAACCTGGTTCCGGATGCTGACTTCGCTGACGGCCGCGAGGTTGCCGCCCTCGACCACCGAGACGGTGAAGTCGCCGCGCTTGACTTCGTGGTAGGAGGTCGCCGTGCCGTTGCTCTTGGCCGGTCGCAGCCAGAAGAACAGCAGGAGCGAGAACATCAGAACCGCGACCCCCAGCAGGACCGGGCGACGGCGAATCGGGATCGGGAGTCCTTCAAGCAGGGGGGTTGAATTCATAAACCGGGTTCGAGGAAAGATTCGGGCGGCAAAACCCGATCGTCCGGCATGCGGAGCGGTGGTGCGCCGCGCTGGTCCGGAGTGAGGCGGTCCTTCAAGGAATCGAGCAGCCAGAACTTGTCGGGCCGGGTGTCAATCACACCCAGGTTGAGGAGCAAGCCCAACCGGGCCGTCAGGTACCCAGTGTAGATTGTGGCCAGGTTGTTCTGGGCCAGGACGAGGCCGTCTTGCGCCTCGCGCACGTCGCGAATCGTCGCCCGCCCAGCCTCCAGAAGCATGACGTTGTTCAGAACCCGTCGCTCAGAGACTTTCAACGACTCCACCCCGCTGATGTAGTTGAGCCGCGTCTGCTCCAAAGTCCGGAGGCCGCGGTCAATTCTGTCCTTGTAGTTGTCGAGCGTCAGGCTCAGAGAACGCAACTGAGACTCGAACGACACCAACGTCGCCCGGTAGTTGTTGCGCTCCCGCAACCGGTCCACAGGCAGGTTGAGGCGCACTCCCGCCGCGTAGCGCACCTTGTTCGGGTCGAAGTTCGTGTAATCATCCGGCCCTTCCGATTGCAGAGTCGCGTTCGCGAACAAGCTCAATTCCGCCCGCAACTGGTCGGAGGCAATCCGGACCTTGCGCTTGCTGTCCTCGAAGCGGTCGATGGCGTTGAGAATGTCCATGTGCTTCCGCGCGCAGATGTGGAATGCGGCTGGGCGATCGATGTCCACCGGCGTCAGGCCAATTCCGATCAATTCCTTCAGATCTCGGTCATCGAGGAACAGATCCTCGGAGAGCGGCAGACCCAGCCGGGTTTTGAAACTGTCCAGCGAGGTGAGATACGACGCGAGGGAGTTGATATAGGAGGTTTTTGCCGAGAGTTCAGCCGTGCGCGCGTCGTCCGCGCTGCTCCGCCGCTCGCGGTCCACGGCCCGGCCCTCCAGGTACCGGGTCGTCTCCATGCGATTGGTGTAGTTGCGATGGTTATTGCGGACGATGTCCTTTTGGGTGAGCAGGCTGAAATAGGCGCTGACGGTGTCCACCGCGAACTGTTGCTGGTAGAGACTGTAGGAGCGGACGGCATACACGACGTGGCGTTCCGCTTGGGTAAGGCTTTCCACCGTTGGGTCGTTGATGCCGAACCCGCGCAGCAACGGCTGGGTGAGGTCAACCGAGAGCGTGTTGATGGCCGAGTCGCGGGCCACCGCGCCGGGTCGGCCCGTGAAATAGCGGACCAAGTCATTGCCCAACGACATCGTCAGTCGGCCGCCCGTCTTGAGCAATTGATTGACGCCGATCTGGCTGCGGATCGAGCCCGCCTCGGATGCGCTCGGACTGCCCGCGAGCTGGGCGGCGGAGTTGGCGAAGAACGGCTGGCCAAACTCGTAGCGGGCGCCCGTCAGGGTCAGCGCCGTCAAGTAGAGCTGCTCTTTCTGCGTCTGGTACTCACGGCTCTTCTGCAAGGCCAGGTCCAACGCCTGTTCCAGGTTGAGGACGCGGCGGTTCGTGGCTGAGCGGTCGCCGACGATCTCGTCCGGATGGATCGTTTGGGGATCGCGTTGGGAATAGGGCGTGTCGATCGTGAGCGCGTTGGTTCGTCCAAAAACCTTGTTCTCGACCTGTTCGAGAAGGCGGTAAACTTCCTGGTCCGCCGACTTGCGATAGTGGGCCGCGCTGCATCCGGCCAACAGCAGAACAACTGCGGTGGCCCAGAGTGAACTCCAGGTCCGCGCTGGGCCATTTGGTTTGCTCATGACGGGTTCGTGCATCGTGCGTTAACGTCACCAACGAGAGAGTGCCCCCGAGACTGCTTTCGAGCGCCGGCTACGAAAAACCCTGTTGTTTTGTGGACATTATCGATCGATTGGGGCATTCGAAGGGGTTTCGACGCCTGTCGAGAGCAGAAGACTCATGACCGAAGCATCCCACAATTTTGCAGTTAGGAATTGGCATTTCCACGACGTTCACCAGCATAAGCCTGCGCGAGTCCTCGGGTCAATTGGTAAAATAAAACTGATGGAATCCGGCGCCATCACTGACCGCGCCACCGGATTGTTTCGACGTAATGAATGATTTTATCCAACTGCGAAACACTCACGCGGAGGGCGCCCTATTTGATTGGCCAGGCAAACCGACGTTGTTCAGGAGAGGTTGCATGTTCCCATTCATGAGGGGAATTCAGCCGTCCCTGCGGGACTTATGCCATCGCCGATTCGAACCCGGCCGTGAACTGCCGGGCTATTCTCGAATCTCCCTCCGGGAGACGGAGGCTGTCAAAAT
>CAYHFE010000351.1:0-8407 GCA_964355375.1 uncultured Verrucomicrobiota bacterium
CCATTCGGTTCATGGTCCCAAAGCATGCGGAAAGCGAAAGGCGGCTCTCCCTGAAACTGGGTGGGGCGAGACTCCGTCGAGCCCTGACTTTCCTGCTGGCCAGGATTCCACGGCTCGACGGAGTCTCGCTCCGTTCCACCGTTTCCAGGAAATCCAGCGCCGCCGCGTGGCTGTGTCGCACCGGCCGCAAGGTCACCGTTTCATTCACGACCTATTCCGTGGTGAAGCGCGATCAACCTCCGATCGAGGCTTCGGACGCCACCCGGACGGCAAAAGAAAAAACCGAGAGTTCAATTGACCGGTGCGGAAGAACTAAAATATAGTCCGGCGATGCATGGCGACCTGAGACGGGACGGCGACAGTTTGTTGGCCGTCGGGGATGGGCCGGTCTTTTTCCGGCGCGAACTCAAGTGGCCTGTCCTCGGCAGGATGCGGAATAGAGCATGGGCGCGCGAGTTTTGGGCATGCACTTAGGGATGACTCAAGAATTGGGCACCCGTCGAGACCGGTGCGCTAGGCCCTAAGAGACGAATACCGAAGAAACAAACCGATTGGCCGCGAATTTTTATGTCAAAAGTCAAACATATCGCTCTTCTCAAATTCAAGGAGAGCACGTCCACGGAACAGATCGACAAGATCTTCGCAGAGATCATGGACATCACCGAGACCATCCCGGGTATTGAAGATTACGTCTCCGGCTCCAACTGCAGTCCGGAAGGTTTGAATCAAGGTTACACCCACGGATTCATCATGACATTTACCGACGCCGCCGCCCGCGATGCCTACCTTCCCCATCCGGAACACGAGCGCGTGAAGGCGTTGATTCTTCCGCGGACCGATTCGGTCGCCGTCTTCGATTTCGAAGTGTAATGGTCTCACCGGGGCGGTCGAGCCGGCCCTCGGTCCCATCGGCTCAGATCGCGTTTTGGGCCGCCCCATAGGCGCCGGCGAATTCACCCAAGGCGGCGCCCCGCACCACGACCGAGTGCCCGCCCGGCCGCCATTCCATCGTATCCAGGAAACGGCGCAACGGTTCAAACAAGACTTCCCCCGCCCCGGCGATCCCTCCGCCAATGATCACGGCTTCGGGATCCAGGATGTTGATGAATGACGTCAAGGCGCAAGCCAGTGCCTGGACCGATTTCAACCAGATGGCGGTCGCTCCGGCGTCGCCTGCCAAGTGAGCGACGATGAGCTCGTGAGTCGTCGTAAATCGGCCTTCGGATCGCTCGCGAATCGTCCCATTGCCCATGGCGGTTTCCAAACTCCCCGGGGTCGCGCAGACGTCGGGCGGTCCCTCCGGATCAAGACAAGTGTGCCCGAGATGACCGGCCCGGCCGATGGCTCCCCGCAACAGCCGGCCATCCACCATCGCCGCGCCGCCCACCCCCGTCCCGAGCGTCACCAGGACGACGTTGAGAAAGCCGCGGGCCGCGCCGCGCCAGACTTCGCCAAGCAGGGCGGCGTGAGCATCGTTCAAGACCGGCACCGGTTTCTCCGTTCCCAAATGGTCGGTCCAATCCAGCCCCTCCAAACCCTGGAGTCGTCCCGGCATGTGGGCGATGGAACGTCCGTCGCGCGCCGCCAAACCCGGTGCGGACAAGCCGATGGAGGCGGCCGGACCGCCTTGCTCGATCTGGAGTTGCCGGAGGCAGGCCCGGATCTTGTCCGCCCAACCCAACGGTTCTCCGGCGTCGAAGGGCACATGATGCCGCGCCAAGGTTTCGCCCGCGAGCGTCACCGCGACGGCCTTCACGCTGGACCCTCCCAAATCCACTCCGATGGCGTAGCTCATTCGGATTGGCCCTCGCTCACGCACCATCCGCCATCGACCGCCAGGACTTGGCCCGTCACATACTTCGATTCGTCGCTCATGAAGTAGATCGCCGCCGCATCGAGGTCTTCCGGCTGGCCAATCCGTCCCCCATCCAACGGTTGTTTGGTCTTCATGAAATGGAGAATGGCCGGATCAACCTGCGCGCGCCGCGACATCGGAGTCGCCACCAGCGCCGGGGCCAGGACGTTGAAGCGGATGTTCTGATCCGCATAATGCGCGGCCGCCGAACGCGTCAATCCCAGCAAGGCCGCCTTCGCGGCGGCATAGGCATGCGTGCTGAAATGACGGGGCGAAGGCGAGAAGCCGAGCACCGATCCGCAATTCAACACCGTCCCCCCTCGCCCCTGACTTAAGAACTCCTGCGTCGCCGCCCGGTTCGAATAGAACACGGAAGTGAGATTGAGCTGCAACGTGTAATCCCATCCCTCATCGGTCAGCGCATGCAGCGGACCGTCGCCATGACGCCGGCCACTGCCTCCGGCGACATGGTAAAGCCCATCGAAACCGCCGAACTGTTTCCGCGCCGCGGCGATGGCCCTCCGCGCTGTGGCTGGCTTCGTGGCATCGCCGACGAGCGCCCGGCTCATTCGTCCCAAGAGGGTTTGCGCCAACCGAACATTGTCGGCATTCCGCCCCACCACCACGACGTTGGCGCCCGCCGCCACAAAGGCCTTCGCCGCCGAAAGCCCCAAGCCGGTCGTGCCGCCGATGACGACCAAGATTTTGCCTTCGAGTCTGTTCACGGAGACCTCATACTCGCGAACCGGGGAAGAATCCAGTCATTGAACTGGTGACTCGTTCGCAGGCGCCCGTGTGGTCGGCGAGAGCGCCTGCCAGTTCGGCAGACAGGCCGACCACCGCACGCGAGGGCGCGTGCGCTCCCCATTCCAACTGAATAGTCACGGCTTAGCGTCCGCAGCATTTCTTGAATTTCTTTCCGCTGCCGCACGGGCACGGATCATTGCGGCCGACTTTGGCGGAAGCGCCGATCGAAGGTGGGTTTGACGAAGCGGGCGGCAGTCCGGATTCGCCGCCACGGCCCGCCAGGCCCGGGGGAAGAGTCCGATCAACCGAGGGCTCGACGAGCGTGTTTTCGTCCGCCGCCTCCGGTGAGCCCGTGGGAGAAATCACGGCGTGGGTGAAGCGGTCTCGGTTCGCCCAAAACGGACAGCGCGGACATTTGCCGCCCAGCGGATAGTCGATGCCTTCCTCATGCGGACAGCCGATGATGCGGTCGTAGGTGATCGTTCGGGTGACGTGATGAAGTTTCAGAAATTCCACCACCTCGATCGCGATCGTCTCGTCATTGCGGACGTCGCCCGCCGCGGTGATCCAGCGATGCAGTTCGGAGGGTTTCTTCTGGCCGGGGCGCTTAAAGACAGCCACGACCAATTTCGTCGCCAGCGTGTTATCGGGGCCGTAAGCGGCGATGGTGGCATGAGGGTATTGGAGACGCTCTGGTCCGGGAGACATATCAATGGTGCGTCAGTTTCTTATTCACAACTCAACCCAAGATCGGCAACGCCGCCCAGAATCACCAGTTCACACCCAATTTGGCAAGGCCAGACAACCGAGCATTCCTTTTAGGATCGTCAATTTCGCCTTGCCTTCAACGACGGTTTCTTCTAGGAATGACCGTCATCCGCTTCCTGAAGAAAAGCGGGGAATGTTCGGGGTTACTCAGGGGGGCGCAGGATAGAACACACGATGCCCTCACCCCGTCCCTCTCCCATCCGATGGGAGAGGGTGCCCGCAGGGCGGGTGAGGGTCATGGTGTCTTCCATCCCATTGACTCCTCTGTAACTTCAAAGAAAAACCAACCCGGCCACCGTCCCGCTTTTCGGGCTGCCTTCGGCCACTTGGATTCGCAGCCCCAACGGCCTGCCTTCCGGCCAATCGCCCGATGCTTCCCAGGCCCGGCGCCATGGAGACTTCGACGATGACGAGGCCACCGTGAAATCGACCCTGGCTCGCATCCTGGGCGCCGGGCGAGCTCCCATGAAAATGGCGTTCTCTTCCTCCGCCTCGGCGCGACGTGACCGCAGACAACTCCTTTAACTCAATCCAAAACGACCCAACATCAGAGTCTCGTTACCTGACTCTGCCGCAGCCATCCGCTCGGAGAAAAGTGAATCAGGATTTCCGCGAATTCCGGTTCCGGTTGGTCGTTGATGAACACCAAAGCCATTTCAGGCGTTGACGTCGCGGTGTTTACTTCAAGATCACCCGGTAAAATCGGAAAAGGAACGCGTTCGCCTGGGTGTCTTGAACGATGGTCGTTCCGGCCTTGACGGGTGTCGGAAGCAAATCGCTCCATTCCTCCATATCCGTGGAAGTCTGGACGGTGGCCTCTTGGCCAGCGGGAACATTGAGCTCAAACTGGAACACGCCATCGACCAGAATTGGAGCGCTTACCAATTCGCCGAGGGTCAAGGACGCCAAAGCGCTGGAAACTGATCCGGCCGGGTTGCTCACCTTGACGGAGTAACTCCCCACGTTCTCGGGTTGCACATTCGTCACCGTTAACGTGGTGTTCGTCGCCCCCGGCAGGCCTTCCCCATTGAAAGACCACTGATAGGTCAACGGCGCGGTGCCGGTCGCCGTGACGTTGAAGGTGGCGCTGGCCCCTAAGACAACTCTCATGCTTTCCGGCTGCACCGCGAGCGCGGGCGGCGACGCTACGGTCAACGTCGCGGGCGGGCTCTCGAGCCGATTCGTGCCCGCACCGACGACGACACTATACTGGCCCGCATTCGTGAGTTGCACGTTCGCCAGCGTCAGGTTGAAATTCGTTGCCCCGACCATGTTGGCCGCATTGAACTTCCATTGATAGACAAACGGACCCGTCCCATTGGCCCCCACGCTGAAGACAGTCGTACTGCCGACCGTGACCGTTCGATTCTGCGGCAGACTGTTCAGAGAGAGTGGTGCGCGCACGATCAACGTCGCCGGCTGACTGATCACCGCGCCCGCGTTGTTCGCCACGATCACGGTGTAATCTCCACTGGAGGTCGGCGGCAGATTCGTCAAGACCAGTGTTGGTTGAATCGCGTTGGTCAGAGTGACTCCTTTGAATCGCCACTGGTAAGTGAACGGCGCCGTGCCGCCGGCCGTCACACTCAAAGTGACCGTCCCCCCAGCGTTGAGGATCGCACCCATCGGTTGTTCACGAATCACCGCCGCCTCTTCAATCGTCAACGTCGCCGCCGGACTTTCCACGGAGCCCGCTGGATTGCGCACCACGACCGTGTAGAGTCCGATGTCGAGCAATTGGACATTGTTCAGATTCAGCGTCGGTTGAGTCGCGTTGGCAAGATCGACTCCATTGAGGCGCCATTGATAGGACAGCGGTTCGGAACCATTCGCGCTCACCGCAAAGCTCGTGCCGTCTCCCACTTTGACGGACTGGCTGATCGGCGGATAAGCAATACGCACCGGCACATTGATCGACAATCGCGCGACCGAGCTGGTCGATGCTCCGGCGAAATTGGAGACGATGGCGAAGTAGTCGCCGACGTTGACTGCTTGTGCGTTGACGACGGTGAGCGACGGTCGGTTTTCACCCGGCAACGGCTGGCCATCCTTCCACCATTGATATGACTGCGTCGGCACATTTGTGGTCACACCGCTCAGCACATTCCTGGTCTGCACAAAGAAAGCCACGCTGCCACCCACGGCGACGTTTTGGCTCGCTGGCTGAACCGCAATCTCCGGGTTTACGCCAAGCTCATAGCCGAGTTTGACCATGCCAGTGGCCCCTTTGACCCCGTCCACCGCCACATAATACGCCGTCCGCGCCTTGACTTTTAGAACGACGACGCTGGACTTGCCATCCGACCCGCTATTGTTGTCGGACCCCTCCCATTTCAAACTCGCGAAATCCGTTCCAGGTCCTGTGTATAAGGCCAAAACTGTGTCGAAGTTGCTTCCTTCCGTGCTGACTCGCAGGACACCATCGGCCGGTGCCTGATAGGCGAGCCATTGCGAAGCTCCGCCAGTCTCATCGCCATGGCTTGGTTCACTCTGCTCCTTCGTCGATCCGAATGTGCTAAACACCTGGGTCCCCGAATAATCGCGTGCCACCAATCCTCCTGAATCGCCATTCGCCCCCGAGATTGGACTGACCAAGCGAACGCCGCTGCTGACGTTCGCCAGACTTCTAAGTTTGTCCACCGCTCTCGCATTTCGAGATCCGATCTGCACCCAAGCGGGATCGCTCTCGACCGTCAGAGTTCCACTCGTGATCCTGACCGTGTACTTCCCAACATTCCGTTCCTGGAGGTTCTGTAATGCCAAACTCGAGCTCGTGGCCTTAGCTATCGCCCCGCCATCGCTATACCACTGAAAGGTCAAGGCCGTTCCCAGTGCCTGGACACTCAACGCCACATCGCTGCCCACCGGGACGGTTTGCGACTGGGGATGACCCATGATCTCCGGCAATCTGAGCGCCGTCACGTTGAGCTTGAAGCCCACCACGACCCGTCCCATAGCACCGCCAAATCCCTGTACGTTCACTCGGTAGGTTGTTCCTTGCACAGCGTTAAACGTGACTTCGCTGGTGAAAAAGCCCCCACGATCGTCGTCATGGGCGATTTCCGTCAGATTCCCAGTCGCTCCGGTGTAAACGGCAAGAACCGTGTCGAACGTGCTGCCTACAGTGCTGAATGTGACAATCCCACTATTCGAAGCCCGCCAAGAGAACCAACGGGAATTGGCCGTCGTGGGCTGCGTGCTCTTGCGGATCGACTGCAACTGACTCGAGCTATTGTCGCCCCCGTCAAAGGTTCCCGAGTCGCCCGCGAGGGGCGGGGCGCTTTCCGGAGTGTTCCCCGGAACGATGGGCGGCAGGTCAAACGTCAACGCGGCCCCTTCACTCGTGGCCGCGCCACCCGGATTCTGGACAACAACGCTGTAAGTTCCACCCTGTCCGACGCCCGCCCCTGGGATCGAGTAGCTCGAGCTGTTCGCGCCTTCGATGTTCTGCCCACCACGCTGCCATTGATAACTCAAAGGAGCATCGCCCGTCGCGTTGACCGAAAACGTCACGGTTGTACCCGGTGTGACTTTTTGACTGACAGGCCCGGTTACGATCTTGGGCGGATTAATCACCGTCAATTCCGCATCGGCGCTCGGCTTGGGCCCGACCGCGTTCGAGACAACCACGCTGTATTTGCCGGCGTCCGTCGGTTTGACTGAGGACATCGTCAAACTTGGCCCCGTCTGTCCTCCAATATTTGCGCCATTGAAACGCCATTGATAACTGAGCGGCGCGGTCCCGATCGCCTCGACCCGAAACACCACGGCGGCTCCATTGGTCACGGACTGGCTCTGCGGTTGAGTCAGAAATGCGACCGGATCGTTCACCGTCAGGATTGCGGGATCGCTTAGCACCGGTCCGGACGCATTGCGAATCTCGACCCGATAATTTCCCGCATCTTCACGCCGAATTTTCGGCAGGTTCAGGGTGAGTTGAGTCTGCCCAGCAAGATCAACTCCGTTGTAGCGCCATTGGTAAGTGAGCGGAGCCGTGCCAAGGGCGTTCACGCTGAATGACACCGAGCCATCCACATTCGCGGTCTGAGATTTCGGTTGATCTTTCACGACCACAGGCTGACTCACCTTCAGAGCGGCGGACTTGCTCGTCGCCACACCCGCAATGTTCGTCACGACCACCGAATAACTCCCCTCATTGGCGGCGGTCAGACTCACTAAGACCAGCCTGCGCTCGGTGCCCGACGGAATGGGAGTGCCGTTAAAAAGCCATTGATAGCTCAACGGTGGAGTGCCACTGACCGTCACCTCGAACGCCGCATTGGCCTCAGCCAAACCATGCACGTCTTTCGGATCGAGAAGAATCGTCGGAGGAATCTGGACGTTCAGGGCGGCGGCTTTACTAAGCGTCTTGCCGCCCTCGTTACTCACCACCACGACGTAGTTCCCAGCATCGAGCAAAGTCACTCCAGATAAACTCAAGGTCGGACCCGTCTTTCCGGACAAGTCGCTCCCGTTCAACTGCCACTGATACTGGAGGGGCGGCGTCCCCAAAGCTTCAACGCTAAAAGTGGCGCTTGCCCCGGGCGCCACCGTGAGACCCGTCGGCTCTTTGGCAATCGTCACGGGCGAATTCACCAACAACTTGGCCGTGTCGCTCGTGACGGAACCGGTGAGATTGGTCACCACCACCGAGTAATCCCCGGTATCCTTCGCGCTCACGAGGGGAATAGTCAAAGACGGACCGTTCTTTCCGGACAAGCTCGATCCGTTAAAGAGCCACTGGTAGCTCAGGGGAGGTTTTCCCTTAGCCGCCACGAGCAGCGTGACATCCGCACCAGCCAGAACCGTCTGGCTAATCGGCTGATCGGTGATTCTGAGCCGGTCGTTGACCGTCAATTTGGCCGCCTTGCTCGTGGCCGATCCGACTCGATTGCTCACTTCCACCGAGTACTTGCCTTCATCTTTTGTCTGAGCATTGGACACGGTCAGCAGCGGATTGGTTGCCCCTTCGATCTTGGCACCGTTGAAAAACCATTGAAATGTCAAAGGTTTGCTTCCACCGGCGGCCACGCTGAA
>CAYHFE010000352.1:0-8369 GCA_964355375.1 uncultured Verrucomicrobiota bacterium
CAGGCCCCCAGGTCGACGAAAACGTCGGGCGCATTCTCAAGTATCTCGATGACGAGGGGCTGGCGGAAAACACGATCGTGGTCTATTCGGCCGACCAAGGCTTCTACCTGGGTGAACATGGTTGGTTCGACAAACGGTGGATTTTCGAGGAATCGCTCCGCGCGCCGTTGCTGGTGCGGTGGCCGGGTGTGACCAAGCCGGGCAGTGTCAACAAGCACCTCGTCTCCAACCTCGATTTTGCCGAAACATTTCTGGACGCGGCGGGCTTGCCCATTCCGGCGGAGATGCAGGGCCGCAGTCTGGTTCCGCTATTGAAGGGGCAAGCGCCAGCCGATTGGCGACAGAGCTTCTACTACCAGTATTATGAGTACCCGGTTCCGCACCGGGTCCGGCCGCACTATGGAGTCGTCACCGATCGCTACAAACTGGTCCACTTTTACGGAACATCGGCAGATTACTGGGAGCTCTTCGACCTCAGCAACGATCCCCATGAATTGCGCAGCGTGTATGGCGCGCCGGAATACGCGGCCACGCAAAAGAACCTCGAGGGCGAGCTCGCGCGGCAGCGCCGGGAATTGCAGGTGCCCGAAACCGACGACCCAAAAGCGTTTGGCAACCGGCCGGTGCGCTGACCTCGAGCCGGCGCCGCGTTCTCATCCGAACGAACCGGGTGGGCGAGCCACCGGCGAGCGGAAACGTCCCGCAAAACACACGAGAGTATGAAGACAGCGAATAAGGCCACTCCGTAAACCCGTTCGGAAAGGAGGTCAGTCCATCCCTCCTCCCCCGCCAACCAACGATGACAACCATGATCCGCATTCTCCTCTGTCTTGCGTCCGCTTTGATTCTGAACCGGTTGGCCGAGGCCGCTCCAGCCCCGGCCCCGCGTCCCAACATCATCCTGGTCATGACGGATGATCAGGGCTATGGCGACCTGAGTTGCCATGGCAACCCCATCATTCGGACCCCGAATATCGACCGGTTTTACAGGCAAAGCGTTCGGTTCACCGACTTCCACGTCAGTCCGACCTGCGCGCCGACCCGCGCTGCCTTGATGACCGGCCGGCACGAGTTCCGCAATGGCGTGACTCACACCATTAATGAACGCGAACGGCTGACGCTCCGAGCCACCACCCTGGCCCAGGTTCTGCAAAGCGCTGGCTACACGACCGGGATCTTCGGGAAGTGGCATCTGGGGGACGAAGCGCCCTACCAGCCCAACCGGCGCGGGTTTGACGAAGTGTTCATTCACGGCGCCGGCGGGATTGGACAAACCTACCCCGGCAGTTGCGGCGACGCGCCGGGCAACACCTACTTCAATCCCGCCATTCTGCACAATGGCCTCTTCGAAAGGACCAAAGGCTATTGCACCGACGTCTTTTTCACCCAAGCCTCGAATTGGATCCGGGAACAGCGCGATGCCGGCCGGCCCTTCTTCGCCTACATCACGCCCAATGCGCCACACGGGCCGCTCGATTGCCCGGCGGAATACCAGCAGAAATACGCCGGCCTGGTGGCGACCAACGTGGCCAAATTCTACGGCATGATTTCGAACATCGACGACAACTTCAGCCGTTTGCTCGAGCGTCTGACGACGTGGGGCCTGGACCAAAACACGCTCGTGATCTTCATGACCGACAACGGCGGCACCGCCGGGGTCGCACAGTTCAACGCCGGCATGCGCGGCGCCAAGGGCACGCCCTACGAGGGCGGCACACGCGTCCCGTCCTTTTGGCGCTGGCCCGCCGGGTTTGCCGGAGGCCGGGACGCCCCCCAGCTCACCGCCCACCTCGATATCCTCCCGACTCTCGCGGAAATCGCCGGAGTGACGTTGAGCGATGACCTCAAGGAACAAGTCGAGGGTCGCAGTCTCCTTCCTCTCCTCAAGCAGGCGGACAGTCCGTGGCCCGACCGGCGTCTCTTCACTCATGTGGGCCGCTGGGAACGAGGCCAAGCCGCCGTCTCCAAATACGCCCAATGCTCTGTGCGCAACCCGCGCTACCATCTCGTCAACACTGCAAAATTGAGCGAGAAATGGGAACTGTTCGATGTGAAGAACGATCCCGGGGAATTCAGAAATATCATCGACCAGAAGCCCGAGGTGGCCCGCGAATTGAAATCGGCCTTCGATCAATGGTGGGCGGGCACTTTGCCCCTGCTGGTTAACGAAGAGGCCATCGGCCCGAAGATCAATCCGTTCAAGGAGCTTTACTGGAAACAATTCGGCGGAGGCCCGGACGAAGCGTTGTTTCGCCGCATGGATCCCACGGCCCCGGCCGAGTCTGCCCCGGCGAAAACCTCCAATTCAAAATAGGACCTGAGAGCACGTTTGCTTCGCGGCGACGTTGGCCGTGTCTTGCATTCCGGTGGGCCGCACCCGCGGAGCAACGACCACCCAAGCCGCACTCCAAATGGGATTGGCTCCATTCTCCATTCCATCCTCCATTTCGATCTTGACGAATGGACGGTTTGCCTCCGTTCTTCCTGCATTCTATGACGACTGGTCCTGCAACACCCCAACGCTCGTGGCGTCTCCCGGCGATCATCGTGGGCGTCCTTTGCCTCGGAGTTGGGCTCTATCTGCAACGCCCCCGCCCGCGGGAATACGACGGCAAACCGGTCAGCGACTGGCTCCAAGACCTCGACAAGGACAAGTCGGCGGACACCCAAAGCCGGGCCCGGGAAGCGTTCCGCAAGATGGGAACCAATGCCTTGTCCGAATTGCTCGAGACCTTGAGGTCTCGCGGAGCCGGCGCCCGGCAGAAGCAAGTGGCGACGGCGAGCCAGCAGACTTTGATTCACCAAGCACGGGCGCTGAAGGCGTTTGAGGCCATCGGGCCCCAGGCCATTCCGGCGCTGGCCCCCTTGCTCCCGAGCGAAACCGGCCTGGCGGCCGCCCGGGCGTTATCTCATGTCGGGGCCGCGGCCGTGCCCGTCCTCATTCACGCGCTCACGAATTCGACCGCGCGAGTCAAGCAGACTGTCGAGCTCGGACTCGATGCCGCGGGCGAGCATGCCCTCGCCTTGGTGCCGGTTCTGGTTCACAACCTGAAGGATGCGGATTCGTTGGTGCGCGCCCACGCCGCGATAGCCTTGGGGCGAATCAACCAGGATCCGGCCATGGCGGTACCCGCGCTGGCCGAGAGCCTCCGCGACCCCGATGAAGAAGTCCGCCTTTTTGCCGCGGAAGCACTCGGCGAGTTTGGTCCACGAGCGGCCGCGGCCCTTCCCACGCTCCTCCAGGTTTCTCACGACTCGGACAACCGGGTCTATCGGGCGATCTTTACGTCCGTGAAGCGAATCGATCCGGAAGCCGCCCAGAGGGCCGGAGTGAAGTGAGGTCCCGCGCCGGGGGAGCGCCGGCGTCGAATCCGAACCTACCGGGCTGATCGAGCCAGGAACTCTTCGATCGCCCGTTCGATCGTGACCGAGTGCGCGCGAAATTGACTGAACATGGCCTCATTTTTGGCGCCCTCGGAACTGCTGCGATTGATGCTATCACCGATCTGCTTGAGGAAATTGGCCTTGGCCAGAGCGTTCGCCGCCAACCCAGCGTAGTAAACCCGCAGCTCCTGAATGGCCATCTTCGCCGCCCGTTCCGTAAATGAGGCTATTGGTTCAACTTGCATACCCTGCGCAGACCCAAACCTAGGCGATTCCGCGAAAAAGCCAATCACAAATTCTTCCGGCGACCCTCTCGCCAAGCTCCCGCCATCCCCTCCTGCCGCGGTCAGAGAGGAGCCGGGCGGGCGGGCCGCGGGCTGAGACATGTTCCGCGGAGACGCTTAACCCGCGAAGTAAACCATCTTATTTGTGGGCGGGCCCCATGGTGTTCGCTTGAAAACTCCGGGCCCCCTGTCCATGCTGACGGACGTCCATGGTGCCGGCGCGGCACGGGACAAACAACTGATGTCATACAGAGCCTGGTTTCAATGCATCAATCCGGAGTGCGGCCAAACTTATCCGCTTAACTCCATCGTTTACCAATGCCGGAGCTGCGAGTCGCTCCTCGAGGTCCAGCACGATCTCAAGGCGCTCGCCTGCCGCGATGGCCAAGGGTGGATGAAGCTCTTTGAGAATCGCTACAAGAGCAACGAATGGCCCGTCGGCTCGGGCGTGTGGGGCAAAAAGGAATGGATCCTGCCCGAGATCGCGAATGAGAATATTGTCTCGCTCTATGAGGGCGGGACCAACCTGTTTTGGGCGGAGCGATTCGGAAAAATCCTCGGCCTCAATGACCTTTGGATCAAGCTTTGCGGCAACACCCACAGCGGCTCGTTCAAGGATCTCGGCATGACGGTGCTCGTCTCCCAGGTCAAGCAGATGATTTCCGAAGGCGCGCCGATCAAAGCCGTGGCGTGCGCCTCGACCGGCGATACCTCAGCGGCTCTGGCCACCTACTGCGCCGCCGCCGGGATTCAATCCATTGTCCTGCTGCCCCGCGGCAAGATCTCCACCGCCCAGCTCGTCCAGCCCATTTCCAACGACGCCTTGGTCCTCTACCTGGACACGGATTTTGACGGATGCATGAAGCTCGTGCAGGAGGTGACCAAGGATGAAACGATCTACCTGGCGAACTCGATGAACTCGCTCCGCGTCGAAGGCCAGAAGACCGTCGGAATCGAGATCGTTCAGCAATTTGACTGGGAATCGCCCGATGTCATCATCATTCCCGGCGGCAACCTTGGCAACGTCTCGGCGCTGGGCAAGGGTCTGCTCATGATGAAAGACCTCCAGCTCATCTCCAGACTTCCCCGAATTGTCGTGGCTCAGGCCGAACGGGCCAATCCGCTCTATCGCTCCTACCTGAAGAACTTTGAATCGTTCGAACCCATCCAAGCGGAAAAGACTCTCGCCAGCGCCATCCAGATCGGAAATCCCGTCAGCTTCGAGAAGGCGGTCCGCACCCTGAAGCAGTTCCAAGGGATCGTCGAGCAGGCCACGGAAGAGGAGCTGGCCGACGCCGTCGCCCTGGGCGATCGCACGGGCATGTTCAACTGCCCGCACACCGGCGTCGCCCTGGCCGTTTTGATCAAGCTCTTGAAGGCGGGCCAGATCGACAAGTCCGAGCGAGTGGTGGTCATCTCGACCGCGCACGGGCTCAAGTTTGTCGAAATGAAAGTCAAGTATCACCAAAAGGAACTCGACTTCCCGTGCCGCCATGCCAATCAGCCGATGGCGCTGCCCGCCCGGCTCGACGCCGTCAAAGAGGCGCTGCACACCGCTCTGAAGGAAAGGACCCGGTTCGATGTCTAAGAGCGCGCGGCCTCGGTCGTGGGGGCCATCCACCCTGGCGATTCACGGCCCCTCGCGCCGGCGGAAAGCCCACAACGCCGTTTCCACCCCGATCGTCCAAACCTCGAACTTCAGCTTCGGCTCGACCAGCGAAGTGTTCGAGTTCATGAAGGCCAAGAGCGAAGGGCGCATCATTCGGGAACAGGAATACGGCCGTTACGGAAACCCGACTCAGCAGGAAACGGAGCGCAAGCTCGCCGCCCTCGAAGGCGCGGAGCGCGCCATCCTCTTCTCCACCGGCATGAGCGCCGTCGTCCTCACGCTCCTGGCCTACATGAAGAAGGAGGGCCACATCCTCTTCACCGGCGATTGCTACCGGCAAACGCGTGATTTCGCGAATAATTTCCTCGGCCAGTTCGGCATTGCCTCCAGCCTCGTCGAGCCGACCGCCTCCGCCATCGCCCAGGCCATCCAGCCGAATACCAACATCATCTTTACCGAGTCCCCGACCAATCCCTACCTCCGCGTCCTGGACCTTCCCGCCATCGTCAAGGTCGCCCGGCGCCACCAGATTCTGACCATGATTGACGCCACTCTGGCCACGCCTTTCAATATTCGTCCCTTGGATCTGGGCGTGGACCTCGTGATTCATTCGGCGACGAAATATCTCGGCGGACACAATGATTTGCTGGCCGGCGTCACGCTCGGCGGACACAAACTGCTGGAAAGCCTGAACAAACTTCAGCGCATGGTCGGAGCCACGCCCGGGCCGTTCACCTGCTTTCTCCTCGAACGCGGCCTCAAGACGTTTGGGCTGCGGATGAAGCAGCACAACGACAGTGGATTCCAGGTGGCCCGCTTCCTGGAAGCGCATCCCAAAGTCAGCCAAGTCTGGTATCCCGGCCTGAAGTCTCATCCCGATCATCGCACCGCCAAGACGCAAATGCGGGGCTTCGGAAGTGTCATCAGCTTTCTCGTCAAAGGCAACGAACGGGCCACCCGCCGGTTCATCGATGCCCTCGAGTTGTTCCTGATCACGCCAAGCTTGGGCGGCTCGGAAAGCCTCGTCACTCAAATGTCGATGATGTCTTTCTTTGATTATCCGCCCGCCTTCCGGGAATCCATCGGCATCGTGGACAACCTGGTCCGCCTCGCTCTCGGGCTGGAAGATCCGCAGGATTTGCTCGCAGACCTTGACCAGGCGCTGGCCAAGGCCTGACCTCGGCCGCAATCGCGAGCTGACATCGCCCGTCGAGCTGCTAGCATCCCTCGCGTGAAGACTGCCAGACCGCGTCGTCGAATCGGAGTTTACGCCGGGAGCTTTGATCCCCTCACCATCGGGCATTTGTGGATGATCGAACGGGGCGCCCAGCTCTTTGACCAGTTGATCGTGGCCGTCGGCGTCAACCCGGACAAGAAGTGCACCTTTCCCCTCGACGCCCGGCTGACCATGCTGCGGGAATCAACCCAGGATTTTCGCAACCTTACGGTGGCGTCTTTCTCGAATTTGTACCTGATCGATTACGCCCAATCGGTCAATGCCACCCACATCCTTCGCGGCATCCGCTCAGCCGCGGACTACGAGTTCGAGCGAACCATGCGCAATATCAACGGCGATCTCGATGCCGAGATTTGCACTGTTTTCCTCATGCCGCCCCGTGACATTGCCGAAGTCAGCTCCAGCATGGTGCGCGGCCTGATCGGGCCCTCCGGATGGAAAAGGATCGTGCGAAAATATGTCCCGCCCCCCGTCTATACGCGGCTGCTGGAGTGCCATCCGTGAGCCTTGGGCTCCGATCTGAACCCCTTATCAAGGTGGGTCGTGTCATCAGGCGCTGGGCTCCTCCTTCGAGCGTGCTCAGAAGGTTGGATGAAGAGTCGCCCCAGGACCGCCACCGGTTCTACCGGGCGCTGGTGGCGCCGCAGTCGGCTTGGGGACCCAGCGCAAATGGCAAAGGCACGATTGTCGCCCGGCTGGCACCGGCGCTGGTGTGAAGCGTGAGTTCCGTTCCGACTTGATTCGATTCCCGCCGCACATAGCCGAGCGCGATGTAGGCCTGGAAAGTCGGAGAGGCGATGGCACTGGTGATGAACCCGACCTCCTTGCCGTCCTTGACGAGTCTATCGCCCGGGACCGGCAGGCTCCCCAATTCATCGTCCAAGCGCAGTCCGCGAAGCGCCCGGGCCACTTGACCGTAGGTGCGAAGACGGGCGATCACCTCCTGGCCAATGTAGCAGCCTTTGGTAGAGCTGATGGCGTGGTCCTCCAACCCGGCTTCCGACGGCAAATTGGCTTCATCCATATCGATGCCAAATCGGGGAATGCCCGCCTCAATCCGGCCGATCTCGAGAGCCTGCCAACCGCAGGGGCCGCCCCCCCAGGCCTTGGCGGCGGCGATCAGCTGGTCCGCCACCGCTCTCAACCCCGCCGTCGGGACAAACAGGTCGAAGCCCAACGTGCCCAAACGCGGCCGATTCATCAGATACATCTCGCCCAGAACCTCATGGCGGACGGCCAAGAAACTCATCCGATTCACCGGAAGATCCCCGACCCCATCGAACTGTTGAAGGACCGATTCGACTTTCGGACCCTGCACGCTCAACAGACCGTAGAGCGCACTCACATCCAAGACTTGAACGTCATCGGCGATGATGTACTTCTCCAAACGATCGGTCACGATCGACGTCAATCCGGGTTCAAAATCGAGCAGAATCTCGTCCGCCAAAACATAGATATTCAGATCGCTCACCATCTTGCCTTTGGCGGTGATCAAGGCGGCGTAACAGCCCTCGCCCGGCCGCAAAGCCTGGACGTTGTTCGTCACCTGGCCATTGATGAATCGACGGCGATCCGCGCCGGTGAGACAGAGCCGTCCCCGGCAACCGAGATCGAGCACGCCAACCGTCTCCCTCAAGACCGCGTGTTCGCGGAGCGCGTCCCCGTAGTGCGCAGCGACTGATTGTCCGTTCACCTCGGTGAACGCGGCACCAAGACTCTGATGAAATTCCTGCAGTGGGAGCACACTCATGAGATCAGACTCAAACAGGAGAACTGGGCCGAGCCAAGACAAAGATGCGGCTTAAACGCGAATCACTTCTTTCGTGGACGCATCGAAGACGTGGACCCGCTTCAT
>CAYHFE010000353.1:0-8368 GCA_964355375.1 uncultured Verrucomicrobiota bacterium
GCGGTTCATGGGTAGATCCCCTGGCCGTCCGTCGCCGGGCGCGGAATTACGGGCGCAGGGGCTGCATGGTCAGAGGATCGCGCAGAGGGCGATCGATCAGGCGGTCGGCGGCGAGCGATTTCAGGGTCACGGGATGATCGGGGTGTCCCTTGAGAATCTCTTCTTTTTGTCCCACCACCAACACCACGAGGCGCTCCGGGTGAAGCAGGTGTTGCGCGGACTGGAGGACGTTCTCTCGGGCGACGGCGGCGATTTTGGTCCGGTAGGATTTCCAGTACTCCGGGTCTTGGGCGAAGCGGCCGGTGATCTCATCCTGGGCGAAGATGTTGGCGGTTTGAGCCCGGGTGGCGAATGTTCGGGGAAACGAATCGATCAAGCCCTTCTTCGCGGTGTCCAATTCTTCTTCCGTCACCGGTGAGCCGGCGATCTTTTTCATTTCGTCCAGGACGATGGATGTCGCGTAGGCCACGGTGCGTGATTTCGATTGAAAGGCGGCGGTGAAGGTTCCCGGAAAGAACACGCCGCCGACCAACGAGGACGAGGCCGAGTAGGCCAGGCCCTCGTCGGACCGCACCCGGTTCATGATGCGGGAGGTGAAGCCGCCTCCGCCCAGAATGTCGTTCATCACGGTGGCCGCGAAATACTCGGGATCATCCCGGCGCAGGCCCGGAAGCACCAGGGTGACGCGGCCTTGATTGACGTCTTTGTCCACGAGATACACGCCGGGTGCGGCAAAGACGGTATTGGTCGGGATGGCGGGCGCTTTTTCCGCCTTGAACGGCCAGGCGCCGAAGAGGGTTTCCAGTTTTCCGATCAGCTCCGCGGGGACGAAATCACCGCTGGCCGCCACGACGAAATTCGAGGGGCTGAACCAGCGTTGATGGAACGTGCGCAGGTCCGACGCGGTCAGAGCTTCGAGTGAAGCGGCGGTGGCATGGCGGTTCAGCCAAAAATTTTCTCCGTAGGAAAGGAAGCGCCGTTCGCGGGCCTCGATGTCGGCCGAATCGTCGTTCCGTTGCTTCATCATTTGCAGCGTCTGCTGCTTGCGCAAGGCCAGTTTGTCCGCCTGAAAACGGGGCGCCGTCAGAACCTCCCGCAGTATCTGGAGTCCTTCAGCCAGGTCCTTGGACAACAGATTGAGGCTGATCGTGCCCATGGTATCGTCAATCCCGGAATTCAGTTGCGCGGCCAGGAAATCGAGGCGCTCCTCCAGTTCTTCGGCGGACTTGGATGGAATGCCGCCTCGAGCGAGGAGGTGACCCGTCAGCGAGGCCAAGCCTTCCTGACCCGGCGGCACGAGATCGTGGCCGATGCGCAGGTAGATGACGAGATTGACGAGGGGCAATTCGCGGTCCGGAACGACATAGGCGATCGGTCCGGCTTTCAAGGCCACGCGATATTGCTCGGGGGCAGGCGGCTGATAAGCCAACGGTTTGAACGAAAGCTTTTCGGGGCGATCGGGAATGGTGGTTGCGAGGGAAGCGGTCGAAGGTTGGGCGGCGAGCGCCATCGGGGCGAACCAGCCGACCCCAAGGCAGAGAGCCAGCAGGCCGGCGCGGGAGGCAGAGGGCAAGGGGGATTTCATGCGATTACTTCGCTCCTTTCTCGAGAGTCTCGATTCGTTCTTGGACGCGTTGGCGGTAGAGTTTCAGAAAGGTCTTCATTTCCGGGGGCACCTGATCGGCCTGGCTGTCGAGTTTCTGGAGGTTGGCCTTGAGCTTCTCGAGGCTGGTTTCAGACTTCAGGCGATCCGTGATGGTGGCCAGCATGGTTTTCTGCTCCGAGTTCAAGCTGGCGAGATCGGGATCCGCTCCCGTGGCGGCGCCCTTCTTGCGGGTGTAGAGGCCAGCCGTGCGGTTTTCTTTGGTGAAGTAGCTGTTGACGACCCGCCGGATATCGGCGGCGGTGACGGCCTGATACTTCGGACCGGCCTCATTGATTTCGCGCCAATTCCCCAACCCGTCATAGAAGAGCAACTGCATGAGGATGGGATAATTGGAGGAAAGCTTCCGGAATTCTTGGGCGGCGAAATTGTTCTTCACCTTCTGCAATTCCTGCTCGGGAACATCTGTTTGTTTGAGTTTTTCGAGCTCGTCGTAAATCGCCTTTTCGACGTCCTCGGGAGGGTGGTTTCCCTTGGCTTCACCGCCGGCATTGAACAATCCGGCCCACTTGCGCGAGTCCTGCTGCGCCCAGGTCTCGGTGGCCAGCTCCGCGCCCAGAACCAAGCCTTTGTAAAGGCGGCCGGTGCGGGTCGAGAGCAGCCGCCCGATCACTTCCAGAACATAGGAATCGCGGTGGCCGAAGGGGACGGTGTGCCAGTTGATATCGACCTGCGGGTTGGCCTCGGCTTCGGCGGACATGCGTTTTTCGGCCGGTTGTTTTACTTCCAAAGTGACGACGTCCGGCACTTCCGCGCGGCCGCGGGGGATGCGTCCGAAATACCGGGCGACCAGTGCTTCGGCTTCGGCGGGAGCGAACTCGCCGACCAGGATAAGCGTGATGTTTTGCGGCGAGTAATAGACGCCGTAGAATTCGTCGGCCTGCGCTTTCGAGATCGCGGGAATGTCCGACGGCCAGCCGACGACCGGCCAATTGTAGGGGTGCGATTCCCAGAACATGGCTTCAAACGTTTCGGCAAATTTCCCGAGCGGCGTGGACTCGGTGCGCATGCGCCGTTCCTCAAACACCACGTCGCGCTCGGCGTAGAACTCGCGGAACACCGGATGCAGGAGTCGCTCGGATTCCATCCACATCCAGAGTTCGAGTTTGTTGGCCGGGACGGTGATGAAGTATCCGGTGATATCCTGGGTGGTGAACGCGTTCATCCCGGACGCGCCCGCCGTGGTGTAAACCCGATCAAATTCGTTTTTGACGAGGATGTCTCGCTGGCGGGCGACCGAATCCGCGAACTGTTTCTCCAACTCCTTGAGCCGATCCGTCTTCGTCTCGGGCTTGAGCAAATCCTCGATTTCCCCGCGGCGATAGGCCGCGCGCATCTTGGCTTCCTCGGCGCGCATCTGTTCGCGGAGACCTTCCTGCTCGGCGATGATCCGGAGATCGGCTTGGTAATCCTTGGTTCCCAGGGTCGGTGTGCCTTTGAACATCATGTGCTCGAAAAGGTGGGCGATGCCGGTGATGCCGGGGCGTTCATTGGCGCTCCCGACGTGCGCCACCCAGCCACCCGAAACCGACGGTTCGCCCTCGCGCCGCAACAAAAGCAGGCGCATCCCGTTCGGCAGGGTTTTCTCGGTGACGGGGACTTGTTGCGCGGGGGCGGGCAGAATTCCGCACGCGATCAGCAGACTGAGCCACAAAGGGCGAAGAATACGCATTGCAAACATGGGGTGAAGTTTCGCGAAACTCGATCGAATTGCGCCTCAAATCACGCGGGCGGCACGGTTGTCGTCATACGGGCCAAGCCCAGCATGGACGCTCCTCCGCGTCAATGGCCAACAGCAGTTCTCATTTTGACTCAGAACTCTGTCCGTTCCACGCATGGAGTCCCGGCTTCAGCCGGTTTTCACGTGGCGACCGGCTGAAGCCGGGACTACATACTTGTCAAAATGAGAACTGCTGAATGGCCAAAGGTGGCCCGAGAGCCATTCCCCTTCCGCGGTCGGCGATCGCCGCGCCCGTCCGCCGCGCCATCACGCCAAAAGAAAAGCGGGCATCTCACGATGCCCGCTCAACCCAAACAACCAAACGTAACCCCCTTTCCGCCAAAATAGCGGCGGAGCTTTTCCAATGAGCGGGGCCCTACCGCCCGAACCCAAAATCCCATCTAAAACTACGGCTCTAAGACGTCGTCTCATGGTGATTTGTTCAAAGATTTTGCGGCGAATTCTTCGTTGCCGACTCGGTTGGATGGAGTCTTCGATTTGTTTTTGCCTTGCCAAGATCAATTTCTGCCTGAACTCCGCCAAAGGCCGGCAAATTTATGGCCAGCGTCCTCGGAATAGAGTTTCCCAACCGGGGTTTTCCAGGCAGGATGAGGCATGCGGATAATCAATTTGAATCCGGCCAGCGATATCGGCGCGAGCGCTTGGTTCGTCGAAATCGAAGGCCATCGACTTTTGTTGGACGCGGGGACCCATCCAAAACGCGAGGGACGGAGCAGCTTGCCTCTCTATGATCTGATCAAGAACGAAGCCCTCGACGCGGTCGCCATCTCCCATTGTCATCACGATCATGTGGGATCCTTGCCGCTGGCTCTGCGTCACTTTCCCAAAGCGCACGTGCTCATGACCGAACTGAGCTATTTCCTGGTCGAGCGCGTGCTTCATAACTCGGTCAACGTGATGATGCGACAGCGGGAGGAGCTCGGAATCGCGGAGTATCCGCTCTATAGCCACGATGAAGTGGACGAGTTGGCCCATCTGTTTCAGGGCTACAAATACAACCGCGACATCGCTTGGGCGGCGTATCAAAAGACGCGGGCCGGATTTCCCTCACCCACCCTCGAATTCTTCGATGCGGGTCACGCCTTGGGTTCGGCCGGAGTGATGGTGCGCGGTCAGAAATCGACCCTCTTTTACACGGGTGATGTCTCTTTCCAGGACCAGACGATTTTGAAGGGAGCGCGGTTCGAAGGCGTGAAAGCCGATGTGTTGATCATGGAAACCACCCGGGGAAGCCGCCCCGTGACGCCCGGTTTCACGCGGGAAGCGGAGGCGGATCGACTGGCCCAAGCCATTCAGCGAGTCCTCGAACGCAAAGGCTGCATTCTTATTCCGGTCTTCGCCCTGGGTCGAAGCCAGGAGATTCTAGCCCAACTCGCGCTCCTCATGCAGGCGGGCAAACTGAAGCAGCAACCGATTTACATCGGCGGCTTGGGCCGCGTCTTCACCGAGATCTACGACCTGGAGGCTCACCGCACTCACCGACAACACACCAACCTGATCCTGACCGAGGCGCTCAATCTCACGGTGCTCGAGAAAGGCCAAGTCGAGAAGATGCGCTTGAAAGGCGGGCGCCTGTTCGTCCTGACGGCGGGCATGATGAGCGAGAAGACCGCCGCCCACGACTTGGCCCTGCGCATGATCGGGGATGAGAAACAAGCCATCTTCTTCGTCGGGTACGCCGACCCCTCCACGCCGGGCGGACGGCTCAAGGCGGCCCGACCGGGCGAGACTTTTTTGTTCAGTCCGAGCGGCGGAGAAGTGACCAAACGCTGCGAGACGCTCGATTTTGACCTGACCGCCCACGCGAATCGGGATGAGCTGATCGAGTTCGTCGGTCGGGTCGAGCCCCATACCGTTCTGCTCGGCCATGGCGAAGAGGATTCGCGCCAATGGTTCGAGGAACAGATCCGAACCCGCTACCCGAAAATCCGAGTGGTCCAACCCGCCCCGGGCCAAAACGTGGAAGCCTGATCGCCGCCGGACGGGACCCGGCCCGTGATTCGCGCGCGGCCAGCTCGGCTATTTGCCCCGTTGGTTCTGGGGAGCGCACGCGCCCTCACGTGCTCTTTGCGGCGCCCTCGCCGCAAAGCAAAGCCAGCCGTGGACCGCTCGCCCTTGGCTCCGCCGCCAGCTCCTCCCCCTATCGGCGAGGCGCCGACGGGAACACGCGGGGCGCGGGTGCTCGCCGAGAAGCGTGAAGAATGCAGATGGGGCGTCAGGCCCCGGCGGAGTACTCGATGGCCCGGATTTCCAACGTCCCCGTTTTGGGATCGTAGAAGGGCTGGCCATTCTTGACGCCAACCGTGCCGTAGCTGGTGGCGGTAGCAAAGAAACTGCGAAAATCTCCACCCCGGCTCGGCTGGAGATAAAGCTTCTTCTCCACCGCGTCATAGCGGGCGCCGGTCATCCCCTGGAGCAGCGCGTAGGACGACATGGCCCGAGCGTACCAATGCCCGCATTCGTACTCATTGAACGGATTGCGAATCCGCCCGTCGTAGCGGTCTCGGCAGACGCGGACGATCTCGAGCCCTTCTTCAACCAAACCCATCATCATCAGGTGCGACGCCACTTGGTATTCGATTCCAGTCCAGACTTCGTTGGAATAGACAAAGGGCAGCGAGAGCTCGCCACCCTTGGGCCAGGTGCAGAGCAGCAATCCGCCTTCGTTACCGCAGGCGTAGGAGGGGCGTTGCGGGTTGGCGTAGTCGGCCAGGCTTTTCTTCAGGTTGTGCCGATGGACGGCGCGGAGATGGCTGGTCACGAGCCGGCGATCGAGCGCCGGCCCGAGGCCGCACGCCTGGGCAAGCCAGGATCCAAGGACTCCGTCCGCGAGACAGCCATTCCCGTATTGGTACTTCGGCCCTTCTTTCTCCAATAAGGCAGCGGCCTCGGCCGAGTAATCGCCGACCATGCTCTTGGTTTCGAGCGGGTTCTTGGCTCGCAGATTCTTCCACTCGATCTGCTGGATGAAATACTCCCCGTCGAAGAGGTCGGTTTCGACTTTCCTGATCCCTTTGGCCAGGAGCTCCGCATAGATCGGCCCGTGGTCCCCCAGGGCGCGACCCATGAACACGGCGGCCTGCAACGCGCCGAGGTAGAAACTCGAGCACATGCCGTCGGGTCCCCAAAACTCGATGTCGTAGGTGTTGTGGTGCGGTTCCTCGATGACCCCTTTGTGGCCCGGATCCCAGGTTTCAATGCAGTAATTCAGACTCTGCTTGATCTTGGGCCAGAGACCGCGCAACCACTCGGTGTCGCCGCCAATTCGCCATTCGCGATAGGCTTTCATGATGCCTCCGAGCTGGCCGTCGGCCGCGGCGTGGAAATCGTGTTCCACCGGCCGAATCGGCAGCGAGCTGCGAAAGGTCTGATGGCCCGCCTCGCTTTGGGACGGACCGAACTCGGTTTCCCGCAGCGTTCGCTCGAGTGTCGGGAAGAGGTGCGGAATCGCTTGCGCATAATTCCAAACGTGCGTGCATGACCCGTGGCAACAACCGGAATTATCCGAGCAGCCTTCCCAGGACCAGAGCTTTCCGTCGGGCTGCCGCAGCACCGTGGGCGACTTCAGAATCGTCAGGTTCGCGGCCACCGCTTCGAGGACTTCTGGAGGAAGAGTGGAATCGTAAAAGCAATCGCTGAAGCGTTTCGCTTGGCGACGGAATTCATCGTAATGCTCGCGCCAGTGGGACGTGACTTGCTGAATATCGGTGAACCGGGAGGCATACCAGGGCCGATGCATCGCCGCGGGAGATGCCCCCGCGCCTGCTGGGTCCTTGCCGATCCGCAGATTGGTTTGGGCGCAGTGCCACGCGAGTCGAAGCACGATCGTTTTCGAAGCGCCTGGCGCGAGCTGGAACGGGACAAAGAGGGTCGCACCCGGAGAAGGCGCGCCCTCGGTGATGGGCGGGCGCTCGAAACACGCGCCCTCGGCAATGTCCTTCCACGCCATGGTCAAGGCGTCCCACCAGCCGCCGCGGAACCAGGCGTGATTCACCTTGGCGGACGGTTCCGAGACCGCCGCCGCGAAGGCGCCCTCTTCCCAGATTCGATCCTTGGCGCCCCCACTCCAAAGAACAAAACCGTGTTCCGTCGCGCGGACTCGTTGCTCATTCCTCCCGATCGCCATGAAGTTTTTTGCGTTGAACGAAAAGACGGCGTCCAGGGGGTGGCGGCTGCGGTTGACGAATCGATACTCCAAGCCAGCCACGGGCAGACTCGAGCTGTCCGGATCACCCGGCTCAAACGGGCTCCATCCGGTAATCTCCACCGTCAAGGGAACTCCTTTGTCGGAGAGCGTCACCGTGGCGAACGGGAAACGGGTCCGGAAGAGGGCTTCGGCAAAACGCGGCAAGCCGAACCCTGTGCCGGCGGCTCCATTCCCCGTCCCGGGCGTGCCAAAAATCTTCCAGCCGGGAACGGGGCCCTCCAGGACGCGCGCGAGCGGTGAAGGGCCCTTCACGGCCACGGCCGCGAACATCAAGGGCTCATGGAAAACCTCCGGCTTGTTTCGCAACGAAACGTGGGAGAGCGCGCCGGTTCCTTCGAGACAGATCATCCCGGCGCCGAGGCCGCCCATGGGAAAAGCCACGCGATTGAGCCGTTCGGCGGCATACTCGCCGTTATAGGATTTCTTCCGCGAGCGAGGGGAAGCCGGCGCCCGGCGGGCTTCGGCGGCCGCCTGGCTGCGCGCGCTTGGGGCAGTCTGAGCCGCGCTCATCTCACCCACTCCGGCCGCGGTGACCGTCGCCGCGGAGAGCTTGAGGAAACGCCGACGAGGCATGGATGGATCATTATTCTGACGGGCTGCCATAGGTCACTCCTCTCTTTGGAATTTATCGTGCGCCGATCGTGCCCAGACGGCCACAATGGCCGCTCGGGCGGGCGGGGACGTGGGGTGGATCGATTGCTTTTTCATGCGCACCGTTCTCATTCGATCATCGGCCCGCCGCAGATATTCATTTGGC
>CAYHFE010000354.1:0-8338 GCA_964355375.1 uncultured Verrucomicrobiota bacterium
TCCGTCGAACCCTGACTTTTTTGCCGACCAAGATTCCCGGGCTCGACGGAGTCTCACCCCACCGTTGGATGGGTTCATGGTCTCGATACGTTCTAGTTTTCTGTTGAATCCGCCCCCTGCCGCCGGCAGATTCACGCCATGCCATCTGTTTTTACAGGTCCCGTTTACGTCGTCCGCGACAACATCGACACCGATCAGATCATTCCGGCGCAGTACCTGACGCTGGTGCCGACGATCGCGGAGGAATACGAAAAGCTCGGCGGCTACGCCATGTGCGGCTTGCCCGACGCGCTTTACCCCGTCCGCTTTGTCAAGGAAGGACAACGCGACAGCGACTACCCGATCATCGTCGGCGGCCGCAATTTCGGCTGCGGCAGTTCCCGGGAGCACGCCCCGATCGCCCTGGGCTCCGCCAACTCCAAAATCATCCTGGCCGAAAGTTTCGCCCGCATTTTCTTCCGCAACTGCGTGGCCACGGGTGAGCTGTATCCGTGCGAGTGCACGGATCGCCTCTGTGACGTATTGAAGACGGGAGAGGTCGTGACGGTGGACCTCGATGCCAGCACCGTGACCGTCCAAGCGACGGGCCAAGTTTACGGTTTCAAGCCGCTCGGCGACGTGCGCCCCGTCGTGGATGCCGGCGGACTCTTCAACTTTGCCCGGCAGAGCGGCATGATTCAGGCGACGGCCTAGCCGTTCGACGAGCGGCGATCTTCGCTAAAACGAAAAGGAGAGCCTCCCAATATCGAGACGCTCGTCATCGTCGGGCAGACGAATTTCTCGATGTGCTCGACGATCAGGTCCGTGCCCTGGAAGTGATTGACGAACGGCCTGGCTTTCGAGTTGTACATCGTATCGGTCAAGTCTCGGATCAACACCGTATTCTTCCCGTGAACGGACATTTGCCGCAGGCCAAACGGCCGGCCCAATACGCACATGTTCGTATGCACGCCCATGATCATGACACTCTTGATGGCGCGGGCGTCGAGGAGATTCCAGATTTCGATCCCCGAATCGCTGATGGCATCTTCGTCACGGATTTCGATGAGATGGATCTGCCGTTTCCAGGGGCTTCCGCCCGGACACTTCGGCTGGTCATCGCAACCCCCATCCGCCTGGTCAATGGGATATTTCCCTTTTTCCTCTGACGGTATCTGGTTGCACCAGTCTTTGATGTCGGAGGGGAGATGGGCCGCCGCCGGCGCACTCTGCGCGCGACGGCGGGCGGGATGGCTTTGGTAGAACGCCATGCAGGAACTCGGCGCGTGGATGACCAACGCTCCCCGGCGTCGAACCTCCGCAGCCAATTGGCTCATGCGCGGAGCCACTTCCGCCACTCGCCGAGTCGCTCCCTGGCACCAGTGCTGGTCCCACATGTCACAAATGATCAGGGCCGTCTCCCGCGCCGGCCAGGTCACCGTCTTCTCAACCACCTGGAATGGCCCCGGCCCGGTCGTGGATTCGACCCGCCGTCGTGTTCGGAGCTCCAGATTTGATTCGTCTTTTCCTGGCTCTGCGCCGAAAGAAGAAGCGGATGAGAACAACGCCGCGCCCATGGCGAAACCCGACCCGCTCACCGCGGAGCGGATCAGAAAGTGCCGTCGATCGATTGGATTCATGGACACTGGTTCTAGGCGAACTGGAGAGTTCTGGGAAGGAAAGATCAGCGGTTTTATTTTGGCCCAGGACACGGTCCGTTCGACGCATGGTGTCCCGGCTTTCGCCGGTTTTCACGGGGCGACCGGCCCCAGCCGGGACTCGATGCGGTCCAAAATGAGAATGGCCGAGGAATGATTCCATCCGACCGGGACCGAGACCACCGCTTGCCGTCATCTGCGCAACATTTGCTCCCGCGAAGAGAAGCGCGTGAGAATGCGGGTAAGAATCGTGAAACCTGTTGCCTCGGATTGAAGGGAGGCGGCTTTAGCGCCGTTGGACGAAGGCCCGGTAGTACTGCTCTCGGAACTGATGCCCCGCCGCGGAACTGGTGAGACACACGTTCCAGTCCAGTTCGGGACGCGGAGAAAGACTCACCGGCGGGAGGGACCGATTGCGATAATGGGCGCTCAGGCGATTGAACTCTTTCCCCCAGGCCTTCCAGCGACCGTCCACGGCCAGTAAACCGGTCAACTGACTGACATCCCTGGCTTCCGGCTGATCGTAGAATCCCCAGTTCAGCCAGCCGACGGCTAAGCCTGAAGTCGATTCCACCACCAACCGGCACCAGCGCGCCTGCTGGTCCTCGCTCGCCTCGGGATGTCGTCCCCCATCGAAAGTCGGCTTGCCGCCGCCGTACCATCCGAACTCAGCCACCACGACCGGCTTCCCGGTTTTCGCCACTTCCCGCACCACCCCTTCGAGGTAGGACAGATTCCGTTGTTCCTCTTCGAGCCCGCCATATTCATACGCGCCCTTGTTCAGCGGATAGAAATGGATTTCGAGGAAATCGAGGTACTTTGCCTGGCGCTCGGGACGGAACGCCGCGTACTGGCTCACACTGGGCAGGAGCGACGGCACGGACCATTGGATCAGGCCCACGGTGACCAACGCGCGCGGATCCGCCTCCTTAATGACGACCGCCTGCCGGCGCGTCCACTGGTCAGCCAAGGTTTCGCGAAACTCCTGGTACTCGAGCAGCGATGGGTTGTGGGGGGCGTCCTTGGCTGGTGGGGGCGGGATATTTCCCCATTCGATCGAACCGGGTTCCACCCTCCAAGCCCCTCTCAGTCTTCCCTCCGAGCCGTACCGATCCTTCAACCATTCATTCCAAAGCGAGCGCATTTCGGCGCTTTCCCAGCGGACCTCCGGCTCGTTGCGCAGGTCGTAGGCGAAAATCACCGACCGACCGCGATACCGATTCACGAACGACCTCCAAAAAGACTCCAATCCTTTCAAGACGCCGGGGTGCACGATCCGGTCGCCTTTCGCCCAATCCGGAATACCCTCCCAATGGTCAGGTCCGGTCGGGTGAACGTAAATCCCCGCCTCTTCCGCGATCGCCAGGAATTGATCGAACTTTGCCAGCCCATCGGGCGAGAGCGCGCCGAGCTCGGGGCAAAACGATCCCAAGGTGAGAAAGACCCGCACACAATTGACGCCCACGTCTTTCATGCGCGCAAAGTCCTGGCGGGTCGCGTCCGCGTCGAATTGTTTCCAGACCTGCGGCGCCCACCCCGTGCCGGGCCGATAATAATTGACGCCGAAAGGCACGAACGGCTGACCCAATTCGTTCTCGAAGGTTCGGCCATCCTGGGCGACGCGGATCCTGGGCAGTGGAACCCGCGCTGGCCGGGGGTCGGACGTGGCACCCGACGCCATCGCGAGGATGCCGAGCCAAGCCAGCGTGACGCAGCAATGACGTTTCATGGGGCGCCTCAGATGAGGCGGCGCAAGTACTCGATGGACCGCTTGGCTTGATCGACGGTTCCGCACTCGACGGATAAAACCAGGTCGCTCTTGGCGCGCCGACAAACCTGGACGACCTTGGGCCAATCCACCACTCCGTCACCACAGGCGCATCCGACGGGCGTGCCAGTCACCTTGCCTCGTTCGGCCGAGGATTGCTGGACGGAGATGTCTTTGGCATGAATATGCACGACCCGCTTGATGATCCGCCGGAGCCAGGCCACGGGATTATGCCCGCAGAGGTAGGCGTTGCCGGTGTCGAAGTTCAGGCCCACGCTCGGGCTTTTGACGAGAGAGTAGATGCGATTCAATCCTTCTGGATGGCGGCTGTACTGCTGGTGCGGTTCCAACCCAATGAGAATCCGGCGCGGCTCGGCCACCTTGGCCGCCTCTTGAATGGTGTAACGCATGAGGACAAAATCCTCTTCTTCCGTGGTCCATTTTTGCTTCGGGCCTTCGTCGGTGTTGACCACCGGCGCGCCGCATTCCGCCGCAAAGCGAATGGCCTGTTTGAGATACTCGACGCCGATCTCCGGTTTGCAGAGCGGCGTGTGGGCGGAAAGGCCGGACAATCTGACACCCGCCGATTCGCAGGCCCGACGAATGCGCAACGGATCATCCAGCATCGAAACGCTGTGAAAATAGCCGGCCTCGCTGAGAAGCTCGCGGCCCCAATGCACCATCGGCTCGACGTGGGTGAAACCCAATTGAGCCGCCTTGGCCACGCCCCACTCAAAGGTCTTGTCCTCGTGGCGGACAAACTCCAAATTCACCCCCAAAAAGATTTTGCTCATAAGTTTGGTTCTCCGACTTCTCTCTCTCAGCGTCCGCTCTTCTCCCATCGTTCCTGGCGCTCCCGGAGAAACTCCGGCGTCCGCGCCGCGGAGTACACGACCAGAAGATAGCGAACACTAAATTTGTCCCCCGCGGAATACTCGAGCGGCGTCTGATCGAGGCCCTGCGTCACGGCCAAGTAGGCAAACGGATCGAGCATGGTGAAAAACTTCGTCACGCCTTTCGTCTCGGCAGGCCGGGCCAGGAGACCCACCGTAATTTCACGGCCCTGGATCGAGCCGGTCACCGAGCCCCATCGCGCCGGCATCACGTCCTGGCGTCCCGGCCCCGAATACGGCCGCCCTTCCGAGTTTTGAAAACGCGCCCCGTGATCGAACGCCGCCGGAAGACGCAAACCGAGGCCGTTGTAATTGCTCCCGGCTAGTGTCACCTGGGTTACGCCTTTCCCCAATGCGAAATCGCCCTGCCACACCACCGCGACTTCCCCCAACCGCTCATCCACCGTCACTGTCAGCGTCCGACGCTCGAGCAAGAGCGCCACCGATGCCGGATCGGGCGCCGCGTGGTCCTTCTGCGTAACCCACCCCAGCAATTGGCTGAAGGTCGCGCCGGGCAAACCCGACGGATCAAGCCCCGTCCGATGAGACAACTCTTCGAGCGGACGTTGGTAGCCCGGCTGACCGGTTTCCTCCCAAAAATTCACGCCATTGACCCGCATCGCGTACATCAGACCGTGGTGATGCAAATGATCCGGAGGCGCGTCGCGCAGCACATTGTCGCCGGCCAGGGAGAACAGTGCGCGCACGTAGGGCTTGAATTGATTGGAAGCGAACGCGTAGGTAAGCAGTCTCTGACCCCGAAAACGCAATTCCAAGAGGCCGGCATCTAATTTCAGATCGATCCGCGCCTCGCCAACCGAGTTTCCCGACGTCTTCTCCGAGGTCGCGGCGGCCATCGTCCGCACCGCGCCCGAGGCTTCTGGGCCGGCTTGCCCCGACCAAGTCCCCAGACCGGCGCCGGCGAGCCATGAGACACCCCAAAACGCGATCACCCAAAAAGAGCACATGTGCTTCACGCGCGTGAGAATAGGCCGACAGCGGCGCTGGTCCATTGACTCAGGTCAAAATGAGAGACCTCGGTTTCAAACGGTCGTCATCGGCTTTTCTGAACTGCACAAAAAATGACCAACAAACAACAACGGACGTGTAGTGGTCTTTTCGTCCCCAGCCGATAAATAGATCCGATGAACACGAACCCGTTGGCCGTTTCGAGTCCGACCCAAGCGGACGCCACATCCTGCCCGACGGGTGCGATCTGTCCTTTGAACCGGATCCGGGCCGGAACGGCGGTTCGCATCAAGAAGCTCTGCGCGACTCCGGAGATTACCCGCCGCCTGCGCGAGATCGGCCTTTACGAAGAGCAAATCATTCGTCTGCTCAACGGCCACGCCAATCTCATTTGCCAGGTCTGCAACACGCGCCTCGCCATCAGCAACCAAGTGGCGCAAGCCATCCTGGTGGAACCGATCTCCCCGTGAACCTGCGGTGGGTTGGGGCTCTGTCGAACCCTGACTTTTCTGCCGACCAAGATTCCAGGGCTCGACGGAGTCTCACCCCACCGTTGGATGGGTTCATGGTCCCAAGGCGTCTCGAAAGGAAATGGAAGCTCTCCGCAAGAAGCCCGATGCCCCGCCTGCGTTCCCCGGCCCATTCCCAAAACGGCCCGGGCTGAGGTAACGCCTCCGCCCGGAAACCGATTCCTCAGGATCCTGGGGCTAGACAATCCTAGAGCGAAACCACGCGATAGAATCTGAGCGGGCGCCCCGCGGTCGAGTCCGTCACCGATTGCGGGCCGCCGGCCGCATTCTGGATGGTCGAGAGGGTGGTCCAACTGGGCGGGCCGAGCGCGTCTTTGTACTCCACTCGATAACTCTTCCCCAACTCCGCCGAAAACGAGAACCGAAGATTGGCGCCGCTGATTTCCGTGCTGCTGATGGTCACGGCTTTGGGTTCTGTGACGGCCGGCGCAGGCGCCAGCACCAGGAAGTTGAGATCGAGATTATCGTTGGCGCTCAGGGCGGTCAACCGCAGGGACTGAACTCCGGAAAGGTCGAGCGTGACGGCGCTGCCCTGGGCGTCGGTCAACGGCGTGTAAACGAACACATTGGCGTTGCCCGTACTGGGAATTCGGAAGCTGCCCAGCGTGGTGACGGCTTGATTGGGCTGGGCGCGGTTGCCGGTGACGCGATCCAAACGCACCTGCTGAGCCACCGCGCTCGATGCGCGCAGGTAGGCCGCGTAACGGTTGTTCGAAATGGTCCGCGTGTAATTCATCCAGTCGTTGGGTTGGATCAGCGAGACCTGCATTTCCTGCACATCCGCGGTCACGTATTTGTCGCGCCGGACGTCTGTCGAAGTCCGCGTGCTGACATTATCCCCGCTCCGATAGGCATGGTCGGCGGCCGCACCCGGCGCCGTTGTGGCATCGGAGTAATCGACGCCGGGGGTTCCGGCGGCCTCCAGGTAAGCCCCCGGCGCCGGAGCATCCTGAAATTGGCCACTGGATTGGTTGTAGTCTTCCGCCTCCACCACCACGGCGCTCGGCTCGGCGAAGGTGTCGAACGAGAGCGTGTTCGTGATAGCGTGCCCGGCCTGGTCAGCCACGATCATCTGGCCACGATAAACGGAGTTCGCGACCAGCGAGGCATAGGTGACCGTTCGTGTTTGGGCGGTGCCGGTGATCTTCAGCGCAGTGCTGACATCCTGGCCGTTCAAAGCCAACTTGAACCCCTCGGGGACAAGGGAGTTGTTCGAGCTCGCCGTGGCGGTGAATGAAATGCCTTTGCTCGCGGCGTAGAACAGCGTGTTCGGGACCGGTGTGAAATTGGCGATCTCCGGCGGCAGGCTCCCCGCCGCTCCCGAAGGAAACGCGGCGCCGAACTGATAGGCCACAAAATCAATATCCAACGCGGAGTTCTGCGGCGTCGCGGTCATGCCGATCGCGAGGTAGCTGATGCCCGCGTAATCGTCCCCGTTGCCCGCGGTGATGTTAAAGACTCGCGGCGTGAGCGAGCCGTCCATGTAAATATAGCCCTGGTGAGTGCCGATATTGGAAGGATCCTTGCGGACGACAATCCAGAATTCATGCCATTCCGTGGGATTAAACGCGATCACGTTGGTGCCGGTGCCCAGGCCAAAGTTCACTTGGGTGCCGGCCACGACATTGCCGGCATTCTCGTTCATGGTCAGGCCGGTGAAGTTGGCGATCGGCGTCAAGGCGCCGCCGGTCGTGTCATTCGCCGTGGTCAACGAGAAGGCGATGGCCCCCCCGGTGTTCTGCTTGATGACGAAGTTGCCTTTGCCGGCGTCGCTGGTCACGTATCCGTCGCCCGCCGCGGGATACGGTTTCACGCCGGCGGCGTTCAGGCCGTCGCGATGCCACGGATCGAGCGGAGCGGTGGTGTTCGAGGGCGTGGGAATGCGCGCGCGAAACGAAAGCGTGAATCCGTCATCCAACATATTATCCTTGGCGCCACGCTCGGTCAGACTATGCCCGAAATAGATCTTCCGGTTACTCCCGGGATCGGCGTAACCGTAGTCCCGAGGATCTCCCGTATCCTGAATCCGCAGGTAAGTCACTCCGCCTTCCGTGACGGCCATCGCGCCGCCCGGCCGGTTCCCGTCGCCAAAGGTCCCACCGATGACCGATCCATCCCACTCGTCCGAACCATTGTCGTGACTCCACGTTCCGTCCAGGGAAGAGAAACCCGATCCGGCGTCGCCCGCGGTCGCCTTGTCGCCGTTATACACGTAGCTCCAGCCGCCCGGCGGCGGGGAAAATGCGGCACCGAGCAATGCCTGTTGGTTGGAGAGAACGAAAATCGCCAGGACAGTGGGAAGGATGAGTCTTTTCATGGATGGGGGGGTGGTGGAATTTGAGGAGAACGGAGTCGCGGCGCCGTTTAACCGGGACGGGAACGTCCCAAAACTCAGTCAGGCACTCATGGTTGTTTGGTTGAGCGGCGCTGTTCCAATCTTGATAACACTCTCGCGCCGAACTTGGCAAGACTTATCCCCGCCAATTCAGCAGTTCTCATTTTGACTCAGGACAGTGTCCGTTCCACGCATGTAGTCCCGGC
>CAYHFE010000355.1:0-8308 GCA_964355375.1 uncultured Verrucomicrobiota bacterium
CGTGGCGACCGGCTGAAGCCGGGACTACATACTTGTCAAAATGAGAACTGCTAGCCACGCCGAGCGTTTTCTTGACTTGAGATTAGCATTCTCCGATCCTCGCCCATGCACTCCCCGATCACGCGCCGCCGTTTTGTAGCGTCCGCCGCCACCGCCGGTCTTTCCACTTGGGCCGGAAGCAAACTCACTCCCTCGATGGCCATGGCGGCCGAGTCGCCCGGCCCGACCAAACCCGTCGTGATCGCCAGCGCCAATGGGCTTCAAGCCACCGCCAAGGCCATGGCCATGATGCAGAATGGAGCCGATGCCCTGGACGCGGTCATCGCCGGAGTCAACCTGGTGGAAGATGATCCCAACGATCAATCCGTCGGCCTCGGCGGGTTGCCCAACGAGGATGGAGTGGTGGAACTCGACGCTTCGGTCATGCATGGGCCGACCGGACGGGGTGGCGCCGTGGCGGCGCTCCGGAACATCAAGAACCCCTCGAAGGTCGCCCAGTTGGTCATGGAACGAACCGATCACGTCCTGATCGTCGGCGAAGGCGCGTTGCGTTTTGCCAAAGCCCACGGATTCCCGGAGGAGAACCTCTTAACCGAGGCGTCGCGCAAGCTCTGGCTCGAGTGGAAGGAACGACTGAGCAACGCGGATGATTGGCTGCCGCCGCACGATCTTGAGACCAAGGATATCGGACTCAACCTCAAGTCCGTCCTTCGCAGCCACGGGACCATCAACTGCAACGCGCTCGATCTGCGGGGGGGAGTTTCCGGCTGCACCACCACCAGCGGCATGGCTTTCAAGATCCCGGGGCGCGTCGGCGATTCCCCAATTCTGGGCGCTGGGTTGTACGTTGATAACGACGTTGGCGCGGCCGGCTCGACCGGTCGGGGTGAGGCCAATCTTCTCGCGTGCAGCAGCGCTCTGATCGTCGAGTCGATGCGCCAGGGCAAATCGCCTGAACAAGCCTGCCTCATGGCCTGCCAACGCATTGCCACTCAGACGAAGATGAAGCGCCTCCTGGACGACCGCGGCCGGCCCCGGTTTGACGTCTCTTTCTATGCCTTGAACAAACGGGGAGAGTTTGGCAGCGCGGCCATTTGGAGCGGGGCCAAGTTCTGCGTCAACACCGGCGAAAAAGAGAGCCGGCTGCAGGAAGCCGCCCACCTCTTCCAGCGCAATCGCTAGCGCGCCGGTCGGGGCGGCCCAGGAAACGTCCGATTACACCGCGCGCTTTTCCAGGGCGTGCCGGTACTTTCGCTTGAAGCGATGGCAGTAGTCCATCGACGTTTTGCCTTCGTCATTTTCCCAGACTTCATCGAAGCGCGCTTCGCGGGGCTGGCTGCGGAGCGGGTGTTCCTTCAGGATGTTCCCCTTCGCATCACAGTCCAGCTCCAGGAACCGAGATTTCTGACTTCGGTTCAGCCGATTCGACAAAATCACCAGAATCTTCCGTTTTATCTGCGCCATGGCAGCCGGAATATTCCAAGCCTGAGCTCCGGAGTCAACGACTTGCCGGTTTTATTCACAGCAATTCTCTCTTGGGCCAGCAGGTCGTCCCAGCTTCAGCCGGTCGCCGCATGAAAACCGGCTGAAGCCGGGACGACCTGCATCAAACGGGCGGTGTTTGAGCCAAAATGCGAATTGCTGTTTTTTTCATCTTCCCGGGGCCGACACGCGCCCCCGCGTGTTCCCGTCGGCGCCCCGCCGGCGGGCTCAACGACCCACCTGCGAACCGAATGTGCCGCAAACAGCCGGCGCTCCCCAGAAAACCTTGTGAAAGATTCAGACAAGCGCCCGGGCGCGCGCGAAAACCAAAAGGCCCGAGAAACGCGCTTTACCCGCCCCGGTCCGAGGGAATACAAAGGCTGATGCACAAATCGATGATCGGACTCGCCAGCCTGATCCTGCTCGGGATTGGATGTCACTCGACGCCTCACCAAGATTCCCGGAGCGACGCGGAAGATTCCGTCACCGCCGCTTTCCCCGGACCGCGCGCCGACGGTTCGGTGCTCTTGCCCAATCAATGGAGCTTAAATCCGGTGGGACGCCAGATTGTGGTGGGCGATTTCCCGGTGAACATGGCGATCCATCCGGGCGGACGTTACGTCGCGATTCTGCACTGCGGCTACGGCCCGCACGAATTGGCCGTGCTCGATCTCCGCTCCTTGAAGCTCGTTTCGCGAGTCAATCTGGACGAAGCGTTTTACGGTTTGTCGTTTTCCCCGGATGGCTCCCGGCTCTATGCCAGCGGCGCCGGATTGGAGGTCGTCCACGTCTTCGATTTCCGCGATGGCTATTTCTCCAATAACCGCCGAATCACTCTGCGCGAAGCGCGCCAGCGGGGAGTCCCGGCTGGATTGGCGGTCAGCCGCGATGGACAACGCCTCTGGATCGCCAATCTCCTCGGACAATCCGTGAGTGTCGTGGATTTGGAAAAACAATCGCCGGTTGGGGAAATGGCGCTGGCAGATATGACGCTGCCGCCGACCCAATCCGAGCAAAGCCCGGCGCGCGATGCCGACGAAGATGCTGTCACCAAGAGGGCCCGAGCTCTTCTCGAAGTCCTGAACGAACGCGCCCCTTATCCTTACACATGCGTCGTCGATGAATCCCGGCAACGCCTTTACGTGAGTCTCTGGGCCAAAGCGGCTGTCCAGGTCATCGATCTGAAAACGGGACAATTGCTGACCCTCTGGCCGACCCAGGAACATCCCAATGAAATGGCCCTGACGCGTTCCGGCCGCCATCTTTTCGTCGCCAACGCCAACCGCAATACCGTGAGCCTCATCGACACCACGGACGGCCGAACCATCGAAACACTGGTTGCCGCCCTGGATGCCGAGTCGCTCCCCGGATCCACCCCCAGCAGTCTGTGCCTTTCGCCCGACGAGAAGCGGCTCTACGTGGCCAGCGCCAACATCAACGCCGTGGCCGTGTTTGACATCGCGACTCCCGGACAAAGCCGTTCTCTGGGTTTGATCCCGACGGGCTGGTATCCGACTTCGGTTCGCTTGAGCGTGGATGGCCGTCGTCTCCTCGTGGCCAACGGCAAGGGAATCATCTCCAAAGCCAATCGCAACGGACCGCAACCCGGACGCGAAGCGCCGTCGTCGGTTCGCGAGTACATCGGCGGCCTTTTCCAGGGCACCATCAGCGTCATCGATTTGCCCGCCGCGAATCGTTTCGAGGAGCAGATGCGCGACTATACCGCTCGCTGTCTGCGAGGCCGACCGTCATCCGACGCCAGCCTGAACGCGGTGACCCGTCGCGAGCCTGGACATCCCATTCCGGCGCGCGTGGGAGAGGCCAGCCCGATTCGTTACTGCATTTACATCATCAAGGAGAATCGCACCTATGACCAGATGTTGGGTGATCTGCCCCAGGGTAATGGCGATCCCAGCCTTTGCCTCTTCCCCGAGAAGGTGACGCCCAACCACCACAAGCTCGCTCGGGAATTCGTTCTCCTGGACAACTTCTATGTGGAAAGCGAAGTCAGCGCGGATGGCCATGAATGGACGATGGGGGCCTACGCCACGGATTACGTCGAGAAGATGTGGCCCATGAGCTACGGACACAACCAGTCCGGCAAATACACCTACCCTGCCGAAGGCCGGTTCAAGATCGCCGCGCCCGCCGAAGGTTACCTCTGGGATCGCGCCCGCGAGGCCAAGGTCAGCTATCGAAGCTACGGTGAATTCGTCAACAATGGCGCCACCGCGAAGGATCCCTGCACCACGCTCGTCCCCGCGCTCAAAGACCATTTTGATCCGTGGTTTCGCAGCTTCGACATGGATTACTCCGATCTCTCGCGAGCCGATCGCTTCCTGGCGGAGCTCGAGCGGTTCGAGCGCGCCGGCGAGATGCCCCGCCTGCAAATCGTGCGCCTGCCCAACGATCACACGGCCGGTTCGAGCGTCGGGAAACTCACCCCCAGAGCCTTCGTCGCGGAAAACGACCTCGCGCTCGGCCGCGTCGTCGAGGCCATTTCCAAGTCCCGTTTCTGGCCGCAAACCGCGATCTTCGTCGTCGAGGACGATGCCCAAAACGGACCCGATCATGTCGATGCCCACCGGACCGTCGCCTACGCCATCAGCCCCTACATCCGGCGCGGCACGGTCGATTCCACCCTCTACTCCACCTCCAGCATGCTGCGCACGATCGAATTGATCCTGGGCCTGCGTCCCATGTCGCAGTTCGACGCGGCCGCCCGGCCCATGTTCCATTCATTCCAGGCGAAGAGCGACCCTCGTCCCTACCTCGCCGAAGCGGCCCGCATCGATCTTCGGGAAAAGAACAGCCCGCGCGCCTGGGGCGGCGATCTGTCGCGTCAGATGGATTTTGCCCGGGAAGATGCCGCCGACGATCTGCTGCTCAACGAAGTCATCTGGCGATCCGTGAAGGGCTCCAATTCCCCGATGCCCGCGCCCACCCGCGCCGCCTTCGTCCTGACCCGGCGGGGTGATGGTTTGGGTTCGCCCGACACCCTTTTGAACACGACGATTCCATGGACACACTAGCCCGATACTCCTTTCTCATTCTTATGACGACTTGGCTGCAGGTCGGCACCGCTGCGCCCTTTGATCTGATCATCCGGCGCGGCCTGATTTACGATGGCAGCGGACGGTCACCGGTGACGGGCGACCTCGCGATGACGGGCGACACGATCCGGGCGGTGGGAGCGCTAGGCGGGGCTCAGGCTCGAACCGAAATCGACGCGCGCGGCCTGGCGGTGGCTCCGGGCTTCATCAACATGCTGAGCTGGGCCACCGAAACCCTGATCGCGGATGGGCGCTCGCAGAGTGACATTCGCCAGGGCGTGACCTTGGAGATCTTCGGCGAGGGCGAATCGATGGGACCACTCAACCGGAAGATGAAGAAGGCGCTCCGCACGCAGCAGGGCGATCTCAAATACGACGTGAAATGGACGACGCTGAACCAGTATCTGGAGTTTCTGGCGAAGCGCGGCGTCTCGCCGAACGTTGCGTCGTTCGTCGGCGCAACCACGGTCCGCGTGCATGAGATCGGTTATGCCGATCGGCCCCCGACCGCCGCCGAGTTGGAGCGGATGCGCCGGTTGGTGGCGCGCGCCATGGAGGAGGGGGCGCTGGGACTCGGGTCTTCCCTCATTTACGCGCCGGCTTTCTATGCCAAGACGGACGAACTGATCGAACTGGCCAAGGTAGCGTCAGCCTACGGCGGATCTTACATCTCGCATCTCCGGAGTGAAGGGAACCAATTCTTGGAGGCGTTGGATGAGTTTCTCACCATCGCCCGCCAGGCCGGGATCGCGGCCGAGGTGTATCATCTTAAAGCGGCCGGGCAATCGAACTGGGGCAAGCTGCCCGCGGCCATCGCCAAGATTCAGACCGCCCACGCCGCTGGCCTGAGAATCTCCGCGGATATGTACACTTACCTCGCCGGCGCCACTGGTCTGGATGCGGCCATGCCGCCCTGGGTGCAGGAAGGGGGCTACGACAAATGGGCCCAACGACTGCAAGATCCGGACCTTCGCGCCCGGGTCATGAAAGAGATGGCCACACCCACCGATCAGTGGGAGAGCCTCTACCTCGCGGCGGGCTCACCCGAGCGCGTTCTTCTCATCGGTTTCAAGAATGATAAGCTGAAACCGCTGACGGGCAAAACTCTGGCCGAAGTGGCCAAGATACGGGGCAAGTCGGCCGAGGAAACGGCGATGGATTTGGTCGTCGAGGATGGCAGTCGCGTGAGCACGGTCTATTTTCTCATGTCGGAAGAGAACGTCCGGAAGCAAATCGCGCTGCCGTGGGTGAGCTTTGGCAGCGACGAAGGATCGCCGGCTCCAGAAGGCCCGTTCCTGAAATCCAATCCCCATCCGCGCGCCTATGGCAATGTCGCCCGCCTGCTCGGCCATTATGTTCGCGATGAGAAGATCGTTCCGCTCGAGGAAGCCATTCGCCGCCTGACTTCATTCCCGGCCCGGAATTTGAACGTGGATCGGCGCGGCTCTCTTCAGGCCGGATTCTATGCCGACGTCGTCATCTTTGACCCGGCCAAGATCCAGGATCACGCCACTTACGACAAGCCGCATCAGTACTCCACTGGAGTGGAACATGTTTTTGTGAATGGCGTCCAGGTCCTCAAGAACGGGGAACACACCGGCGCCAAGCCGGGCCGGGTGGTGCGCGGTCCGGGTTGGAAAGGGCCGGGAAGCCGGTAAGGCGGGTCTTTCGGTTTGGGTTGTGCGGCGCCACCGCGCCGCCCTGGAGTTTGGACATTATCCGAACCTGTGCTGCTCCAACCGAGGAGGGCTTCCGACGGTCATTTCCCGGATGGGAGGCTTGAGAAGAGCCCACCCTTTCAAGGCTGGGAGTGCGTCGCTCTAAAGGGGGCAGTCTCGAATGGCCTTTAGATCTGCCATTTTGGCGATGAAATGGAGGAAAGTGGATCATGAATATCCCAACTCTTCTGCCTTCAAGTTCGACAAGCGCGCAAGATTCTGGCAAACTACAAATTGTTATGAAACGGAACGGCTACGAAATGATCATCTGGCGGAGCGTGGCAGACGACGCCGACGTGGTGGAAGTGCCAGAACTGCCCGGTTGCATGGCTCACGGCGCTATCCGACAGGCTGCCATCAAGAACGCCGAAGATGCCATCAAGTTCTGGATCAAGACCGCAAAGGATGACGGCAAGGAAATCCCGCAGCCACGCGGCCGCCTGCTTGTCGCATAAGTCGTGGCCGGCGGCCCGATGGCCCTCGGGACGAGTCAACTTCTGCCATGCGTTGAGCAGCGTGAGATTGCATCCCACCCGTCAACACGGCACTGCAACACTTTTCTGGAAGCGGCGATTCGCGGATTGACCGCCACCCATATTTACGGGAATGTCGCCGCGTGAAAACGACCGTGGAAATCCCGGACAGCTTGTTCCGCGAAGTCAAGACGGCCGCGGCCAGACGCGGGCTTTCGCTCAAGACGTTTCTGACCGAAGCGCTGAAGGAGAAACTCTCCCGTCCCCGGCGAAGCCGGCAGGATGACTGGCCGGTGCCCCCGCCCAAGCTGGCCGAGGGCGAAATGCGGCGCGTCCAGTCCGCGATTGACGATGAGTTCTCACGGATCGATGCGGAGGACTGGAAATGATGCTCGACACCAATGCGCTCTCGGCCTGGGCCGACGCCGACACCGCGTTGTTACGAGTCCTGCCCAAGGACCGCCTCTGGCACCTTCCCGTCGTGGCGCTGGGCGAGTTTCTGTTTGGCATTCGGCGGTCGCGTGAACGGGCCAAGCTGGAGCAATGGATTGAAGAGGTCAAAGCCACCTGCGCACTCCTGCCGGTCGATGCCAACACCGCCGGCCAATACGCCGACATCCGGGAGGAACTGCGCGCGGCAGCGACGCCCATTCCTGAAAACGACATCTGGATTGCGGCCCTTTGCCGGCAGCATCAACTGGCACTGGCCAGCCGTGACGGTCACTTCGACAAGGTGCGCGGCCTGAAGCGTGTGGGGTGGTGATTCAGCCTGAATCGACTCCGCCGGTGATCGCCACGCCCCGCGAAATCTTCCGCGAGTTCTTTCGGCAGCGCCTGCCTGCGGGAAGTTCCAAAATGGGGCAAAGAAACCCTTCTTTCCGTGTGAATAGGTCAATGCCACTGGCGACACCTTTTGCATTGCACCCGCGTCAAGATTGGCGACGGGCGAGCTGTCGAAATGATTGACCGAATCTTCAAGACACGAATTTACAGGCCGGCACGAATCGGTTATTTTGCAGACCATGAGCACTGCGGAATTGATCTACCAGAAAATCCAGGGCCTGCCGGAGAACCTCCAGACCGAGGCGCTGCATTACGTGGATTTCTTGCTGACGCAACGACGCGCTCAAAGCGAGACTGCCGATTGGTCCCGGTTTTCTACCATGCAACTGGCGAAGCAATATTCGCCGGAAGACGCGATCTATGACGAGGAGTAAGCGTTCGGCATGAGTTTTTCGCAAGGCGAGATTCTGCTTGTGTCGATGCTCTTCACCGACGGCAGCGCAGCGAAAAAACGCCCAGTCATGGTCGTCTGGGATGGCGGCGACGATGACTTGCTGGTCGCTCCGGTCACGAGTCAAGCCGTGCGTTCCCAGCGGGACGTGACCTTGATCCAATGGCAAAAGGCCGGTTTGCGGCTCCCCTCGATCGTGCGGCTGGAAAAACTGGCCACTGTTGAAAAGTCCACAATCATCCGGCGACTGGGCGAGATTGAAGCGACCGATTGGGCGGCCATCAAACCCGCCCTCAACTAGTTCTTCGCGGACATAATGGCGGGATGATTGACCACGTGTGCCAGGGC
>CAYHFE010000356.1:0-8304 GCA_964355375.1 uncultured Verrucomicrobiota bacterium
GCGAGGGCGCCGACCACCGCACGCGAGGGCGCGTGCGCTCCCCAGCTCAACTGAATCGTCACGGCTAAGGGTGGTCGGTCTGGAAAGGCGCAGGGCAGCGCCGGAAGGAAAGTGAACGTTCATAGTTTCGGCCTTTTTTAAGTTTGGATTATTTCTTTGATAACATCCCCATGGACGTCAGTCAATCGGCGATCGATGCCGTTATGGCGAAACGTGAGCTGGGTGTGATCGATCCCGAGGAGATGCAGGATCGTCGCATGCACGTCGTAGCAGTAGGTCGGGTGAACGGCCGCCTTGTAGGACCAGGGGTCGCTTTCCCCGTGGGTCACACCACCTTTGATTCCGCCCCCGGCCAGCCAGTTGGTGAAGGCGAAGGGATTATGATCGCGGCCTTTGCTGCCCTGGCTGCAGGGCATGCGCCCGAATTCAGTGGTCCAAAGGACGAGGGTCTCGTCGAGCAGGCCGCGCGCTTTGAGGTCCTTGATCAGAGCGGCGGCGGGGCGATCCATGCTCGTCCCCATGTCGAGGTGATCCCGAGCCAGGTCTTCGTGGCTGTCCCAGTTTCGGCGCGGGAAACCATTGTCCGCGCCGCTCCAGAGCTGGACAAAGCGCACGCCTCGCTCCAGGAGGCGGCGGGCGATCAGGCAACTGCGTCCGAAATCCTCCGTGATTTTTTGATCCAAGCCGTAAAGTCGGCGCGTGGCCTCGCTCTCCCTGGACAAATCCAGCACTTCGGGGGCGCTCAACTGAAGTCGGGCCGCCATTTCAAACGACGCGATCCGAGCGTCCAGCCGGGAATCGCCCTCGCGATCCCGCCGATGCGTTTGATTCAAATCTTGGAGGAGAGCCAGACTGGCCGCCTCGCTCGCGCGCGTGATGAACTGGGCGGATTCCGGAGGGAAGAGATCGAAGATCGGATTCGGTTTTCCGACGCGGATTAGGGTGCCTTGATGGGCGGCCGGGAGAAAACCGGAACTCCAATTTGAGGGGCCATTGGGAGCGAAGCCGCGCGGGTCGGGGAGGACGACGAAGGTGGGGAGATTCGCGTTCAGGCTGCCCAAGCCGTAGGACACCCAGGCCCCGGCGTGGGGAAATCCCGGCAAGACAAAGCCCGTGTTCTGCATGTAGGTCGCGGGGCCATGCACGTTTGATTTGGCGATCATCGAGTGGATGAATGCCATCTCGTCCACGCACGAGGCGAGGTGCGGGACCAGACCGCTCATCCACTTTCCGCATTGACCGAATTGTTTCCAGTCCCACGGGCTCTTCATGCACGCTCCGGGATCGCTTTGAAACAGCTCGACCTTCTCCCCTGGATCAAACTTCTGGCCGTGGCGCTGAATGAGCTCCGGTTTGTAGTCAAACGTATCGCATTGGCTGGCTGCGCCCGACATGAAAAGCTGGACCACCCGTTTGGCCTTGGCCGGATGGTGGATTCCGCCGTTCAAATTCTTGCGAGAGACGGAAGCCGGGGTCTCGGCCAGAAGCCCGGTTTGACCCAGCATGTGCGCCAGAGCAATTCCCCCCAGGCCTCCGCCGAATCGCCAAAGAAATTCCCGGCGGCCAAATTCGGGAGCGAACGGAGCCTGAAATCCGAGCGGGGTCTGCGGTGACGGACATGGGACGGGCATTTCTTGCGGCATAACGGCTGGGCTAGTCGATGAACATGAATTCGTTGGTGTTGAGCAGGACGCGGCAGGTGTTGGCCATTCCATGCTTGGCGGCATAGGCGGTCAGTTTCTCCAATTCTCCCGACTGAGGGGGACGGAGCAAAACCAGTTTGAGCCCGAGCGCGACTTGCTCGGTCAAACTTCCGCCTGATTTCCGAAGCGTTTCCGCAAAACGCTCGGCTTGGCGCACGACGAAGGGATGATTCATCGTCGCCAAAGCTTGGAGCGCGGTCAGCGTGGCGTTGCGTTTGGGGGTGAGGAGGGCAGGGTCAGCGCTGTCCAAGCACTCCATGAACGGGTCCGGCACGCTGCGCACGATGAAGCGATAAACGCTCCGCCGGAGATTGCCGGGATCATCCGCTGCGAAGCGAGTGTAGTCATAGACGGGAGAATGATCATCTTTGAAGAAGAACTGCTCGACCGAAGGTCCGCCCATGGTCAGGTCGATCTGACCGTTGATCTGCAGAATGGCGTCATGGAGGGATTCGGCGTCGAGCCGCTGACGGTTCATTCGCCAGAGCCAGCGATTGTCTCCATCGACCTTGGCCGCGGCGGGGTTGGGTTGGGATGACTGGCGGTAGGTCGAGCTGGTGAGCATGAGTCGATGCAGAGCCTTGAGGGATTCGCCATGATCAAGAAACCAAAAGGCCAGCCAGTCGAGCAGTTCGGGATGAGTGGGGCGGGAACCCATGGAACCGAAGTCGTTTGGGGTATCGACGAGGCCTCGACCGAAATGAAATTGCCAGAGTCGATTGACGATCGACCGGCGGGTGAGAATGTTTCGAGGATCGATCAGCCATTGGGCGAGGGCCGCGCGCCGGCTGCCTTCCGCGGCCGGATCAAGCAGGGCGAAATGTCCGTCGAGACCGGGGAGGCAATTCAGGCTGCCCGCGGTGGCCAAGTCGCCGGGGCTCTTGACCTCGCCGCGGCGGAGCAGATGGACGGGGCGAGGAGCTTTGGGCGGAATAAAATTGCCGCTCGGTTTGAATTCGCTGGCCGCGGCAAAAACTGTTTGCGGCTTGGGCAGCGCCTCGAGGCGCCGGTTTGTTTCGTCGAGGCGTTCGTTCGTGGAGGCCAATTCGGCGCGGATGTTTTCGTCGAGCAGACCGAGGGCGATGCGATCCCGCTCGACCTCCGCGCGGCCTTTCTCTTGCTCCCAATGCTGGCGTCGAGCCCGGTTGTCTTCTGTCGAAGAGCCGTCGCCCAACGGTTTCCGGCTGTCGTAATTATCGACCAGGCGCGCTTTGCCCCATCGTCCCCCTTCGATGGAGTCGAGGGCGGTGACGGCGGCGCCGAAGGCTTGGTTGGTGGAGTTGGAGAGGATCTGGAGCTCGGCCAGGGCGAACACGAAATCGTCGGTTCGCTCCCACAAACGAGTGGCGGTGATGCGGACAAACCGAGCCGTCTCGCCCTTGGTTTTAACGACGAATGGAGTGTCGCCGGGATTGGGAACATCGCGGTCGGTGTGGTCGGCCAATACTCGACGATCGCGAAAATCTTCACTCGCGGCCGCCTCGATGCGAAATCGCCGGGGGAAACCGAAGCCGGGAGTGTCCGGGAAGTCGGTCGGCCGCGCCGGGATCAGGCGAATCTCGTCCAGCGGAGTGGGTCGGTCCAATTCGACTTGGACCCATTTCTCGACCTCTGCCCGCGCTGCCGGGGCGCTGTGATAGCCGTTGCCCGGGCTTTCTTTGGCGGGCTGGGGCAGCGACTTCAACCGATCTTGAATCTGGAGAATCTGCTGTTCGATTCGGACCAGATCGGGGCTCGAAACCCGGGCCAGCGTTTCGGTCAGCGGTTTCTTTCTGGCTTCGAGCTTTTTCTTTTCCTCACGCCAAGATCTTCGCTTGATGAAGACAGCCGGGTCCGTGTCGTAATCTCGGTCGGCGCGATCGACCCCGGCAAAGACAGCCTGGAGATTGTAGTAATCCTGCTGCAAAATCGGATCGAACTTGTGGTTGTGACATCGGGCACAATGGACCGTGAGGCTTTGAAAAGTGGACATGGTCGTCATGACCATGTCGTCCCGGTCGTTGTAACGGGCGATCAATCCGTCGGTCTTGCTTTCCGGAAGCTCGACGTGCCCAACAAAATCCCACGGGCCGGCGGCGATGAACCCGGTGGCAATGACTCCGTCCGGGTCGTCGGGGAACAGAACATCACCGGCCAACTGCTCCTGAACGAAACGCGAGTAGGGCGTGTCGCGGTTGAAGGAGCGGATGACGTAATCGCGGTACGGCCAGGCATTTCTCCGCGGTTTGTCCTTGTCGTAGCCGTGTGACTCGCCGTAGTGCACCAAGTCCAGCCAGTGCCGCGCCCAACGCTCCCCGTAGCGCGGTGAAGCCAGGAACCGGTCCACGAGGTGTTCATAGGCGCGCGGGCCGGGATCGGACAGAAACTCGTCCACTTCTTCGATCGAGGGAGGGAGGCCCCGCAGATCGAAACTCAGCCGCCGGATCAGAGTAGTGCGGTCTGCTTCGGGCGATGGCTGGAGATGTTCCTGCTCCAATCGGCGGAGAATAAATTGGTCGATGGGATTGCGCGGCCAGGAAGTGTCGGCGGTCACGGGGACAGCGGGACGAATGGCCGGTTGAAAAGTCCAGAGCGGAGATCGGCCGTTCGGAGTCGGTGAATCCGGTTCGTCATTCCAGACGGCCCCTTGATCAATCCAGGCGCGGAGAATCCCGATCTCAACGGGGGTGAGTCGGTCGCCCTGGGGAGGCATGATTCGGTCCGGGTCCAGGCCCGAGACGAAGTGGATCAGGCGGCTCTCGGCACTTTTTCCCGGGAGGATGTCAGGGCCGAGTTCTCCTCCTTGCCGTGCGCTGGCGGCGGTGTCGAGCCGTAATCCGGACTTCTGTTTCTCGGGTCCGTGGCACGGGTGACATCGGGTGGAGAGGATGGGGCGCACTTCCTGGGCAAAATCCACCGGGCGGGCGGGGGCGGGCGGGAGCGACGCGGGGGCGACAGCTTGGGGCGATGCCCCGAACAAGGCGAGTCCGCCGAAGCGGAGCGAGGCGACCATGATCCGTAATAAGCTCGGGCATTTCATTCGCGGATTCTAACGCTGAGAAACCCACCGTGAAACGTCTGGCCCAGGCAGGCGGCTTGAGTCAAGCGTCGCGGGTTCAGCCAAGAGTGTGAAAGTCCCGACCGCAGAAGTCAAACTCTCCGAGTGGATCTGCAAGCAATCCTCATTTTGGCAAAGGGCGCGGTTCGTGACCGCAACGCGGACACTCCTGTCAAGGCGCGTTACGGCCAGAACGAGAATGGCTGGTTGGTCTGACGCGGAGCGGGCGGGGAGACCGGTTATCGGAGACGCGGAGCCTTATTCGAATTTGCGATCAAGATGAGACCAACTGCTCCCTCACCCCGTCCCTCTCCCATCGGATGGGAGAGGGTGTCCGAAGGACGGGTGAGGGCTAATTGCGCTCAACTTGAAAGCAAAGTGGAATTAGCGGGAATCGCCCGCTCTGATCGGTCACTCGATGTAGATCGGTTCACGAATGCCGCTGACCTGAACGAAATTGTTCAGCTTTTTCAGCATCCACGGAGAGATGCGGTTGCCCGCGTTGAGCACGAGAGTGCCTTCAAGAGTTTCGATCGGCTCGAGCAGAACATGCCCCACACAGAGGTCTTTCAGCGGAATCGGTTTGCCTTTGCGGCTTCCCGTGGCCAGGGCCGCGCCGAGTTGCTCCATGAGTTTGGGGTCGTAGTGACCGGTGGTCTTGGCCATCTCCTCAAGCGCTTTGCCTCGCGACATGCCTTCGGTTTCAAAATGGACCAAGTCAATCAGGATCCGCAGGATGCGAGACCCAGGCGGGATGTTCACTCCCCCCACCGAGTCAAACGGGAAACCGGTGCCGTCGAAGTTCTTGCCTTGATAATAGACAATTTTAGCCACGGATTCGAGGCGGGGGAAATTGGTCAGAATATTGCGCGAGAATTCCGGGAGGTGCATGAGAGTATCCTTCTCACCGGTAGTCATCACCATGCCGGCCCTCATCTTCTGGATGAGAATGGCGGGGAAAGTCACGTAGCCGATCCGGCACAGCAGCGCGGCGGTCTCCAGTTCCCAGGGCTGCTCGATTTTCAGCGACTCCGTGCAGGACTTCATGTAGTCCCGGAGCTTCTGCCCGAGTTCGAACGATTGCGGTTCGGCGACGGAGAGGATTTTCGAGAGGACGCGGATGCTGGCCTCGATGGTTTTTTCGAGCAAATCCCGCTCGCCTTGCTGGAGTTTGACCTTCTCTTGATCCGACTTATGACGGTGCAGAGCGATCTCGATGGCTGTGTGTAAGTCGCGCTCTTCGAACGGCTTGTTGACGTAGGCGAAGGGCTCCGTGACCTTGGCCCGCTCCAAGGTGTTGTCATCGGCATGGGCGGTGAGAAAGACGACTGGGATGTTAAAGTGCTCCCGGATCTCCGCCGCCGCCTCGATTCCGTCCTTCGCCCCCTGCAGGACAATGTCCATGAGGACCAGATCGGGCGAGTACTGGGGAATCTTCTGCAGCGCTTCTTCGGCCGAAGCAGCCGTCGTGGGCACATCATAGCCGAGACCAACCAAACGGTCTTGGATGTCCGCGGCAATGACGCTTTCGTCCTCAACGACTAGGATCTGAGGGTTCGCCATGAGAATATCTTCTGTCTCGGTCTTTCTGATCTCGGAAGGTGATGATGTATTCTGCCCCGCCATTCCGATGGAAGGTCAGTACGCCGCCAATCTGGCCGGCCAGTATCTTCACTAAGCGAAGCCCCAGGGTAGGGGCCTTGTCAAGGTCCATTTCCGCGGGAAAACCAACCCCGTTGTCGCGGAATACCAAAACAAACTCGTCGCCGTTTCGAACGCTGAGGTCAATGAAAATCGTGCCGGGTTGTCCGCCGGGGAAGGTGTACTTGAGCGAGTTCGAGATGAGTTCGTTGAGGAGAAGGCCAATCGGAATGGCGATATCGACGCTCAGGAAGACCGGATCGATCCGGGTTTCCAAAGTCACACCTCCGGCCGTCGTCCCGTAGGAGCGGAACAGGATGGAAACCAAGCTCAGGATATACTCGCCCAGACCGACCCGGGCGAGGTCGTCGGAATAGTAAAGCTTCTCATGGATCAGCGCCATCGAACGGACCCGGTTCTGACTTTCGCGGAAATGTTCCCGGGTTTTTTCGTCCGCGAGGTAGCTGGATTGAAGGCTGAGCAGACTGGAAATGACCTGGAGGTTATTTTTGACCCGGTGATGGATTTCTTTCAGGAGGACGTCCTTCTCCCGGAGCGAGGCTTGGATCTTCTCCTCGGCCTTCTTGCGCTCGGTGATGTCCTGAATCTGGTCGATCTGATAAAGCGGCTGTCCCATCCCGTCGCGCAGCATCGACGCGCTCAGCAGAATCCAGAGGACTATTCCGCTTTTGTGGACATAGCGCATTTCCATCTGGAAGTTGCCCGCTTCGCTCCGACGCAGCCGCTCCGCCTGCTCGCGGTAGCTCGCCAGATCATCGGAGTGAACCAGGGTCTGAAACGTCATGGCGCGGAGCTCGCCCTCGGAGTAACCGACAATCTTGCAGAGCGTTTGATTGGCTTTCATCCACCGGCCATCGACGGCCACCAAAGCCATGCCAATGGCGGCGTGGTCAAAGGCATTGCGGAAACGGGCTTCGCTCTCGCGCAGTGCCTGGATGGTGCGCGAATGCTCGGCCAGGAGACCTTGCTTGGCGCCGAACGCGATGGTCTGATTGACCGCGGCGGCCATGAATTGGATCACCAATTGCAGGCATTGCATCTCCGGTTCGCCAAACGCCTGAGGCCGGAGAGACACCACTTTCAGCACACCGACCGAATTGTACTGATGGCGGAGCGGCGCGATCAGGACCGAGCGAACCGCGACCGCCCGATAGGCCGCGGCGTCGATGGGTGGATTCAGGTCCACATCATCGCAACGGATCACCTCGTCCATGCGGACGCACAAGCCGGAAATGCTCGCGGCGATGTTCGAGCGGCAACCCAGGGTTTGGTCGAGCATTCCAATGACAGCGCGGGAAACCAAGTCATCGCCATCCACCAACTCGATGGCGGCTCCGTCGGCCCCGGCGAGCGACTGAGCCCGGGCCGCGGCCAGTTTCATGATGAGATCGGGTTCGGGCGGGGCGGCCGCAATCTCTTGTTGAGTCGAGACGATCGCGGCCAAGCGAGCCGCGTGCTCTCGCAGCTCGGCTTGCGCGGTCTGGACCTGGACGAAAGAGCGCACCTGAGCCAGAAAACTCTCTTCTTGCGGGGAACCCTCGAGAGAGCCGTCGCTCTCGTCCTTCGCACCAGATGCTGATTCGAGCTGATCGTTGCAGTGAGGTTCCCGACGCCAGCGGACGACGCAGACTCGATCCAGGTTCGAACGGGTCTTGATCAAGCGGCAGAGATCGCCACCTTCCATATCGGAGAGCTGTGGGCCGACGAGCACCAAATCGGTTTGCTTCTCCAGCAGAAGAGCCAGGGCCTCTCGGCCGGTTCCGGCCACGAGGACTTCATAGCCTTCCACCGCGAGCCAAGTCGCGGTTTGTCTCGAGCTGGCCTCGTCGCGGTCGGCCACCAGTATTCTCGGGGTCCGATTCATGAACGCGCTGGAGGCGAGGTGCGGGTCGGATCGAGGTT
>CAYHFE010000357.1:0-8290 GCA_964355375.1 uncultured Verrucomicrobiota bacterium
ACTCCAAATCGAGGTGCTATGAGGATTTAGAGCCTGAAACCTGATGGAAGTTCCGATCCAACGTCGCCAGCACGTCCGGAAATGCCGGGTCATCGATCACGCCATAGCCAAAGTGGAGGTAGATCCGCGGCGAGGTTCGAGGGGTTCCAAGCGGGCGAAAAACCGCGGCGCCTTCAGCCCGGGCGCGGACCGCAAGTTCGACCCGCCAGCACTGAAGCGGCGAGAGAAACGGGACGGGCCGAAGGGCCGCTTCGGTCACGCCCGACCGCGTCTTGGGATCGTGAATGACTGACTCAGGTAGTTTTTGGCGCAGCCGGCTTGAAATATAGAATCCTGGCTCCGGGATAGTTCTTCCACGCATCGTCATTGGAAATGATCGTCAGATTGTTCTGTCGCGCGGTGGCCACGATCATTTGATCGTAGGGATCTTGGTTCGGAAAATGAGGCAGGGTCGCGGAATCAGCGGCTACTTCCGGCGTGATGGTCAGCACTCGAATCTGGGGCGTCAGCGCGGCGGACAGCCAGGCCAGAAGGGGCTTGCCCAAGTCCAGTTTCCCCTGCGCTTGTTTCCACGCGATTTCCCGCAAGGAGACACAACTCAACCCCAATTCGGCCTGGGTTTGCGCCAAGTGCACGCATTTCGCCGGCAACCGGCAAGGCTCCTGGGAAAGCATGAGCCACACCGACGTGTCCAAAAGGTATTTCACCAATGCGGCTCCTCCGTCGGTTTGTTGAAATCATCCGGCACCGACGGGCCTCCCGCGTTTCCACCGATAAAGGATGCGCTCACTTTCTTTTCGGGAATCAGCCGGGCGATGACGTTTCCATGCCGCTTGATGCAAACAGACTCGCCGTGTTCAACGAGGTCGAGAATAGCGGAAAGCTCATGCTTTAACTCCCTGGCCGTGGCGGTTTTCATGTGACACAAATTGTGTCACAGAAGCCTAATAGTCAACCAACGAATCGACTTCTGAAAATTGACTCGTCGCCCAAGAGAACATGGGAGCAACCCACCCGCCGGATGCGCTTGGGAAAAATGTGAAGCCGACTTTGCCCTGTGTGGCCGGATGGGTTGGGCAACTCCCCCGCATCTCCAAAACTTGTCAATACGCTTGACTGACCCCTTGATGGAAGAGCTCTGTTTCCTCGGTGAACTCCTGTTCCACCGCCGCTTCCAGCCCGCCATTCGCTCTTCAACGCAATGGCCAGACTGGACGGCTCGGCGCGCTCACGGGACCTGCGCTCGACCCAGGCCGAACTCGTGACCGACGCGGGCCACCTTGCCGTCCCGCAACTGAACCTCGAAGAACTTGGAACTGGCAAAGAGCTGCCCGTTCTGATCTTTCAACAATGCGACCCGTTGCTTGGTCCGCGCATCATAGACGTCCGGCGTGTGGCACCAGGCATATTGGCCATCGAGACTGAAGCAGATCCACCCATGCCCTTCCCAGATGAGCGGGACGTGGCCCTTGGGTTTCGGCGGCATCTGGGTGGCGTCGAAAATGAAAAGCTTCTTGCCTTGCTGATCGCTGATCCAGAGCTCCGTTTCGTCCGGAGTCAGTCCCGCGCCGTGGGTTCGATGGCGGATCGGTTCGTCCCCGGCCAAGACCCGATGCAGCACCTTGCCCGTTTTCAGGTTGACCAGATCGAAGCCAACCGTCTTGCCCAAACAGACGTAAGCGTAGCGATTCTGGCTGTCAACGGTGAACGGGAACACGCCGGCTTCGCCCACGTCCTTGACCTGGAGCACCACTCGTTCATCGCTCGCATTAAACATGGTGAGCATGGTTTCCGTGCCCAGGAACAGCCAACGATGGTCGAGGCTCACCAGGCTGTTGTGCGCCTGTGTCCCAACCCGGATGCGCCGCAGCAGTTTGCCGTCGGCAGCATCGACCACCAGCAAGCCGCTGTCGGGCGCTGCATACCACCATCCAGTCGGGACATAGATTGTTTTGCCATCCCCGCTGACGCACGACCGGTCGCACCCGGCTGGGTAGGCTCGTTCCCAAAGCACCTTGTCCGTCTCGAGGTCCACACAACCCAACCGGCGGCTCGTGGTTGAGAAATAGGCACAATGCGTTTCGGCACTGGGCGTGAATCCGCGCAACCCTTCTTTGAAGCTGGGAATGTCAATGCGCCGGACAAACTGGTGTCCAGCATCGACGTCAAAGACCAGAATACCCGCCCCCGAGGACCCCTCCTGTTGGGCGCCATCGGGTGTGCTCATATAGAGATAGCGCTTCACCCCGGGATCCGCAGCGTGAAGCGACACAAGGGCGGCCAGCGCCAAAAGAAAACGATAGGGAGACATGCCTCAAACATGATTCGACTTCGAAACGGCGACAAGCCAGAAATTGCAGATGTCTTGCTCGAAGGGGTCAGTTCCGACTCTTGTCGAATTCGCGTCAGCTTCGACTGTTGGCCCTTGTATGTTAGCTGCCATTCTCCCAAGTTGCGGACCACGGACCATGATCCCTCGTCCTCAAAGCAGGGCCACCTCAACAAATTACAGGCGGGAGTGTCACCAGTCGGGACTGACCTTTATGAACAACACGATCTCGCGGAGGTCATCGCCCGCTGGAAGTGACCAGATTATTTTGCAGGCCATGTGGCGAGCCGCCGTTGGACTTCCCACGGACAGGTTGCTGGAACCGTCGAACAGACAGCCGCAGTTGGTCCGCCCAGGTCGCGGCAGCCTTCTTGCTTCAAGACGGAGATCGACCGATCTATGGATTTACCACGGACCCTATTCGAAGCCATCCGGCCGGAATCGATTCACTGGGACAGTGTTTTGGAGACCCTGCCCGAGAGCGAGTTTCTCGATGTGACCCGGCTGGCCGTCCAGATTTCTGACACCTCCTGGTCGGTTGTCCACTTTCTTGACAGCCGCGGACAATGGATGGCCCGGCCCGATCCGGGCCGGATCTGCGGGATGGAAAAGGAAAGCGGGCTCTGGAATTCGGTCCTGGGACATCCTGAGGTGTATGTCGCCAGCGAATTTCACCATGCGGGCAACGGCGCGGGGAGTTGGCTCACCTTCCAGGGATCGCCGGTCCGATTTTACGCCGGAGTCGCCCTCAAGACCGGCGGCGGTTTGACGGCCGGCGTTCTGAGTGTGTTTGACCTTCAGCCTCGCGACTTCACCGCAAAACAGGCGGAGGGGCTCGCGGCCTTGGCCCGCTTTCTTATGGCGCAAGTCGAGAGTCGTCGAATCACTGCCGCGGGAGAGTGGCGAGGGACGGTCCTCCCGGGCTCGAACGGCAGCGGGCGGGTGCCGGAACCCCAGGCGCATGCGTTGATCGAGAGCTCGATGGACATGATCATTGCGGTGGATCGGGACCGCCGAATCATCGAGTTTAACCCGGCGGCCGAGCGGGTCTTTGGCTACCGACGCCACGAGGTTCTCGGGCAAATGGTCGATTTGCTCTACGCCGATCCAAGCCTGGGATGCGCGTTCAACCAGAAAACGCTCGAACAGGACCATTTCGCGCTGGAGGTGCGCAACCGGCGCAAGAACGGGGAGACGTTCAATAGCTACTTGTCCGCTTCGGTCCTCCGGAACGCCCGCGGCGAGCGGGTGGGCGTCATGGGCATCTCGCGGGAGATCACCGCCTTGGAAAGCGCCGAGCGATCCCTCCGGCAAAAGACGGAACAGTTGGCGGCCGTGGCCACGTCCATGACCCATTTTCTGGGAAGTGGAAATTGGACTGAGGCCAGTTCGCTCCTCTTGCGGGCGGCCCTGCAGCAGACCGCGAGCGAGTATGGCGTCGTCGCCCTGAGTGAGGATCAGACCGGCCTGCGCATCGTGGCGCGGGCGGGTTATGGGGGTGAGCCGGCCGACCCTCCGTCCGGCCGAGGCGGGGATGGGGTTGCTGAACTTGAGCCGGAAGGATGGCAATGGCTTGATCCGGCGAATCCCTTTGGCCGGGTCGTCTCCGAGGGCAAGGCGGTGAGGGTCAATGCGCTGAATGCGGACGCGCCGATTTTCGAACTCCCCCCGGGCCACCCGCCCCTCCGGTCCTTCCTGGGCGTGCCGATTCTGGGCCGGGGAGGGGTGGCGGGGATGGTCGCGGTGGTGAATCGGTTTGGCGGGTACACGCCGGCGGAGCAGACCCAGATCGAAATTCTGACCCAAGCGTTGGGAGTGCTTTACGACAACCACCGGCGGCATCAGCGCGAGGCGGCGCTGGAGGCGGAGCGGAATCGAGTTATGGAGACGCTCCGCCGGACCGAGATGCTTTACCGGCGGGCTATTTCCGCGGCGAATTGCGTGCCGTATCTGCGCGATTACCGGACCGATAGCTTCATGTATGTGGCGGAGGGCATTCAGGAACTGACCGGATATGGTCCTTCCGAACTGACGATCGAGCTTTGGGACGCGATGGTTCAGGAATACCGCTTGCGCGGCGAGCTGGCGGGGCTGCCGATGGACGACGCGATCCGCAAGGTGCGGGGCGGAGAAGTCGCCCATTGGCAGGCGGATTGTCGCATTCGGACTCGCGATGGCCAAACGCGCTGGCTGGCGGACGCCTCCGTGGAAATCTTCGAGCAGGGGAAGTCGATCGGATCGATCGGCGCGCTCCAGGACATTACCGAGCGCAAGATGGTGGAGGTGCGGATCGAGAAGCTGGCGGCCTTCCCTCGATTCAATCCCAACCCCGTGCTCGAGATGTCGGCGGACGGAGCCGTGATCTATTACAACGAGGCGGCGGCAGCAATGGCGCGCGCGCTGGGGAAGACGGTTCCGGCCGAGATTCTGCCGCTGGACATCGTGTCCACCGTGCACGAGTGCCTGGCTTCGGGCCAGAGCCGTTTGCAGGAGAAAACCGTCATTGATCAGCGCACGATTGCCTGGTCGTTCTTTCCCATCCTCTCGATTCAATCGGTGCATGGCTATGCCGTGGATATCACGGAACGGCTGAATCTGGAGGAACAGTTGCGGCAACTGCAGAAGATGGAGACGGTCGGACAACTGGCGGGCGGCGTGGCTCACGATTTCAACAACATTCTCACCATCATTCAGGGCTACTGCAGCCTGCTGCAGGAAAACCACGATTGGCCGCCTCACGAGATGGATTCGTTGCATCAGATCATCGTGGCCGCCGAACGGGCGGCTGGCCTGACCAAGCAGTTGCTCACCTTCAGTCGCAAACAATTGATGCGGCCGCAGCGGCTGAATTTGCCCGACGTGGTGGGCAACCTGACCAAGCTGCTGCACCGCCTCCTGGGTGAGGATATCATTCTGCAGTTCAAGTCGGCCGGAGATCTTCCGCCCATCCAGGCGGACTCGGGAATGATCGACCAGTTGATCATGAACTTGGCGGTCAACGCCCGGGACGCAATGCTCGAGGGAGGGCGGTTGGTCATCGAGATGACGCCGCTTCAGGTCGGCGGGGACTATGTCCGGCGCCATCCCGAGGCGCGTCTCGGCCACTTTGTCTGCGTGAGCGTGAGCGACACCGGATGCGGGATTGCTCCGGAGGTCCTGCCGCACATCTTTGAGCCGTTCTTCACCACCAAAGACGTCGGGAAAGGGACCGGGCTCGGATTGGCCACGGTTTACGGGATCGTCACTCAGCACCACGGTTGGATCGAAGTCGCCAGTCGCGTCCAGGAGGGCACGACCTTCAGAGTGGTTCTGCCGGTGGGGGGCGAAGCGGCGGCCTCCGAGAGCGCGGGAGCAAGATCGCTGGAAGCCGGCGGGGGCGACGGGAGTATTCTGCTGGTCGAGGACGAACCCGGCGTGCGCCGATTGGCCAAAGAGGTTTTGGAACGTTGCGGGTATCGCGTGCTCGAAGCGGTTTCCGGGCGGGCGGCGCTTGACGTCTGGCGCGAACACGCCAGCTCGATCGACCTGTTGTTGACCGACATGGTCATGCCCGATGGCATCTCCGGCCGCGAACTGGCGCTGCGTTTGACCGCGGAAAAGCCCGAGCTGAGAGTGATCTACACGACCGGCTACAGTGATGAACTGGTCCGGGAAAACATTTCCGTCCGGGACGGTTTCAACTTTCTCCAAAAGCCCTATCAACCGGCTCGCCTGGCGCAGGCGGTCCGCGATGGTCTGGCGCAGAATCGGTCCGGCCTGGTCTGAGCGCGGTCGTGCGGCTCGGCCTCGAGAGCGTTCCGTCGCGGCGGTGGAATTCGCCGAACCATCCGCCCGGGCCATGAATGTCTTTGGCGCGAAGCAGTTCTCATTTTGGCTCAGGACACTGTCCGTTCCACGCAGGTAGGCCCGGCTTCAGCCGGTTTTCACGTGGCGACCGGCTGAAGCCGGGACGACATACTGGTCAAAATGAGAACGGCTGTCTTTGGGCTTCTCACCCTGGACAATCGGATTAACACTGATCTTGAGTTATGCAAATCGCCAAACAGCTCGCGCTCTTCGTCGCCAATCGACCGGGCATGCTCGCGCGTGTCTGCGCCACTTTGAGCTCCGCCGGAATCAACATCTACGCCCTCTCCACGAGCGACACGGTGGATCACATCGTGGTTCGCCTGGTGGTGAGTGATTCCGCCAAAGCGCTGCGGATCTTTGCGGAGCACGCCTCGCTCGTCGTCGAGAGTGAGGTGCTGATGATTGAGGGGAGTAACAAGCCGGGTTCGCTCGCCCGGATCGCCCAAAGACTGGCCGACGCGGGCCTGAACATCGATTATGCCTACTGCGCCACCAGCCCCGGTTCCCGCAAGGGCCTGCTCATCCTCCGCGTGGCCAATCCTCGCAAGGCGCTCAAAATTCTGAATGGTGGATGAGGCGGCTCGAGGTCCAAGGCGGCTTCTTTCCCCAATGCCCCATCCTCTCCTTCTGGAAATCAACACGCGGTGCTGGCTGCGCGAGTGGTCGATCCGCTTGGGTCGCGATCTCCACCTGGGCAGCGTTCCCGTCGATGACATCCAACATTGGCAGCGGCTCGGCTTCACCCATGTCTGGCTCATGGGGGTATGGAAAAGCGGAACCCGATCCCGGCAGCACGCCCTCGAACAACCCGATCTGAGGAAGTCCTTCCACGAGGCCCTCCCGGACTGGAAGGAAGTTGATGTGACGGGCTCGCCCTACGCCATCGGCGATTATCGGGTCGCCCGCTCCTTGGGTGGAGAATCCGGTCTCCGCCGCTTTCGGCAACGCCTGCGCGAGCACGGCTTGCGCCTCATCCTCGATTTCGTCCCCAATCATCTCGGTCACGACCACGCGTGGCTCGATGAGCGGCCTGAGTTGTTTGTGCAAAGTCCCCGCCCGGCGCCTCACACCTTCGGCCGTCGCTCCGGGAACGCCCCGCGGTGGTTTGCCTACGGGAAAGATCCGTACTTTCCCCCTTGGTCCGACACCGTCCAACTCGACTACCGCCGAGCGGAGACCAGGGCGGCGATGATCCAGGTCCTTCAGGCCGTGTCCGCTTGGTGCGACGGCGTGCGATGCGACATGGCCATGCTGCTCTTGAGCGAAATCTTCCGCGAGGTCTGGCGCGAGTTTCCCTGCCCGGCGCCACCACCTCCCACCGAGTTTTGGAGCGAGGCCATCGCCTCGATTCGGGAGTCCACTCCGGACTTCTTGTTTCTGGCGGAGGCCTATTGGGGACTGGAGGAACGACTGCTCGGGTTGGGATTCGACTACGCCTACGACAAAAAGCTCTATGACCATCTGGTCGCCCGCAATCGCGGCGATCTTCGGCGTCACTTGGCTCAGAGTTCGCCCCGTGGCCTTGCATCCTCGACGCATTTTTTGGAAAACCACGATGAACCGCGCGCGGCCGCGGTCTTCGCCCTGGAGGAACATCGGGCGGCGGCGCTCTTGACTTTGGGCTTGCCGGGGATGCGCTTGGTCCATGACGGCCAGATGTCCGGCGCGCGGATTCGGACGCCGGTTCATTTGGGCCGGCGTTCGTTGGAGGCGACGCAGCCTGAGATCCGTGATTATTACGAGAAAGTGTTGACCGCGCTGCCAGCGACGGCGATCGGCTGTGGCCAGGCGGAGATCTTGCGCACGACGCCGGCCTGGGAAGGGAATCCGACCGATCAGAATTTCGTCGTGGTTTGGTGGCAAAAATCGGAACTCGCCTTTGACCTGGTGATCGTGAACCTCGCTCCGCATCGCTCTCAGTGCTACGTCGCCCTTCCGCCGAAGGGACTGACCGGGTGGAATTGGCGCATGAGCGATTTGCTCGGGACCGAAATCTACGAGCGTCCCGGGCGGGAATTGATCGAGAAAGGGCTCTACCTGGATCTCGCCGGGCACGCCGCGCAGCTTCTGCAATTTCGACCGATCGCGTGAATGGATCTAACCTTCGCCGAG
>CAYHFE010000358.1:0-2177 GCA_964355375.1 uncultured Verrucomicrobiota bacterium
CTGGTCATAAATGACTGGGTAACGACCACGCCATTCTACCGCTTTGCGGTCTGTTTGAGAACCCGCCCTTCGACCCAGCGGGTGTTGTATTTTCGGTGTAGCGCATCGCTCGGGAACGGAGGCCGCGGCTCCCGGCCATAGAGCTGATCGTCCATGCCGTGGAAAGGCAGCGGCTCGACTTCCGTTCCCGCGGCCACATGAAAATCGGAATCTTTGTCCCAGCCGTCGGCGTAAAGGAAGAACTCCCGGACGCTCCCCGCAGGCTTCGGAGGCAGAGAACGCTCGGTGAATTTCAGGGTCAATTCATCTCCGCCATTGAGCAAAGCGAGCCCCTCATCGCGAGCGGCAATCAACTCGGAGACGTCACCATAGCGAGTGCACCACCCGCCTGGCGTAATAGTCCAGTAGGAGTTCGGGCTGACGGTGTCGTAGTCCGGGGTGAGCGGCCAATCTGGCGGAAGATTTTGCATCGGGCTGAAGCCGCGGAAATGCAGATCCGCTTTGCTGGGCGTGACGAATGTGATCTGTGTCCCCGCATGCGGTTTCTTTTCCATTAACGCGATGCGATCCCAATGAATCTCCAAGGCCTCGGTCAAACGCAACCGGCGCGTGCCCGACTCCAATTTCCCTTCCAGATCGACCAGGATTGTTTTGGTCTTTCCGGCTGGCGCACCCACCGTTACGTCCACGGCCTTCCAAGTTCCGGGAGCGACCTCGGCCTCCAGCGTGGGAAATGGAAACGGGAGCGACGGGTCCTGGGAAGCGGCGATATTGGCCATGCCCCCGCCAAACCGAAGCCAGCCATTCATCACCAGGACCAGCGGTTTGCTTGCGTCCAGCGGCCCAAAATCGAGGACCAATCCGTGAGGCTCGGCCAACCCGCGGAGCTGCGGAACGCGCAATTTGGGAGGCGACACGCGCCGATCATCCACGGTTCTCAAGGTAGAAGCGACCTCCTGCCTCGAGTATGTAGTCCCGCTTTCAGGCGGCAGGGCGTCAGCAGCAAGACCGGCTAAAGCCGGGACTACAACCGGCGGCGAGTTTGAGGTCCCGCCATCCAGCGTTTCGGCCTTTTGCAGCGGATGCTCATTGTGCAACGTCATGAGCGCGCCCCTCGGAAATGGCTTACCCGGCCGCAGCTTATCCGTGGAATGCACTTCGGTGCCGGGCTCGTGATCCACGACCACCAGTTTGGCTTCGTCCAGGTAAAGGACCTCGCGCAGTTCCTCAGTGATCTGAAGGTGGTAATTCCCGTCCCTCGCGAGGAAGGTCTGCTCGTTGCCAATCCAAACAAATTCTTCCGGATCGGCTTCGATAGAGCGGCCCTCGGCCATGGGCAGGCCGAGCGGCGCCGCTCCCAAAATATCGGTGACAAACCGAAAACGCTTCCCATCCCACGCGTAGAGGTAGGGACAGGAGCCTTCCTGAATCGTCAATTCCAGGGCGAAGAGCGGCTCCCTGCAATTGAAACCCAACTCGGCGGAGCCTTGAGGCCAGTTGAACCAATGCACCAGGAACGAATCCAGCTTCTGGTATTTCCCCACCCCCACCTCGACAGGCCAGCAGTGCACCGTCCGGATCAGGCGCAGTCCGCCCGTTTCGATCTCGATCCTGCAGCCGATCCCGCTGGCATTGGAACGGTTCCCAACCAGTTGCACCTTCACCTGCGAATTGGCGTTGCCGCCCTCATTGCGCAGGTAACGCAAGCCCCCATTTGCCAGGGCGACGATCCCATCCGAATCGCAGTCCTTGTCAAAATCAGCGAAGTGGATTTCCGACACCGCGCCGCCCTCGAATCGATCAAGGCCGAGTTGGGCAGTTTGTTCCTGAAATCCGGAAAGACCGAGATTGCGCCACACCCGGATTTTTTCTCCGACCGCCCAGAGGTCCAGCCAGCCATCATTATCGTAATCGACGGCCACAATCTGGGCCGCGTTTCCCTGAAATGCGATTTCCTTTCGCTCTCCGCCATTGAAGCAGATGCTGATCTTCCCATCGCTCACCACCGCCAGGTCTGGACGCAGGTCGTTATCGAAATCGCCGGTGCAGAAGACGGCGCCGGCGACCCAATTGGTCGGCTCGCGGGGAACCAGCCGCGCGCCGCGCTGTTTTTCCAGGAGCAACGGCGGCCCCTCCTTCCGGCTCGCGATCACATCCATGATCCCGTCCCGGTTCCA
>CAYHFE010000358.1:2277-8285 GCA_964355375.1 uncultured Verrucomicrobiota bacterium
AATTTGAAGAGATGGCTTCCTTTGTCCCCGAGCACGACAATATCGTCGAAACGGTCATTCTGGAGATCGCCCACCAACATTTTGAAATAGTTCGCGCCAGGGATGGCCGGGTAACGAGCGTCGTCGGGGCGGAACGTGCCATTGACATTCCTCAGCAGGCGAAAGCCCCGCCCCTGCTCGACCACGAAAAGACTGCTCCAACCTTTATGGTTTGCATCGATCACTCCGATCGGACCGGAGAAATTCGGCGCGCCATCGCCCAAGACCCCTTTGGTCGCATCAATAAACCTGACGCGGATTCCGTCTTTCTCCGGTTGCTCCAGTTTGAACGGCACTCGGGCCTGGGTGTACTTGCTCCTCTCGAACGGGGCGGCGCTCACCGCGGACCCTTCGGAGTTGGCTTGATGCTGTTGAAGCTCCTGTTTCGCCTCATCCTGCCGTCCCGCCCGGAGGAACGCCTGGGCCAATTGGTAATGCGCCGCCGAGTGGAGATGATTTGGGTCCATCCGAATACCTTCCTGGAACGCGGCGATGGCTCCATCCCATTGCCTCAATCCCATCCGGGCCATTCCCAGCTGAAACGATGTCGCCGTCTGTCCGGGATCAATCTTCTTCGCGTTTTCCAGGGCTTTCGCCGCTTCCTCCGGGTTCGACAGACGAAGATAGGCCGACCCTTTGACAAAGTAAGCCGCCGCTGAATTGGGCTCGAGTTTTAGAACTTCATCAGCCTCTCGAATCGCCTCCACTGCCGCTCCGCTCAACAAGGAGCCATTGGCCAGGTTCAAATGCACATCGGCGTCGTTCGGGACCATGGCCTCGGCCTTTTTGTAGAGGGCCAGCGCATTGGTGGCATCGCCCTGGTCCAGATAATTCTTTCCGGCATTCATCAGGCTGAGGAACTGATCAGAAGGACTATTCGGCGCGGCAACGGGCTGGTTCGAGGAACCGGCTGGGTTGCGTTTGCATCCCACAAGGCAAAACGCCAGCAGAAGCAAGCACGCTGATTGGGCAAGGTGACTAGGCATGGGGCGCACTATAGTCCCCGAGGAGCCAATTGGCCAGACACGCGACGAACCGCAGGGGTCAGTCCTCACTTGTGACACAATCGGCGGTTCCTGACCTATTCCCGGCATGCCGTGGTCGTTTCACCAGCGAGTTCGGAGCAGCCGGAAGCCGGTGTCGGGACGGGCCTTGGCTTCCGTCGAGGTCTTAATGCCGGCCAGCGACGCCGCGAGGCCGCAATCGGTCCAGAGGAGTCTGGGCGTCTTGACGAGGGCCACATTGGGATTGGTGGCGAAGGGCCGGATGCGCGCGACGAGGCAGCCGGTTTCCAGCCGGTTCAAACCGCTCATCTGCGCTCATCTTTGCGCCCCGTGAAATGCAGGTCCATCAGCCTTCCGTCAATCGCGCTCAGGGTGCTCAGGCGGCGCAGCGGCGAGACATCGATGGCCAGCCCATTCGTCCCGAATTTGAATAGGTGCCTTCCTTTGTCCCCGAGCACGACACGATCGTCGAAGCGATCATTCTGGAGATCGCCCACCAGCATTTTGAATTAGTTCGCGCCAAGGATGGCCGGGTAAGGCGCGGCATACGGACGAAAAATGCCATTGGTCAATGTCCTGGCCGAAGTGGCCCGGAATTAGCAAGGGTATGCCGCTTGGGGCGAGCTCAAAGACATGGCCGCACGGACGTTGTTGCTCAAACTGGGTGCGCGTGGGCCAAACCACTGGGTGAACGCGCCTCTATGACGGCTTGCCCAGCTCGCGGGTGAACTGGGCATTGGCGCTGACCTCGTCGAAGCACCAGGGGAACATCCCTACGATCACGCCATCGGTGGACTTGAGGTTCTCGAAGGCGAATTGGAAGGCCGCTCGCACGGATTGTTGGTTCGAGCAGAGGCGACCGGCGCCCAGGATTTTGAAACCCAGACAAGGCTGTTTCACCGCGCGGACGACCTGGGTCATGACCTTGGGATCGTCCTTGAAGAACGGGTAGTCAATGTTGAGCGTGGGAAGCTCTACGTCCTTGTGGGCCGTCTTGCGGGTGAGGAAATAGAAACAGGTCATGAAGAAATCCACATCCCAACCTTCGTCGGCCATGCGCCTGATGCAGTCTGGGTTGTGGGCGGAGACGCCGGCCAGCACGCCGCAGTCGTGGGCCGTCTTGACGAAATCATGCACCTGAGCGGCCTTGCCTTCGGCGAACAGCCGATCGGTCACGCCCCCGTGGTGGACCATGGCGATGGGTTGGGTCAGAGCAATCGCCTCCCGGAGCGTCGCGCGCTGCGCATGAAGACCGAAGAACTGCAGCTTGCTGCCGCGCTCCCGGAGCAGGCGCAGGTAGGGAACCGCGCGATCCGAATCCGAGAACTGGTGGGCCGTGATCCCCGTGCGCTCGCAGTTCTGAAGAAACTCCGCGGTGCGCTCCACTGTGAAGTAATCCTTCATCTGCCGGTCAGTGTGCGGGCCGAGGTAGGAATAGCCGGAGATCGGATTGGAGCCAGCCACCAGGCGGCTGATGCGGTGCTGGCCCAGTTGGATCGTGGGCAAAGGTCCCGCTGGCTGCGACGTCTCGGCGGCGGCGGCCGTTCGGTTTGTTCCCAAGGCCGTGACCGCGGCCAGGCCCGCCAGTTGCGCAAGAAAGCAGCGGCGGCCGGTCAGAGGGCCATCCTTCGCTGAACCTGCCCAGCAGGTTTCGAGTTTCGCCTGCGGCATGTCCTCTGCCGCTGGGATGCGTGCGCCATGAGGTTTCAGGGTGGCCGTATGCGTCTGAGTCATAGTGCGGTTGTGCAACGCGATTCAACAATTCAACTGATAGGCAATGGCGTGCGTGACGCTCCGCGGTTCAGCTCAGCTTGTCACGATTTTCATAAACCTTGAGGATGGCGTCGGCGATGTCGTCCATGTCCGACCGGGTGCCGAGGAGTGGGCCGGAGGCCCAGATCATGACCATCTCCTCGCACACCTGGTCACACTTGGGACAACTCATCTCCTCGCGGAATTGCTGCAGTCGGCGGGCCGGAAACATCTTCTGATAGGCCTTGGTTTTCACGATGTGATCGACCCAGGGCTCGCGGTGCAATCCGCGCTCGATGTAGGGGCTCAGGCTGACGCCTTCGGCCGCGACCGCCTTGAGAAAGCGGTCGCGCTCCACGTTGTTGAAGTGTGCCTTTTTGTAGCTCACGGCATAGAGGTAGAACGAGCCGCTGGTGGTGCCTTCATAGAGTTTCTGGGGGATGATCCCCGGACACCCCTGGAGCTTCGCAGTCAGATGGGCCGCGTTGTCATTCCGCCGGCGGAACCGTTCCTGAGCGCCGGCCAACTGGGGCAGCAGGACGGCCGCTTCGAACTCGTTCATCCGGTACTTCGGACCAATCACTTCCGTCCGGCCCCGGCGGGAAGTGCCGTGGTTGTGGACCGTGTAGCACTTGTCCATGAGTTCTTCGTCGTCCCCAACGATGGCCCCGCCTTCGCCACAGGCGATCGTCTTGGTGGTCTGGAAGCTGAAGCAGCCCAGCGGAGCGATCGTGCCCAGCTTCTTCCCTTGATACTCGGCAAGGTGTGCCTGAGCGGCATCTTCGATCACAGCCAGATTGTGCTTCTTGGCAATGGCCATGATCCGTTCCAGGTGACAGGGCTGCCCCATCATGTGAACCGGCATGATGGCCCGGGTATTTTCCGTAATCCGTTTTTCGACTTCGTTCGGGTCGAGTTGGTACGAGGCGGGATCCAGGTCAGCCAATACGGGCAAGGCCCGGGCGGAGAGGATGGCCGCGATGGTTCCCGGATCAGTGTACGGCGAGGTGATGACTTCGTCGCCCGCGCCGATTCCCAGGGCTTCCACGCAGGTGTGCAGGGCCTGGGTTCCCGACCCGGTGGCCACGCAGAACCGAGCTCCCATCAGCTTCGCATACTCCTTTTCGAAGGTGGGCACGGTGCCGGACGCAGACTGGATGCGGCACCAGATCCCGCTCTTGGTGGTCTTCACGACCGCGTCCACGATCTGGTCGTCGATGTGCGGCCAGGCCGGCCAGGATTTGTTCTTCCGAATGGGTTCACCGCCCAGGATCGCCAGTTTGCCGGCCCTCCGGATGACGTCCGCGGAGGCGGGCAGTGTGGTTGAGGCCACCGCCGCCAACGAACCGGCGGAGGCGGTCGCGATGAACTGTCGTCGAGTCAGATCATGTTTTTTCATTTGTTACCTCAGAAATCCAACAACTTCAGGACATCTTCGATCTTGCCCTCCTTACTGACCAGGCGGCCTGGCCCGGCGGGACCGTCGAAGATCAGATGCTCCTTCTTCGCCTGGATGGGGAGCGAGAGTTTGTAGGGTGGGCAGCGCGGGATGGCGGCCATCGCGTGCCGGGCGCCTTCGTAGAGGGCTTGGCGGGTTTCATCGAACGGATAAAGCACCGCCGCTTCGCGCGAGATGCCCCGTTTGACGGCCACCGCGACGCAATTGGTCCCGAAGAATCTCCCGGCCTCCCTGCCAGCCGCCTCATCGCCCGTCACCATGATGGTTGGGACGCCAAAGTGCCCGGCGATGGCTGCACACTGGGCCAGCTCACCGGATTCGACCCCGTTGTACCAGTAGCGGTTTTCCGTCCGCGACGACTGCGTGTGGGCCAGGACGCCGTCGGGTGTTCCCATCATGGCGTGGGCGCCTAGTTGGACCAGGCCGGCGAACGACTCATCGAGGCCCGTGAGCGGACCCGGACGCGGTTTGCCGGTGATGTATTTCGCGCCTGGCGCCATCAGGTGCGGGACGAACGCTTGCGACCCATGGCCGTCGAGCACCACGATCTCGCTCGCATGGGCGTCCCGCAACCCGCGGACCACCGCCGCGATGTCGCCCATCAAATACTCCTTCGCCTTCTCGCCCAGCGGATTGCCCGGCTCGCGCGTCTGAGCGAACTGGTACACGCCGCTCGCCCCTTCCAGATCGGTGACGATGTAGATGCGGAGCTGGGCCGCGGACGGCTGCGGGGTGAAGCACGCGACTGCGAGCAGCCAGCCGATGACGGAAATGGAGCAGGTTCGTGGTTTCATGGTTTGTCGTCTGCTTCCCACGTCGAGCGGCTGCAATGATTCAAGTGCGCGTGACAGTCGATGACGTTCGGCTGGCCGTGTGAGTCGCTCCCCGGGTCGGTCGCAGGCTGGCCGCTCTCCGCACAGTCTGCGGCCTGGCCAGCCGCGATTCCCAGCGCGACGGTCGTGGCCACCGAGTATTTGAGAAAGGTCCGGCGGGTGCCCCGCGCTTGCGGTCCAGGCGGATTCATCGAGACTTGGACGAAAGGACTGGCAAAACCCTTCACACGAGATCCGGGCAACGAGTGGTCCCTCGAACTTCCGCCTTCCCCGGTCGCGGCCCGCGTTTCACGTCAGCGCAGCAGACTGTTCTGATCCATTTCTAAGATGCCCTTCATGCCGGGATGCGTGTCCACGGCGCGGAGTACGTTCGGCGATTGGTCGTTGCTCCCGACGCGATTGGGGATGAATTCCCAGTGACTCTTCCGCCCGCCGGGCTTGCGGAGGACCTTCCCCAGTCGCTGACCGCTGCTCCAGTCGAGCGTCCCGTTGGAGGCGAGCGAGTGGCGGTACTGGTTGAATTCGTTGTCCGTCACCAGCACGTCGGCGCCGGAGTCGATGGCCCCGCCAGAGCCCAAGCCTTCGCGCAAGTTGGGGTGAATGACGCAGCGGTCCATTTGAGCGGTCGCTTCCTCGCCGAAGGACATCGCCTAGCTGAACCGAGGCAACTCACAGTGATCGACGCGGACAATCTTATTCCCGTGGGCAAAGATGCCGTGGGTGTCGTTGTTCTGGCCGGCTATCGTGTCCGCTCCGCGCATTTTTGTCGGGCAGCACATTTGGCCGAGGGGCATTGGGTGTCAACGGTTGAAAAAGACGAGGCGACCGTTCGCGAGTACATTCAGGAGCAAGAAAAGGAAGATCAACGCCTGAACCAAGTGGAAATGTTCAAAGACTATTCGCCGGCACTGCCAACTTAGA
>CAYHFE010000359.1:0-8243 GCA_964355375.1 uncultured Verrucomicrobiota bacterium
GGCCGGCCGGTTGAACCCGCTCGCCCTGGCGCGCCTGAACGCGACCACGCCCGGCGGCCCGGCGCGCAACGATCTGATTCTTGTCCGCGTGACGAACCGGGGCCCGGCCGCTCGCGTCGTGCAACCGCGGCTGATCGTGGACACGACGTTGGCCTTCCGATTCCAGGCCGAAGCGCAGCGCGTGACGATCAATGATCACGAGACGGTCACCACCTCGCTGAAGATGGCCGGCTCGGCGGAGGAGACGAACTCGCGGCGATCGATTCCGCTGGAGGCCCTGTCCGTGCCGGCGGGGCAGAGCGCCACGTTCTTCGTGCTCTACAGCGGCGGCGGGGCGATTGTGGTGGAGCCGGTCACCGTCGAGCAGGCGCTGGCGAGCCGCGACCGCGCGGTGGCGTATTGGGAGAAAGCGCCTTTGCCCTTGGGCCGGGTGCAGGTCCCGGACGTGGGCATTCAGGCGTTGGTGGATTCTTCCATCCGCAACATCTGGCAGGCGCGTGAGATCAAGAAAGGTTTGCCGGCGTTCCAAGTCGGTCCGACGTGCTACCGCGGGCTCTGGATTGTGGATGGCGCCTTTCTGCTCGAGGCGGCCGCGATGGTGGGCGCGGGCCAGGAGGCGCGCAACGGCGTGGCCTACGAATTGACTTTTCAGAAGCCGGACGGCCGCATCGAAGTCATGGAGAACTTCTCCAAGGAAAACGGGATCGTGCTCTGGACTTGCGTCCGGCACGCCCAGCTGACCCAGGACAAGGCCTGGCTGGAGTCCATTTGGCCGAAGCTCCAGGGCGTGGCCGGACACATCAAGACGCTGCGCCAGCGCACGCTCGAGAACGAGACACCGCTGGACGATGGGCTGGTCCCGGCGGGCTTTTCGGACGGCGGCATCGGCGGCGTCCACCTGGAATACACGAATCCCTACTGGAATATGCTCGGCTTGAAAGCCTTCATCCAGGCCGCCCGCTGGCTGGGTAAAACGGCGGAAGCCGCCACCTGGCAAATGGAGTACGACGCGTTCATGGCGGCCTTCCGCAAAGCGGCCGAGCGCGACCTGGCCCAAGATCCTCACGGGAACTCCTACGTGCCGATCATCATGGGCGAGCCCGGGAGGAAGGAACTTCCCCAGCGCGCGCAATGGGGCTTCTGCCACGCCATTTATCCCGGACAAGTCTTCGCCCAGGACGACCCGCTCGTGGCCAGCACGATGGCGATGCTCGAAGCCACGGAGCGCGAAGGCATGGTCTATGGCACCGGCTGGGACCCGACCGGCATCTGGAACTACTTCGCCTCGTTCTACGGCCACGCCTGGCTCTGGCAGGGCAACGGACGCAAGGCCGCGCAGATTCTCTACGCCTTCGCCAACCACGCGGCCCCCACCGGCGTGTGGCGCGAGGAGCAGTCGTTGATCGGTGAGAAGTTCAAGAAGGTCGGCGACATGCCGCACAACTGGGCCAGCGCCGAGTTCCTCCGCCTGACGATCCACCTGCTCGCGCTTGACCGCGGCGACGAACTGCACCTGCTCGAAGGCTTCCCGCGTGAGTGGGCCGGGCCCGGCATGATCACGCGCCTCAACGGCGTGGCGACGCCGTTCGGCCCGCTCGACCTGACCGTGCAAGCGGACCCGGACGGCCAGACCGCCACGCTTCAGGTGAAACCACTCGCCGGCAACTGCAAGGCGGTCGTCGTCCACCTGCCCGACGGCGGCACCAAACAGATTGCACCGGAGCAAGGCGGCACCGTTACTTTCCCGGTGGAAAGAGTCCGTGTCCCCAATCATGCCCGAGTCTGTGAGCCGGTGGTGAAGACAGCGTTTCTTCCCCTGCCGCCCGGCGCGGTGGAACCGACGGGCTGGTTGCGCGACTGGGCTCAGGCCGCGCGCGATGGCATCACCGGACATTTGGACGAGTGGCATCCGACGTTTGCTGACGGGTGGAAAGGCATTCCGCTCAAGGCGCCCGGCGCCTCCGCCGAGGGCACCGGCTGGCCCATCGAACAATCCGCCTATTGGTTGGATGGCGCGCTCCGGCTCGGCCTGGTCCTGCATGACGAGGCGCTCATCAAGAAAATCCGCGCCCGCCTTGATCCCGTGGTGGAGGGTGTGAACAAAGCGGACTTCGGCACCTCATTCATCTACTGGAGGAAAGGATACAAACCGCAGGGCTTCGACAGTTGGGCGCATTCGCAAATGGGCCGGGCGTTGGTGGCGCTCTATCAAGGCACCGGCGAGAAGCGCGTTCTCGATGCGTTGGTCAAAGTCTATTCCGATTACCCGGCGAACATGGGGCCGCTCCACTTCTTCGACGTGACCGGCCTGTGCAATCTGGATGCGATGCTTGAAACGTATTCCTTCAGCGGCGACCCGCGAATCTTCCAGCGCGCCCTGCAGGGCATCGCGCAACCCGCCGTGCAAAAGGACATCCAAGACTGGAAGGACGGCCGTCTCTCTCCCGGCCATGTGGTCATCCTCTACGAAAATATCCGCCTCCCCGCCTTGGTCTATCCATGGTCCGGCGACGTGAACCAACTCCAGGCGACGCTGGGCGCGTTCAGGTGGCTCGACGATTACCATATCCTCCCGTACGGCGTGGCCTCCGGCGAGGAATACGCGTCGGGCGTCGGCGCGTTCCGCAAGACCGAGACCTGCGACGTGACCGCGATGTTGCTCTCCGCGTCGTGGATGTATCGCATCCAAGGCGATGGCGATTGGGGCGACCGCATGGAACGGGCCTTTTTCAACGCCGGCGCCGCGCCCGTGGCCCGTGATTTCCAAACCATGTGCTACTACCAGTCGCCGAACCGCCTCCGCTCCGATTCCTGGCCCGCCGAACAACCGCACGCTCCGGGGCCGGCTGGCATTCTCTTCCACCGCCTGGGTTGTCCCACGGTGCTTTGCTGTGTCGGCGCGCTCAACCGCATCATCCCGCAGTACATCATTCATGCGTGGATGGCGACGCGCGACCATGGCCTGGCCGCAACCCTTTACGGTCCTTGCACGGTTTCGGCTCTGGCCGGCGACGGCGTGCCGGTGAAGGTGAGCACAATCACGGACTATCCGTTCGGGGAGACGATCCGCATGAAAGTGGAACCGGCCCGCGACGCGGAATTCCCGCTCTATGTCCGCATTCCCGGCTGGTGCAAAGAACCGCGCATCACGGTGAATGGCTCCGAGACAGCCGCGGCGCGCGACGGCAAGGGATTTGTCAAGATCGCCCGGACCTGGACCAAGAGTGACGTCGTCGAACTGCGGTTCCCCATGCCACCGCGCGTCGTCCGCGGTTACGAAACAGAAGTCCCGTCCTCCAATCGAAAGTACTTTGGCTACCGCCCCGCGGAACTCTTCCAGCCGCGGCGTCTGCCCTACGCCAGCGTGCTCTGCGGCCCATTGCTCTTCGCCCTGCCGATTCCCGACATTGATCCGAACACGCCCGCGCCCGATGCGAGATGGCAGTACGCCCTCGACACCGACGCGGCGCGGGGCGATGCCGGCATGACGGTGGAACGTCAGCCGATGCCGGCCCGTTGGGACTGGCCGCTGGCCGCCCCGGTCGTGTTGAAGGCGCCCCTTCGAGCCTTCGACTGGAAGCCGACCGAGATCGCCGCCTTGCCGGACAAGCCGGTGACGGGGACCGCGTCCGAAATCGTCCGCCTCGTTCCCTACGGTTGCACCAAGTTCCGGATTTCAATGTTTCCGGTGACGCCGCGCGCCTGGCCGCAGAATCCGCCGCGACGATAAATGGGGTTCCGATCCCGGCGTGAAACACGGGCGCGAAGAGCGGCGGACCTTCGCCCCAAGGCTTCCCTTGCTTGCCGATGACGGTCTCGGAGAGGGGAAGGATCATCACTCAGAGCAGCCGGGTGGGCCATCATTCAACAGGCTTGGCGGCAAGGCGGCGCACGGCCACCGCGCGCGCGAGCAGGTCGTCACCGCCATTAAAGAACCGGAAGTCGGCCTCGGCGTTTTGCCGCCCGGCCAACCGGGCGTCGCCCAACCGGAACGTGAGCTTGCGCCACTCGCCCGTATCGGATCGGCGAATCACTTGCGGGTGCGGCTTGTAGGCCCCGGCGTGCGGGGCCCGGCCATCCGTCGAGTCATATTCCAGCACGAGGCGGCCCGCGCCGCGATCCAGGTATTCGAGCGTGATTTCCACTTCGCCGCCCGCCGGAACGGGGAAGGCATCGTCCACGTCAAAATAAAGATAGTGCGGCGGTTGATGCCGGGTTGCGCGCCAGCAAGCAACGCCGCCCTCGTTCACCACCGTAAACGGGCCGTCGCCGGCCAGCACTGGAGTGAGGCCTTGATTTTGGTTGGGCCGGGCCGTCAATTCTGTCGCCTGGGCAAAGGCCGACACGGGCCGGGCGGCGGCGTTGGTCTCAGACTCCCGCAGCAACCAGAGCAAGGTATAGAGATCCACCACCCGCACGGAGTCCCCGGCGAGCCGTTCGAGTTCCTGCCCGACCCGGGCATACCAGGTGGGAGTTTGCAGAATCGAGCGGCAGACGGCAAAACGCGGCGGCGTGCCCTGGCTGAGGCCGTGAATAACGCGGGCCGCTTCGTTCGGGTTGCCGGGGAGATCGGTCTTCATGCGAAGGAACGGCATGCCACGATGCACCCCTTGCCGGGGGATTTTCTGCGCCACGATGCCATCGGGTGAGAAGCGGGCGTAGGCATCCAGGCCTTCCGGCGAGAGGCCGGGGGCGTAGCCGTCAATGACGAAGCCGGTCAGGGTGATGTCCCATTGCTGGTAGAAGCGCTGGCAATGCCGCTCCCACGCCGCCAAGCCGGACGGCAGGCCCGAGTGGGTGCGCGGCGGAGTGAGGTTGCCGGGATTCAGGTAGCCCGCCCCAGAATCGCCGGCCACGAACCAATCGTTGGTGGTGCGGCGCTCGCGCGCCCAAACCATGCCCAGCGGAAAGCGCTCGCTGAGGTTGGGATTGAACGCCCAAGAGAGCGGCGTTTGTCCCCGCGCCGGGTCGCTCCACATCTTCGGCAGCATGCGATAAAGCCAGGCGGCGGCGTCATAGTCGCCTACGTAATGCGCCACGTAGGAGCGCGGGACGATGCGGCCCTGGGCGTCGAGCAGGCCGGCCGCCTGGACGCTGGCCCGCGTCGGTTTGGGATTTTGCGGGTAATGCGCAGCCAGCGGGCAATGCTGATAAAATGACGCGTTGGCCATGGCCCCGAGGCCGAGCGCGTCGGCATCCATGAAGGCGTTGAAGCAGGAGAGGATTTCGGCGTAGCGCCACTCGGTGGGCACTTCCGCGTGGGTCCCGCCGGCCTCGCGATGCGTCGTGTATTTGAAGGCCCAAGGCACGAAGCCGGCCACATGAATGACACCGTCGCCTCCCATGCGGTCGTAGGCGGCGCGCAACAGTTGCTTCAAGGTGGCGGCATCAGTGCCGGGTTTCTGACCGGGATCATCCACGCACGGTTCGTCGTCCCAAACGTTTAGATCGAACAACACGCCACGCCGCGCGATGACAAAATCGTGGTTGGACAGAGTGTGATTCTCGCGTCCGGCGGCGTTCCAGCGTTTCAGCCAAAAGCCATCCAGGTAATAGCCCATCCGTTGCGGATTGGCCTGGCCGGTCTTGACGTAGCGCTCGATCAGCCATTGATAACCGTCGCATTTGGCGCTGCCGGTCGAAAGGAGCGAAGTGCCGGGAATGGTTCCGGCGCCGGTGAACAGCGGCGAGCCATCTTCGTGCAGGAGGCGGACCTTGACCGGCAGCCGGCGCGGTCCTTCGACCAACCGGCGATAGAGCGAGCCGTCGCGTTCATCGTGCCGCAGGCAGAGCAAGTCGTCGCAGCCGGCGATGGTCGAGGCCAGGTTCGAAGTGGCCGGCACGCGTTCGTCCCACACGACGGCGCCTTGGTAGAAGTCGTGGAAACGATCCAGCAATTCATCCAGACTGTTGACGCGCACCACCCGGCGTCCCGCGAGCCACCCGCCCGACTGGACCATTTGCGTCCACCAGAAATCATCCGGTTCTTTGAGGTAGCGGATGAACAACTGCGGCGCGGCGCGGTTGACGAGGCCCTGCAACGACACGGCCAGGTGGGTTTCATCCCAGAACCGGCGGCGCTGCGCCTCGTCCTTCAGGTCCAACGCGAAGAGGGGCGTCTGATCGAAGAAGACGATCGGCGCCAGTTCCGTCCGGCTTTCGGCGGCGGTCGTTGGCTCCACGGCGGAACCGCACAGCCAGCCCATCAGCAGGACCAGAAACCGGATTCCAGGGTGATACTGCTGCCCCTGGTGAACGGTCACGGGCAAGCGATCCGGCTGCTCGCGGGCCAGTGTCCGCAGCGTGCGTTCTTTGAAGGTCATGGTTTCAACCCCCGTGTCGGTGCATACGTTTCGGGCATGTTCGTGATTGTTGGCGCAAAAAGTTGTCTTCACCCGCGCCTGTTTAGCACAAAGCTCCCTGGTGCTGCAAAACATCCTCATGGATCAATCAGCATCCCCCTTGAGCACTGCTTGCTCCGATCGCGTGGGTTCAATCTGAGATCCGCCGCTGACTTCCAGAGGTCCAGTCCCGTCAGGGACGATCGAGAATAGCCCAGCGATTCATCGCTGGGACAACGGCCAACAAACCCGACCAAGCCCCACAGGGGCGAAAGAAATCATTGAGCAAGCCGGCAATCATCTCTTTCGTCCCTGGCGGGACTCGTTCCTCCGCCGCCCGGAAACCCAGCGATGAATCGCTGGGCTATTTTCTTACGCCCTGCCGGGCTGACCAAACCTCTCCAGCCGCGAACCACTCTCGGCCTCCCGCGTCCGCGTGAATCCCAGCTTCGTTCCCGTCTGCCTCTTGAAATCCACCGCCGACTTCCAGAGGTCCGCCCTCTGAAACGCCACCGAGTGATGCAGCCCCACCACCGGCGTCGCGGAGATGTCGTCCGCCGGCTCGTCGAAGCGATGCATCACCAGCACGCTGGGAACTTCACTTGGCCAGTCCCGTCAGGGACGACCGGAAAATCGCCCACCGTTTCAACGGTGGGTAGCCAATTCCCGAATGCCCACAAGCCCCGAAGGGGCGAAAGAAATGGGGAACCGCACCCTGCGTTCTTTCGTCCCTGGCGGGACTTGTCCCCTTTGCCCCCGGGAAACCCAGCGATAAATCGCTGGGCTATTCTCTTTCGCCCTGACGGGCTGCGGAATGCCGCGCTCCACCAGCGTCTGGCGCATGGCCAGCAGGACGAACCGTTCCTCGTCGCCGGCGAGCCGCGGCATCGAGGATTCATACGCCAGGTCGCCCTGCAAGATCCGCTCCTCCATCAGGCAGCCGCGCTGGTGCTCGTCCGCCTGCAACGTCCGGATCACGGCCTGCGCGTAGGCGTTGATGCGCTCCGGCTGGAGCAGCACCCAACTGCCGATTCCCCCTCTCCGCATCAGATGGGGAGAGGGATCAAGGGTGAGGTGTCGTGACTTCACACCACGCCCGGACCGGCCAGCAGCGTCAGCACCGCGCGCAGTTCCTCGTCCGCAAACCGCTTGAACTCGCCGGACAACCGCAGTTGGAGTGTCAACAGTTAGCCCGCCGGTGAGACCAGACCCGCAATGCGTCCCCCCCCCCAATTGAATGCCCCTAAGTGTATGCGGAAACACGTCCGTAGCAAGCTGCCCGCAGCCGGGGGCCAGAAGCTTACGGGGAAATCCTCAAGATGACCTTCAGATCCTTCACTGCCAGAGCTTCTATATCCTTACGAAGCCCATCCCGGTTGGCCAATGAGTGCGCCGGATCATAGATGAAACAGACTAGGGTCGAGCAAATTGGCTTCTCGCACTCGACGCGCAGTGCCGGCCTGGCGCAGTTCGTGTGCCAGCGCTTTCTGATAGACGGACTCCAAGAAGCCCGAACCGAGGGTTGAGTGGACCTTCATGGCGCAGCCAATGATGGTCTCGGTGAGTTCCTCGTGGTTCATGGTTCGACAGGATGAACTGGATTTACAGGATGGCAAACACGGCTCAGATGGCGACAAAGTCCTCTTCCACCTTCGACACCCTGGATTCCTCTGCCTCGACTTGGAGCCACTCCTGGATGGCGATCTTGATGTTCTCCACGGCCTCCTCCCGCGTCACGCCCTGGGAAGGGCAGCCGGGAAGCGAAGGGCAACTCACCGTCCACCCTTCCTCGGATTGAACCAGGCGAATTCGATATTGCAGGGAGCCTTTATGAGCCCAGTTCGGCGTGGCTGCAATGCGTGTCTTGGACACGACCGCAGTCCTCATTTTGACTCAGGACAC
>CAYHFE010000360.1:0-8236 GCA_964355375.1 uncultured Verrucomicrobiota bacterium
TCCCGACTTCAAGACGCCTTTGGTCGCATTCGATTTTGAGCGACGACAAAGGAAATTCGTTCTTTCGAGACGGGAAAAATAAGCAGACCGCGATGAAAGTCGAAGCGAGCTGTAAAAGAGCGTCGAGAATCTGCTTATGTTATATCACGAACGGCGGTGGTCGCGCAAATGTGCGAGCCGTCGGGCGCACGGACGAGTGCGCTGCGAAGCAATTTGGTTGGAGCAATCAGTGGTCAAATCGAGCGGGAAATACTGGAGCGGTTTGACAGACCGCTTGCGGGACATCTTGGAAGCCGCCAGGCGGCGCAACTCCTCATAAACCGACGGCGGAAGATTTTCCGCGACATGTCGATCGCCTTCCTCGAGCGCGTTCAGCAATTGCATTGCGTCGGTGGATAAGTCACGAAGGCAGACCCTTCGACTCACGTGGTCTAGATCCCGCGCCGCAGAAGTTTCCGGGTCGCCTGAATCGCCGTGAACAGCAGCTTGTCTCCAGGATACAGATCGAGACGTTTCTTTGTGGCTGGAGGCCTGTTGAGCCAACGGGGAATCGATCGCACCATACGAAACCGATGACAAATAAGGACGCAAACAGGACACAATGGTGATACAACGGTAACATGGACACTGTAAGGTCATCGTCGAAATCAAGGCCGTGAAGGCAACAAATCAGGCATCTAAACACAGCGCACACTTATGAAAAAACTTATGCAGTGGATCGCAACGACGGCGATCATCGGATCGGTTTTGGCATGCCCTGCCAGGGCGGCGGAATCGGCATCCGTCCTTTTGCAGAAAGGAATCTTCGCCGAAGAGACGGAAGGCAATCTCGACGCCGCGATCAAAATCTACGAACAAATCTCCGCCGAATCGGCGGCCAATCGTCCGGTCGTGGCGCAGGCGCAATACCGGCTGGCGATGTGCTATCAGAAGAAGGGTGCCAAGGGGCAAGCGATCGCGACGCTCAATGAGCTATTGAAGCAATTCCCGTCGGAAGCAAGGCTCAGCCAAATGGCGCGGGAGATTCTGGCCGAGTTGGGGCAAACACCGTCCGAAGCGGTAACGATTCGCAAACTTCCGCTGGCGGACGCCAGTTGGGTCATGTCGGTTTCGCCCGATGGGCGGTTCATCGCCTACATGGACCAGGATTACTCGTCGATTTTCATCTATGAAACGGCCAGTGCAAAGAGCTGGCAAGCCGTGAAAGCTGATCCCGAGGGTTCGTGGAACGTGGTGTTTTCTCCCGATGCGAGCCACATTGCCTACGACAAAGCCGGAGGTGTCTGGGTGGCGAAAGTTGACGGGACGGACCCCAGGGAACTGTTCAAGCTCGATAAAAAGCAAGGCACGATCGACCCGATAGCATGGTCATCGGCCAGCGGGCATGTGCTTGCCAGCTTGTGGAACTCAGCCCAGAACCTCAGCTCGATTGTCTCCTTGGACGCCAAGACGGGGGAAATGAAGGAGATCATGCCCTCTGGCAGGAGTTCCGATTGGTCCCTTTCTTCGGACGGTCACTATCTGGCTCAACGGATCGGCCGCAAGGTGACTGTTGTCGATCTGACGTCGCGAAAAGAGCAATCTCTGGTGGAGGACCACGTCCAGCAACTTGTCGGCTGGTCCCATAACGACTCGGAGTTCCTCTTCTCCAGCGATCAGACGGGCGCAAAAAGCTTGTGGACCATCGCCGTGAAATCGGGCCAACCCTCAGGCGAGCCGCGGTTCGTCAAGGAATATCCCGACGGGACGGGAATCGGTGGTGTCACCCGCGACGGGAGCATTTATTACACTGAGCGTAGAAACTCGGGAAACGTATTTTTGGTGTCGGCGAATTTTGAAACCGGGGATATCTTGGGGGAACTGCGGCGGGTCACGGACCAGTTCCCCGGCGTGCAAACAACACCCGCTTGGTCCAAGGACGGGCAGAAACTGTTCCTGGCCATTCAGGGCGGGAAACGTCGCTTTATGGCCGTTTCGGTGCCGTCCGGGCAACAACAAGATTTTCCAGTGGCCACGCTTTTCGACGGGATTAGAGGCTATTCGTGGTCGAAGGACGGCACATTCTTGCTCGTGGCCGCGCGCAAATTATCCGGATCGAGCAGCATCCCTGGCATCCATCGCTTCGAGCCTGCGTCGGGCAAAGTCGAGACCATGGTGACCCAAATGCGTCAAGAATGGCTCGGTGATCCCCGGCTGTCGCCGGACGACAAATCATTTTATTTCGTGCGCCGGAAATTCACGACGGCGGCGGATGGCAGTCGCGACTCGACGAATGTCATCATCCGCCGCGATTTGGGCACGAAACAGGAGGAAATCGCTTATCCACCAGCCAAAAGCAGGCTGAGCGAGCTTTCTCCCGATGGCTCGCGCCTGGCCATCGTCGATATCAACGAAAGCAATAAGGAAGAGTTCGTTGCCACGCTCAAGGTACTGACGCTGAGTGGCGGCGGTCAGAAAGATGTGATTCGCCTGGCTCCGCAGGAGAATGTGATTTCGCTCGCCTGGACGCCCGACGGCAAACGGCTCGTTTACACGAAAGAAACTCCGAACAAAGAGAAGAAAGGGCCGAAGCCAACGGCGATTTGGTCCACTTCGATTGACTCAGGGCAATCCGTAACACTGAAACTCTCTCAGCCGGATGTGCGTGACTTCGCCATCCATCCGGACGGACGCCAGATTACGTTCCAGACCGGGTCGGTTGGTGACACGGTCGAGGTCTCGGTCATGGAAGGACTGATTCCCAAGCAACTCGCGTCAAACGCAGGCACGCGGCCCAAAGCCATCGCCCAGAGCTCCCCTGCAGGTGCGGCGAGGGAAATCTCTTTGATTGAAATCGCGGGGACAAACCACACATTCCTGGATCAGGAATTGGGGCTCTCGTTCAAGCTCCCCACGGGTTGGAAAATTCACCTGAGCGGGCGCGACCCATATGGTGCGAGTCACATCGATTTGACTCCCACCGGCAGCCTTCCTTCGCCAAAAAGTAGCTTAATGAGTTTGGAATCGCCCGTTGCCTCCTATGCATTGGCGAGACTTAACTACGGTGTTGAAACGCTCTCCGCCTCGCTTGAAAACTCGGGCATCGGTCCAAGACCCACAGCGCCTGCTGAGCTGGACTCCTGGTTGCTCAAACATCCGCAGAAAACAGCCTTGCAGAACATCGAGAACTTTCCCGACTACAAGACTCGTCCTGAAAGCATCGTCCTACGAACCATAGGTGGGCAAAGGGCGGTGAGTTGGTTGGCCGATTTCACCCATAAAGGCCAGAGCTTTACCGAATATCGAACTCGAATCAGCAGCCAAGAAGTCCGGGCCATGGTCTGTATGCGGGCCCCGGTAGCGAGGTTCGAAGCCCTGCGCCCCGCTTATGAAACCCTGGTCGAGAGCGTGCGCCTTGACGCCGTTCGTCCGCCATCCGGGAGCCCGGTCGAGGGCGCGCGGATCAAGACCATTGCTCAGGGCAACCGGACGGAAATCCCCCTGGACCAGATCTCCGGGCCGAACAATTCGATTCTCGATCGGACAACGGGTATCGCGGCAAACATTCCGGTCGGCTGGGAAATCGCCAGTGCCATTCGCTGGAGCCTGCCGCGGCTGACGATACACTTTCGCGTCAAAGGGGACGCGTATGCACGGGCAAAATTGACCTTCGCCAACCACGATTCCAAATCCTTGCCGGTGGCCGACGTCGGTTCTTGGCTGCGCACATGGGCGGACAACACACGCCTTGATCGCTTGCCGGATGTTCCCGACTACAAGAATCGTCCCGGGAGTTTCGTCGCCCGAACGGTTGACGGACGCCGGGCGTTAAGTTGGATCCGCGATTTCGAGGAGGACGGGGAGCCTTGGAACGAATATGCGACGGTGGTTCACACCGAAACAGGGGTCGGCTTCATCTACATCGCGGCACCCACAACGAAAGTTGAAGCCCTGCGCCCCGCTTATGAAACCCTGGTCGAGAGCGTGCGCTTTGACGCCGTTCGTCCGCCATCCGGGAGCCCGGTCGAAGGCGCGCGGATCAAGACGATCGCTCAGAGTAACCGGACGGAAATCCCGCTGGAGGAAATTTCCGGTCCGGACAATTCGATTCTCGATAAGAAATTCGGCTTCTCGACCACGTTCCCCAAAGGTTGGACGATTAGCAGTGCGGTGCGACGGAACGGCGTCACTGGAACCTTGGTGGAATTCACGGCCCCAGAGATCCCCGCTAGGCTTGCGAGTATTGCTTACGAGCTTACGACGCCTTGGAAGGTCCCCGGCCCCGGTTTTCCGCTAAAAGAAATGGGGCCAAAACCCACGACGCCGACTGAGGTTGACTCCTGGCTCCTCAAATGGCAGCGAGCAGTTACACAAAACCACCTCGATTCGCCTAACCCAAACTACCCGGACTACAAAACCCGTCCCGACAGCATAGTCCCCCGATCCATCAATGGGCATCGCGCGCTGAGTTGGGCAGCCAATTTCACTAGAAATGGAACGAGCTGGACCGAACTCAGCACGGTGATCTTCGGCGAAACTGCTTACGCCCTAGTCTTGCTCCGAGTTCCAACAGCAAATCATGACGCGGTTGGCCCCGCATTCGAGCAAATGGTCGCATCGGTTCGATTTTCGCCGCCTCAGAATTGAAAAGCCCGTTCACCAAATCCAACGGTGGAGCACAGAGCCCAGCGTCGCTATTTGCGGCGCTGGTGCTCGTCGCTTTGGTGCCGGCGGTCTGCGTGTTGTGGTTCATGACCGTCGCGATGCGGAACGAGCGGCTCGCGGTGCAGGAGCGGCTCACGGATGTTTATCTCAATCACATGACCTCGCTTCAGCGGCAGGTGACTTTGTTTTGGCAGAGCCGGCAGGCGGCTCTGCAATTGGCCGTTCAGGATTCGCCCGCGCAACTGTTTGCCGCCATCGTCCGCGCGAATCTGGCCGACAGCGTCGTCGTTTTCGATGACTCCGGGAAAGTACTCCATCCTTCCGCGGCCGTTCAAGCGGCACCAGCGGAAGAGAGCGGCGACTGGGCGGTCGCGCGGGAACTGGAGATCCGGAAGAACGATTTCGTCGCCGCAGGCGAAGCTTACGCGCGCGTCGCCCGGGCGAGTCGCGACATCCACGCGAAGGCCCGGGCGATGCAATCGCAGGCCCGCTGTCTCTTGAAAGCGGGACAAAAGGAGCAAGCGCTCCTGCGTCTGGAGGAAATGGCCGGCGACCCTAGTTTGCATGCAGCCGTCAGTGCCCAGGGAACCTTGATCGTGCCCAACGCGCAGTTGCTCATCCTAAAGTTGAGCCTTGATGCAACCACTGAACCGTCGGATTCCGTCTTGGAGTTGCAGCGAGGAACACGGGACAGTTTATTGCAACGACTCAACGATTACGGCGATCCCAACCTATCCTCCAGCCAAAGGCGTTTCCTGATGGAGAAAGTGAAGGCGCTCGCTCCGAACGACGCGGTCTTTCCGACGTTGGAGGCGGAGGAACTCGCCGCCGAGTATTTGGAGCATGATCCGGTGCGCCCGACGGAATCCAAGCTGCAGCGCGCACCTCTCGCGAAAGTGTGGAGTCTGGCTTCTGCCGATCGAACCGTCGTGGCGTTGTTTCGCGAAGAGCGTCTGAAGACGGATTTGGCGACGCTCATCAACGCCGTTGCCCTTCCAGGCCTCCACGTCACCGTGCTGCCACCGGGTGAGTCTTTCGATTCGAGCAAGCCCGTGGCACCACAAGAGGCGAGTGAGTTCTCACCCGGTTGGCGCTTGGGACTCAGTTTCGCGGGGAGCGATCCCTTGGTGGCCGCGTCCGCACGCCAGGCGCAGTTTTACCTCTGGACCGGCTCTCTGATGGTGTTGATCATCGCCTTGGTGGCATTGTTGGTGGCCCGGTATGTGGGCGCGCAAATGCGCCTCGCGAGGTTGAAAAGCGATCTGGTGTCCACAGTGTCGCACGAGTTGAAAACGCCGCTGGCCTCCATGCGCGCGCTGGTGGACACGCTGACGGCGGGGCGCTTTCGGGACGAACAGCAACTCCATGAATACCTGCAACTCATCTCCAAGGAAAACCTGCGGCTTTGTCAGCTCATCGAGAATTTTCTGGCCTTCTCGCGGATGGAGCGCGGCAAGCAACGCTTTCAGTTTGAGGATTTGGAGCCCGCGTCCATCGTACGCGCGGCGGTCGAGGTGCTGAAGGAAACATTGGAGCCGCCGCGCTGTCACTTCGAATTGCGCGTCGAGCCGGATTTGCCCCGAATCCGCGGCGACGCCGAGGCCCTGGCCACCGTCTTGATCAACCTGCTGGACAACGCCTGCAAATACACGAATGGCGAGAAGCGCATCGCCGCGCGGGCTTGTGTGGAGGGGCGCTATGTTTGGTTCGAAGTGGAAGACAATGGCATCGGGCTGGCTCCCGCCGAAGCGCAGAAAATCTTCGACCGTTTTTACCAGGTCGATCAGAGCCTGACACGGCAGCACGGCGGCTGCGGGCTCGGACTGAGCATCGTGAAATTCATCGTCGAAGCGCACGGCGGAACGGTGGAGGTGCAAAGCGAGCCTGGCAAAGGCAGCACATTCCGCGTAAGAATCCCGGTGATTGAAAAGACCACCTCCCAAGGCAAATCGGAAGCCAATCAAGCCAGATGCGAGACCACGGCCAAGCCAGCGCCATGAGACCTGCGGAGCACGACCCGTTTTTCACGATGGGCATCAAACTGGTTGACTACGGATTAGGCAGATATCACGTATGAGACTGTTCGCTGCGCTTTCCCAGATCCGTCTTTATCCCTGCTATCCGTGGTCGAAATCGGTTCGGTGGTTTGAGGGTTTGGATTTAGCGATGGCTTCGCTCACATGGAATCGCGGAACGATATGAACCCGTCAAAAATTCTAATCATCGAAGACGACCCGACAATGCAACGGGTGTTGAAGGACAATTTCGAATTCAGCGGCTACCAAGTCGAAGCATTTTCCGACGGGCGGAAAGGCGTCCAAGCAGCCCTCCATTCCAAGCCCGACCTGATCGTTCTGGACATCATGCTGCCCGGAATCAACGGCTTCGATGTCTGTCGCCGCGTCCGCGAGGAGGGCCTCGCCATACCGATCATCATGCTCACGGCCAAGAGCCAGGAGTCCGACATCCTCCTGGGTCTCAATCTCGGCGCGGACGACTATGTGACCAAGCCTTTCAGCATCGAGGTGTTGCTCGCGCGGGCACAAGCGTGCTTGCGGCGCCACCGGAAGCCGCCCGGGCACCTCTTTGAATTCGGCGACTGCAGGCTCGACACCTCGTCCCACAAACTGTTTCGGCGAGGTGCAGAGGTTTCTCTCACGCCCAAGGAATTCCGGCTTCTCGAATTTTTCGCCAAAAATCGCGGCCGCGCTCTCACTCGGGACAAAATCCTGAGCGGAGTTTGGGGCGAGGATTTGATCGTCACCGACCGCAGCGTCGACCGCTGCATCAACACGCTTCGCAATAAGATCGAACCGGCTCCAGAAAATCCCCGAATCATCCAGACTATTCGCGATGTGGGCTACCGCTTTGAGCCCGAGGGCGACGGTGCTTGAGCCACGGTGATCGATAACGGAGTTTCAACTATTCAGCCCTTCTCAGAAGCCGACGAGACCGCGGGCATCATCCCACAATCCGCCTTGCCTCAGAATCTTTTCAATTACCTCGCTGTAGGCCACCCGATAAAGTAGATGATTCTCTTCTTACCGCCGCGCTTGAGCATCACGGTCGATAGGGCAATTTCAGACTCAGAATCGTGAGTTTTCCGTGCAACACGGTGCAACACCAGAAGGCCCGTTTTTTGCATTTGTGGGCCGGTTTCAGAAAATTGCCAAGAATCCAATTTCACCTCGTGTTCATTGAGCTGGAATGCGGTTTTTAGCCTTCGGTGAAAAAGGGCCAATCTGGTTTGACAGACCGCTGAATTCGTGGCGTGGCTGGCTTTTGGGAGAGTCGACGCAATTGCTCTTGATGCCTTCAATCCGGGGACATTCGATTTCAGTTCGGCGGGAGATCGAACTATCCGCAAGCTAGAGCCGTTCACTCACAAAACTGGTTGCTGCGTGTCTTCGGAATTCCACCGCTTTGGCGCATTCCTCGACACAGAAAGATTCGAGCGGATTTGGCCGCATTCCTGCCGCCCTTTTCCAGCTCGATCACCGGCAGCTCCGATTCGGCCATTCGGGCGCGGATGAACGACCGCCATCGCGGGTCCTGCAACGCGGCGTTCAACCAGTGAATGAAAATTGTCTGT
>CAYHFE010000361.1:0-8236 GCA_964355375.1 uncultured Verrucomicrobiota bacterium
GTCCAGACCGCTCGGATTGCCGCCGGCGCGGTAGAGCGGCTCCGGATGCGCCTCCCAATGCACCAGGTCGCGCGAGCCCGCCATCATGATATGGGCCCCGCCCCGCCCGACCCCGAAATAAAACATCACCCAATGGTCGCCGTCGCGAAACACCTTGGGATCCGAGCAGAATCGTTCGTCGAATCCGCCGGGTCGAACCCGCACAACCGGATTGGCGGGATACCGCATCCAATGGAACAAGTCCGTGGAAAAAGCCAACCCCGTCTGCTCCATCCCACCGTTGGCGGCATTGTAGAAATTGAAGAAACGCCCCCGGTCTTCGACCAGCCATGGCTGATAGATGCAATCCTTTTCCCATCCCGCGCAGTCCGGATCCTGAACCGCCAGGATCGGCGTCTCCTGCGCCCGACGCCAGGTCAGGCCATCCTCGCTCGAAGCCAACCCCTCATATCCCGGACGCAGTTCGTAACCTCCTTGCCGCGGATAGGCTCCATACAGCGTCCAGAACTTTCCGTCCCGCTGTTTCAATCGGCGCGGCGCTTTGATGTCGTAGCTCTCGTACAGAAAAGCCCCGATCACGCGACCGCCATGATCAAACTCATTCGTCGCTCCATAGCCCATGGCCAATCGGTAGCCGCCCCAATGAACCAGGTCTTCACTCTCCGCGACAAACGACTGGTAGCCTCGTCCGTCGAAGCCGATGAAGCTCATGTAAAACGTCGCGCGGCCCGGGATCTGAAAGACCGTCGGCACATCTGTCCCGAGAAGGTTCGTGATCCCGCCGATGATCGGTCGCGCCGGCACCACGTGCTCCGGCCAGTAGTGCCAGCCTCGATACGGCGCCGACCAGCGATCCAACGTGGCGCGACCGATCACCGGGTCCGCGGAAGATGGATCGGCCGACGCCGGTGGGGCCGCTCCAGCCATCCCCGCCACATTCAACGCCAGAAGGCCGATCACCACCACGGTGTTTCCCACCGGGCCGGAGCTCGCCCGCACTCGAGGCCCACGTTCGGCGCCGGATCGGGTCACCGGCCATTTTGAAAAACTCCTGGATAACACCGAGGTCCATCCGGCGATCCAGAGCCAGGAAAGATGATGTTTCATGCGACAAAACCCGATCACAACCTCGATATCCTATTCCCCGAAAAGAGCGCGGCTCGGCCGACGCACCGGCGGCGGAGGCACGCTTCCCGTCTTCCAAGTCCTCGCCAGGTCGAGGTCCGCCTGGACTTTCTCGGTCAGCTTCGTGAGATCGACCCACCCCACGCGGTTGTAGAGGAGCGGCTGCCGGTACTGCCGCCCGTAGCTGGCGGCATACCGTTGCCAATGCTCGAGTGCGGACTGCAATTCCCGCAAGGCTTCCTGCTGGTGCTCCGGCTTCGAGGTGGCGTCGTAGAGGGCCAGCGCACAGGCGCCATCAATCTTGGCGGCGTAATATTGGCCAAGATAGGCGAACGATTCGATATCACCCAGCGTGCGCCGAAGCTCCGGCGAACCTCCGGATTCGGGCATTGGCTTTTTGATTTGCGCCATTCCGTTCAAGGCCTGCTGGGCGTGGCGTCGCAGGTTCTCGGCCACCTGGGGCGGAGTCACGCCCTCGAGCGGCGCCTGTTTGAGCTTGGCCTCGCGCCATTCGCGAATGTTCAGGTTCTTCTCGCCCGGCATGCACTCGCCTTCGACGAAATGACGCACCGTATAGAAGCCCTTGTGCCGCGGGTGACTCAGGCACGCCTCGGGCAGCCACTTCAAATCGATGCTGCCCCAATGAAACCGCGTGATTTCAGGAATGACCCGGGAGGCGGCGCTCCACGCCCCGAGCAGCGTGGCCGCCGCCACTCCGGGATATCGGGTCGCCAGCGTGCGCTCGAACAAATCGTCCGGCAACGTTGGATCGTAACTCAGCCGGCCCCAGAGCATGAAGCTGAACCATTGCTTCTTCAGGACGAGCTGGCGCGGACTTTCTGGCTCCAGGTCCATCGCTTCCCGGCCCCAACAATAACCGTCCGGCCCCATGTAAAATCCCGCGAGGACATCCGCCCCGGGCATGGCTCGGATAAAAGCACGGGCAAACTCGGGATCGCCCCAACGGAAACTGTAAATGTCATCATTGCGCACGGTCAGCCACGTCCGGCGGTCCCGGGGCCATTCCTTGAGTAACGGCTGGATGAATTGCGGCGCCGTCGAGGCGTACATGTGGGCCACGGCGTATTTGTAACTGAAATCAAGCGGACCGGGATAGTCCTTCCACTCGCGCAGGATTTCGTTCAAGCCGCTCTGGTGAAAGCGGTGAATCAATCGCACCTGGCGTCCGGGTTGATCCTTCAGGGCGTCGCGAATGCCTTCGCCATAGGTCTGCCAAAGCCATTGTTCCTTGGTCAGTCCGCCCATCTTCTCCCCCATGAACTCGCCCGCAGTGAGGCCGAGGCCCGCGAGCAACGGATAGGTTTTGATGGTCTCGCGCACGCTGGCTCGAAAGTAGCGCACCATGTTCTCGTCCGGCTTGCTCCGCGAGAGTCCATGCTTCCCTTCAGCCCCGTAGAGAAACGCATTCCAGGTGAACCAATAGACCTCGATGCCGCGGTCTTTCGCCATCCGCATGACTCGCCGCCAAAACTCGATCTTCTCGCCGATAGTCAGGCGTTTCACCGTCTCGGCGTCCTTCAGAAAATCAGCGCGGAACATGTCCCGGCCGTCATGCGGAAAACGGTCATCGAACCACTCCCGCCGGCCACGCCACACGTCAGCCAACGCCACTTCAGGATACTCCGGCACCGACACGATGCTGGGAAACGGATGCAGATTCCAAAGTGAGAGCACGTTAAAACGATCGCGGGCCATTTCATCGAGAAACTCCCGCCAAAACTCTTCGCTCCACATTTCGGGAATGTTCGCCTGAAACGCGTCGCTGTTGTCGGAGTAGCTCGGCGTGCGCAGGTCGAGCGGGATATTCAACTTCAGGCCGCGCTGCGCAATGTAGGGACGCCGCTGACCATTCGCCAATTCCGCCACACGGCCCAGCCGGATCGCCTCGGCGACATCCAAGCCGCCATACATCGCCCCCGTGGCGTCAGCGCCGATCACACGCACCGCGTCGCCCTCGCGTTCGATCCGATAACTCTGGGGTATGCCAACGCCCGCGACTGCGATCGAGACATTCCCCGGCCCCGGACTTGGCGAGGCGGCGGCGGCGCGTTCGATCTCCGCCGCCGCGAACCGGAGCGCCGGCGAGTCGGGCGGAGTGAGCGCGATGATCCGAGTGGCGGGCGTGGCCGCCTCCGCCATCATTGCAGCCAACCCAAGCAGCAGGACGCAGCCCCGCCGCCGAAGAGCTGCAGTTCGACTCAGACCGTCCAGCCAATCCTGGAATAGACCGACTCGGACGAAACCGGAGCGCACAAGGTGACACCCCCGCGATAGCCATCCACAGCCGTGGGACCAAAGAATCTCAAGGATCATAAATAATCACTCCTGTTTCGGGCCTGTTTTGAAAAATCGTTTCTCTCGTAGGTGTCGAGGTGACGAGACTCTGATAATCGGCGCAATCCAAAAGTTTTCCCGGAAAACAATGAGCCTTCTGACGTCGCCTCCGACCGACAAAACAGGCTCTTGGCGATTCTCGATTCCTTCGTCACTTGTTCGTCGCCTCGAACACGCGGACGTAATCGATCAGATATTTTTGCGGCAGCACGCGGTCATCCATCGCCCCGCCCCAGGAACCGCCAAGCGCGAGGTTGATCAGCAAATATTGCGGCTTGCGGAAGGGGTTCTCCGCGCCGGTTCCAGCCAGGTCCAGGTCAAAGGTGAAATACTTCTGCTGGTCGAAAAAGAAATCCATGCGGTCCGGAGACCACTCGACCGCGTAAAGGTGAAAATCGTCGTAAGGCGCGCTCACGGACAATTTCCCGCCCTTCGAGGCGTGCTTGCCGTCCTTCGAGAAATGCACGTTTGCGTGAACTTTGTCCGGTTCCTTGCCCACAAACTCCATGATGTCGATCTCGCCGCATCGCGGCCAGCCCAGGGTGTTGTGATTCGTGCCCAACATCCATATCGCCGGCCAGACTCCCAATCCTTGAGGCAGCTTCGCCCGCACCTCGATGCGCCCGTAGAGGAAGCTCGCTTTGCCCTGAGTAATCACGCTGGCGGCGGTGTAGTCCGCAAATTCCACGGCTGCCCGGCGACTCCGCGCCGGGTCGGCCCCGGCTCGGAAACCCGGGTTCGCGAATCGTTCTTTGCGCCCTTCAATGACGAGGAATCCGCCCTCCACTCGCGCGTTCTCCTTCCGCTCGCGAGTGTAGAACTGAAGCTCGTTGTTCCGAACAAACCCGGTCTCGTAGCTCCATTGCGCCGGGTCGGGCAATCCGGGCGCGGCGAATTCATCAGACCAAAGCAAACGCCACTCTGCGGCCGAAGACCGGCCAGCCAAGGTCAGGAAGAGCGAGAACAGGATCAGGAAAAGATTCTTTGATGTTTTCATAAGGCATTTTCAGTTGAACTCTGCCAGAGGAAATCGATCCTGGCGAGCTGCCAAATCAGGGCGAGCACGAATGACTTTGAACAACCGCGCCGGCGCCATGCAGAAGTGGCAGGGACGTTTGGCCAAGGGATCGTTCCGCCGGCTGAGGCTGCGTGCGGAGCGCCGCGTTCAGCGGTGCCAACAGGGCCACACGAGCCGCGCGTCCCTGCCGCCAGATGACGGTTCAGGGGAAGCCTCCTTTCACTTTGCGCACGCAATGTGCCCAGAAACCTGAGCACGGTGGGGCGAGACTCTGTCGAGCCCTGATATCGTTCCCGGCGGGAAAGTCAGCAGCCGTTCTCATTTTGACTCAGGACACTGTCCGTTCCACGCATGCAGTCCCGGCTTCAGCCGATCTTCACGTGGCGACCGGCTGAAGCCGGGACTCCATACTTGTCAAGATGAGAACTGCTGGAAAGTCAGGGCTCGACGGAGTCTCGCCCCACCAGGATCATGGAAAGAGGCGCCTTGCGCTTTGCGGGTGCATTGAGCCCTTGAACTGCGGCGGCGGAGCGCTGGTTTCCAAACCGGCGCTCCGGTTCATGGAGCACCACGTTTGAGAAAACGCATTCCAGCCGTGTCAAGTCAGTCCGCGGGCCGACTGCTCACGAAATTCGCGGCGTCATCGGTGCTGCCGCTGCCTTGGTACTTTGCCACCAGCGGAAAGGGAAACAACGGTCGAGTGCGGACCACTTTTCCACCCGAATCTCGACGCTCGGCGATAAGTCGTTCGGGAGCCTTCCCCTCCTCGACCCAGCGGACCATGGCCTCGATTTGCCCGGTCGGCGTCGCCCCCGCGCCGCGGAACCCGTGATCGACACCGGGCGCGAGGAATAGCCGCGCAAACAGGGCCGTCTTCTCGGCTCCCCCCATCTGCTGTTGAACGCGCTTGTAATAGTCGATGCTCCCTTCCGCGGGAATGAGTTGGTCCGCCAAACCGTGATAAATGATCACCTTCCCGCCCCGGTCGCGGAAGGGCGCGAGATTCGGGTCATCCGTGCCGATGACCGCGCCATATTGTTCGACGGATTGTCGCCAGAGAAGCTCGAACCCGGCCGGAGTCAACGTCGTGAAGTCCCACTGCGGATCTTGAGCCAAGAAGAAACGAAACCAATCCATCGCGATGCTGAAGGGCTTTCCCGACAACGGCGTGCCGCCCGTGCCGGCGAGAGCCGAGAGATCCGTCCCACGAGCCAGGCCGTGCCAAAGAAACGTCCCGTCCGGCCCGCGCGGGCCTTCCCAAATCTTCCGGACGACCTCCGCGTCAGCCTCGGTGAACGTCGCATCGCCCACTTGAGTGCCCACCAGCGCCCTGGGGTCGTAGGCGCATCGCGCGGGATCATCGATCACGCCGTCCGTGACTCCGTCCCGGGCGTCGCAGGCCGCCACCGCCGCGGCGGTGGCCGCGTCGAGCTTGGCTTTGGGCACAAAATTCTTCGCGGCAACCATCACCGCTTGGGGCCAAAGATCGCCAGGGACGAAGCGATGCCAGTTGATCGCGGGACATGCGGAGACAATCCCATCGTAGTCCTGGGGGTAGCGCTGCGCTTCCATCAATCCCTGACGTCCGCCGGTCGAACCACCCACAAAATAGGAGTAGCGTGGAGGTTTGCCGTAGAACGCCTGGGTCAGCGCCTGGCCCACCACCGTCATCTCATGAATGCCGAGATAGGCATTATCGCAAATGGCCTGCCAGTTCAACCGCCCCTTGGCGTCGAGGGCGAAGCTCCCGCTCCCGCCCTCGTGGCCCGTGTCGGTGGCGCCTGTGACGTAACCTTGCGCCACCGGTCCGCGCAGGCTATTGGCGCTGCCTCCGACGAACCCGCCGCCGCCCATTCCGCGAAATCGTCCGTTCCATCCTTTCACGGGCAGGCCGATGAAGATCTTGACCCGATCGCCGGACGGCGGATGAGTGACGCTCGCCGTGACGCGGCATGATCCGTCCGCGGGATCGAGGGCGGCGGAATCGATCACGGTGTTGGGCAGCGCCACCTTGGCCAGGCTCTCGCACGGGCAGACGGGCGCAGCCTCCGGGTAGAGCGGCTTGGGTGAGACCTCGGCGGCTCGGACAAAAATCATCGCTGCGGAGAGCGCCATGACGATGATTGACTTGGTGATTCGCGGGGGACGACTCGGCAGGATGGTTTCTTTTTTCATGGGGGAGTGGGTTACTAATTCAGTCAGACGATCGCGTTGCCCTGGATGGCATCGGGTGTTTCTTCCGGCAGTCCACAGTTGAACTCGGCGCGGCGAGCGGGGCAGGCGAGGCCTTCAAGCGGATCACACCCCGCCAGGCCGGCCCGGAGATTTCCGCGGCGAAAGTCCTGGGGGTTTGGAGAGCCAGACCGTTGACCCAGCATTGAATCAGCGCCTTCCGCATGTAGAAGATACGATGGATCTGCCTTCGAGCGTCGGTCAACCACCCCAAGACCACTACTCCCGCGCCGCCCGCAGCGACGACGGCATGCCCGGAACCTTGACGCGTTCGCCCGTGTCCTTCACCTTGCCGCCGCGGACCCGATAGAGGCGCAGTTCGCGGTCAGGATGGCATTGGACGATCAAATATTTGCCGTCACCGGTGAACGCCACGCCTTCGGGAATGCGACCGGTCTTCAGTTGCTGGGACGGTTCGAAGCGATCGCCCCGGCGGCGGTAAAGGTGGATTCCCCCGGCGGTGGTGCGATTCGGATGGGTAGGGGAGAGGTTTGATCCGTCCATCGTCACCACCGCCAGCAACTGGCCATCCGGGCTGATCTCGAGGCTCTCCGGCACGATCCCGGTCGTGAGATGCTGAACCGTTCGCGGAGGATTCGCCGTGAGATCAATCACACTCACGGCGTCCGCGTCTATCCCATTACCCAAACCCGCGCCCGAGGTCAGAGCGAGTCTTCCGTCCGGGGTGATGACAACGCGATAGGGCGAACCGTAAACCGAGAACCGTCGTCCGGTGAGTTCGACGCTTTCGCCCTCGATCTTCAATTCGGCGAGGACGCCGGCTTTCTGCACACTGACGAGGGCCAGACGGCCACTCGGGGAGATGGCAACGTCCGAAGCGCCTTGCGCTGGTTCCGCGACTTTGACTTCGCGAAGTGCGGTCACGTTCTTTCCCTGGATGCGCAAGACCGACAGCGTCCCGGCGGCGCGATTCGCCACCAGAGCCAATCTGCCGTCCGGCGTGATCGACAGGCCGCTCGGCTGCAAGCCCACCGTGACGTGACCGATGATTTGGGGCGGATTCGACTTGAGGTCGAGCAAATGAATTTCCCGGCTGGGCAAGGTGTTGGTCGCGTTGGCCGGATCCGGAGTCGCCGAATTGGCGATCAAGGCGAGCGCATGGTCGGGCGTGATCGCGATGTTCGAGGGCGGGCCGATCACCGTGTTGGCGACGTTCGAGAGCGTGGTAACCGTGGGCGGGAAGGTCGCGAAATTGAGCACGGTGATCGAGTCCGGCGCCGCGTTCGGCACCGCCCGCGGGCCGCCGCTCGTCAGGTCAATCTTGTTTTCGTTCCCGGAAATAACGATTTGTCCGGAGAGGCGGGGAGCTGTCCCGGCCGCGACCAACCCGAGACCGACGATGAAATGAAGGAGATTCATAATTGGGATGGGCGTTAGCTAAACAGAAAACGCCGCGAAGGTAAACGAAAAGGAACGAAAAGGAACGAGAGCCCAGCAGTTCTCATTTTGACTCAGGACACGGTCCGTTCCCCGCATGTAGTCCCG
>CAYHFE010000362.1:0-8217 GCA_964355375.1 uncultured Verrucomicrobiota bacterium
CCTGTGCAGGATGAACCAGTCAGCAAGAGCGCGGTTTCGCTGGGCCCGGGCAGTTGTTCTTGGGGTGATGACCGTTTCCCCAATGGCGGGCGACTGGCCCGCATTTCGCGGCCCGGACGGGAACGGCGTCGCTCACGAGGACAAAGCGCCTCTCCACTGGGGTCCGGAGAAAAACGTGCGCTGGAAGGTGCCCCTGCCCGGTCCCGGCAACAGCAGCCCGATCGTCTCGCGCGGTCACGTCTTCGTCACCTGTGCGGAACTGGAGGGAAAGAAGCGCCATCTCTACTGCTTCGACCGGCGAAACGGCGAGAGCCTTTGGGTGCGGACGGTTGAGTTTTCCACGGTTGAGCTCACCCACCGATCGAACCCCTACGGCGCGTCCAGCCCGGTCGCCGATGGCGAGCGCGTGGTCGTCTGGCACGGTTCGGCCGGTGTCTTTTGCTACCGCCTCGATGGCACAAAAGTTTGGGAAAAGGATTTGGGAGTCGTGCGGCATGACTGGGGTTACGCCTCTTCACCGATTCTCCACCATGGACGGGTCCTATTGAACTTCGGTCCGGGATCGCGGACGTTTTTGGCCGCGCTGGACTTGAAGACCGGAGACCTTCTATGGAAGCGCGATGAGCCAGGTGGCTTGGACGCCACGGACAAACGGATGGTTGGGTCGTGGAGCACACCTCTCGTCATCAAGGTCGATGGCCAGGATCAAATCCTCTGTAGCATGCCCACGCGGGTCATCGCCTGCCATCCGGAAACCGGCTTTCTCTTGTGGTCCTGCGCGGGACTGGAGAACGAGCGGGCGGAGCTGGTTTATGCGTCGCCCGTCGTCTCCGGCGGGATTGGCGTCGCGTTCACGGGATGGATCAATGGACCGACGATCGGCTTCAAGCTGGGCGGGTCGGGCGACGTGACCGCCTCCAACCGATTGTGGCTGGAAAAGCAGCCCCAGCGCATGAGCTCCGGTGTGGTCGTCGCGGGGCGGGTTTACATGGTCAACGCCGGACCAGGGACGGCACAATGCATGGACTGCCAGAGCGGAAAAGTCCTGTGGACCGAGCGGCTCGAAGGAGGAGAAAGCTGGGGTTCGCTCGTGCTGGCCGCTGGGCGGATTTATGTCACGAGCCGGCGAGGCGTCACCACCGTCTTTCCGGCGAACCCGGAGAAGTTCGAGCTCCTGGCCCTGAATGATCTGGGGGAACCGAGCAACGCGACGCCGGCCATCTCCGACGGCCAGATCTTCCTCCGGACCGACGGGCACCTCTACTGCATCGCGGAGGACTGACCCTTTCGAATACGCCATGACCTCGCCCATTAAGAACAAGTCGATGATCTTCTTCCGTCTTGGAATGGCCGTCTTGCTTGGCTCGCTCTGGCTGGGTGCGGCGGCCGTGTGGGCGGAGGATTGGCCGCAGTTCCGCGGACCAAACCGCGATGGTATCTGGAGCGAAACCGGCCTCCTGAAGTCGTTCCCGCCGGACGGATTGAAGATTTCCTGGCGAGTGCCGGTGGGACGGGGCTGGTCCAGTCCGATCGTCGCCCAAGGCCGGGTTTACCTCACCGACGCGGACAAACCGGCTGCGTCGGTGCTTTGGCCGGAAACGAGAGCCGTCTCCAAGAGAATCCTGAGCAACACTTTAAGATTCATCCGACGACCGCACATCCTCGACCCGCCGCTGGACCTTGGCCAGCGGACTCTCCTCTAAATTCTTTTGACAGCTCAAGGTCAGTCTCTACTCTTTTGCCACTCATCGTAACCGCGATCGCATGCAGAACCACACCGTCCATGGGTCTCAGGCTGAACCTGGGTATTTATCCGATCCGAGTCAAAGGCGACTTTGGCCAACGGGGATATCGAAGAACCCAAATCGAACTCAAGCTCGCTCCCCGGGCCGGCGATTATTCGAGTGGACGAATCACTCTCGTCGCGCGGCTCGCTTCGCCTTGGCTCTGCTGGGGTCGTCCCTGGGATCAATCAGCGGCCACGGCGAAGGTGTTTTGCCCGAGCCAGCCGTTGTTGTTCCGGGACGCTCGGCAAGTTTTGCAGAATTGGCGCGCGAGTTAGAATCACATCCACCGGTTCACGACGGCCCGGCGGTGATTCCGCCGTTGATGCCTGGGCCGACGGAAAGCCCGGGATCCGGCGATGGGTCCGTTGCGCTGGATACCTTCAGGCCGAGCATCGCCAAGAAGTCCCCGGTTCAGCCCGGGACCGCCCCGAAGGTCAAATCCAGTTTTCTTGGCCTGGAGGATAATGACCGGGCGATTCCTCCCGATACCCAAGGAGCGGTGGGACCCAACCATTTGATGATCGCGCTGAATTCCCAAGTGCGGATCCAAAGCCGATCCGGAGATGCCATCAGCACGGTGCCTCTCAAAAGTTTTTGGACCAACTTGGTCGAAAACATTGGCAACACCTTCGATCCCAAGATCGCCTACGATCTTTCGGCCAATCGTTGGTTGATGGTGACGTTGTCCGATAGTGTCAGCACCAACTCCTCGGTTCTGATGGCCGTTTCCGAGACGGGCGATCCGGCGGGGAAATGGTTTGGATTTAAGATCCGGGCCGACGGTGAGGGGGTGCAATGGGCGGACTATCCCATCGTTGGCTTCAATAAGAAATGGATCGTGGTCACGGCGAACCTTTATTCCGTGGCCGAGAACCGACCCGGCCTGTCCCGCATTTACTTTCTGAATCGGAACAGCGTTTATGCCAACGGCTCCGTGGCGCTCGCGGTCAAGAGCTTCGACGACAAGGGCGGTTTCGCGATCGCGCCAGCCATCGATTATGACGGGACGATGCAGACCATGCTTTTGGTGAATGTGCAAAACGGCAACTCCAACGGCAAAGGTTTCCTGCGATTGAGCACCTTGACGGGAGAGCTCGGAGCGGAAGTCTATAATCCAGGCACGACCTTTCCGTCCGTGACCTCGACCTGGGCCAGTTCGCCGGCGGCTCAGGATTTTGCGCCCCAGCTCGGCTCGCCCAACAGAATCAACACGGGAGATAACCGGCTTCAGAACGGCGTGGTCTTTCGGAACGGATCGCTCTGGTTGAGCCACACCGTTTTTCTGCCCGCCACCAATGCCGTGCGCAGCGCGATTCAATGGTGGGAGCTGAGCTCAGCGGGAGCGGTTCAGCAATTTGGCCGGATCGATGACCCAACCGCGGCCAAGTTCTATGCTTATCCAAGCATGGCCGTGAACAAGAATAACGACGTGCTGATCGGCTACTCCAGCTTCTCGGGAACTCAATATGCCAGCGCCGGCTATTCCTTTCGCGCGGCCATCGACCCGCCCCATACCCTGAGAGCCGATACCATTTTGAAGGCCGGAGAAGCGCCCTACTTCAAAACGCACGGCGGAACCAGGAATCGATGGGGTGATTATAGCAGCACCGTCGTTGATCCATTGAATGAAATCGATATGTGGACGCTTCAGCAATTCACGGCTTCGGGGACGAACACCTGGGGCACGTGGTGGGGCCGAATCGCTTTGGAGGCGGCAGGGATTCCGCCCACCATCTCGGCCTTCACGCCCTCGACTGGAGGCATCGGCACTCTCGTGACGATCACGGGGACTAAGTTCACCGAACTGACCAGCGTGAAATTCAACGGCGTCAGCGCCGCTCAGTTTGCCGTGCAATCCGGGACGCGCCTGACTGCGGTCGTTCCTCTGGCGGCGACGACCGGCCCGATCACGGTGGCCTCGGCCGACGAAACGACCACCAGCTCCGGTAGCTTTACGGTTATCCCGACCCCAGCCATCGCGAGCTTTACCCCCGATCGCGGCGGGTTTGGAACGGCCGTGGTCATTACCGGCGTCAACTTCAACGGCGCCACCAACGTCAACTTCAACGGCGCCATCGTGCCGCGCTTCACCATCGAGTCCCCGACCCAGATCAGCACGATCGTTCCTCTCGGCGCCACGAGTGGAAACATCAGCGTGACGACACCCCAAGGCACCGGGACGAGCTCGAACGTTTTCACCTTGAGTGTCCTGCCTGCGATCGCGAGTTTTGCGCCTTTGAAGGCCGGGCCCGGTGGCAAGATCACGATCCGGGGCGCGAACTTTATCGGAACGACCAATGTTCAATTCAATGACGTCAGGGCCGCTGGGTTTGTCATCGACTCACCCACTCAGATCACGGCGACAGTTCCGGACGCGGCCAACACCGGCCTGGTTCGGGTGAGCACGGCCGTTGGCTCGGCCACGAGCGTGGCCGTGCTGACCATTGTGCCTGTTCCCATCATCAACAGCTTTAACCCGCTCGGCGCTCCGGCTGGCGCCAGCGTCACCATCACGGGTGCCAATTTCGAAGAAACAACGGAGGTTCGGTTCAATGGCCTCCCCGGAACGGCTTTTTCCGTGGATTCACCGCGGCAGATCACCGTGCGCGTTCCGCCTGGCGCCACAAGCGGATCGATCACGGTCACAACTCCCGGCGGAACCGCCGCCAGCTTTGAAGATTTTCGGTTCACTCTTCCACCGGCCAACGATCCGTTCGCGGCGGCCCAAGTCCTGACCGGTGTCTCGGGCGCCGTCTCGGGCAGCAATGTCGGCGCCACGAAAGAGGCTGGCGAACCCGATCACGCCGGAGATACGGGTGGCCGCACGGTCTGGTATCGTTGGACGGCTCCGAGTGCCGGCGCGTGGAACTTCCATACCTCGGGAAGCAAGATCGACACAGCCTTGGCCGTTTATACGGGCAGCACTTTGACCAACCTCGCGGTGGTCGCCCAAAACGACGACGCGACTGCCGGCACGGCCACGAGCAGCGTCACCTTCTCGGCGGCTGCCGGGGCCGCGTATAACATCGTGATCTCCGGCTTTCGCGACGCGGCTGGTGACATCACCTTGACTTGGACAAGCGCGACGGCGCTCCCGGTCGTTCGCAGCTTTTTTCCGCCGGCTGGGCCAATCGGAAGCAGTGTCGTCATCGATGGCGCAAACCTCGGAGGGACGACCAGTGTGAAGTTCAGCGGAGTGAGCGCGAGCAGTTTTACGCTTGATTCTCCCATCCGCATCGTCGCGCAAGTGCCCCCGGGAGCAACGACCGGGCTCATTCAAGTCAGCACTCAGGCCGGCGCGGGTTCGAGCACCAATACTTTTATTGTCACGCCGCCGCTGGTAAACGACGATTTTGCCAATGGCCAAGCCATCTCGGGCCATTCCGGCAGCGTCTCCAGCGATAACACCGGAGCCGGCGCTGAGCTCGGGGAACCCGATCATGCGAAAGTCCCCGCCCGGAAATCTGTCTGGTATCGCTGGACGGCGCCGGATGATGGCACCTGGACGTTTGACACGCTGGGCAGCAGCATTGACACGGTGTTGGCCCTCTATACGGGTGGGGCGCTGACGAACCTCCTGGCCATCGGAAGTAACGACGACGCCGACGGAAGCGGGGGCAGTTCGGTTTCGATTAAGGCCGAGAAGGGGAAGCTCTATCACGTCGCCATCGATGGCTTCGCCGGAGTGTTTGGAGATCTCGTTCTCGCCTGGAGATTCACCGGCAATGTGCCGCGCCTCGACACCTTCAATCCCGTCCGAGCTGAGACCGGCAGCGCCGTCACGATCGCGGGCGCGAATTTCACGGGCCCCGTTACGGTGAATTTCAATGGCCTTCGCGCGACCGTCGCCACGGTAGATTCTTCCACCCAAGTTACAGTCAAAATCCCCGATGGCGCCACGAGCGGCCCGATCACCGTTGTGACGACGAACGGGGTCGCGGTCAGCGCGAATTATTTTGTCGTGAGCAATTCCGACGCGCCATCCAATGATCTTTTCCTGAATGCTCAAACGATCACCGGAAGTGCCGCCATCGTGACGGGCAGCAACCTCAGAGCCAGCCGAGAGCCTGGCGAGCAGGATCACGCCGGAGGCAAAGGCGGCCGGTCCGTTTGGTTTCGGTGGACGGCGCCCGGGGCCGGCCCATGGACGATCGGCACTCGGGGCAGCACCTTCGACACGCTCCTCGCCGTCTATCAGGGCAACGCGTTAACCAATTTGACCGCGATTGCGAGCAACGACGACGCCGACATCGACGTGACCAGCCAAGTGCGCTTTCGCGCCGAGGCCGGTCAGGACTATCGGATAGCGGTCGATGGTTATGGCGGAGAAAGCGGCCACATCACGTTAAAACTGATTCCGCCACCGGAACCGGTGGTGATTTATGCGACCGGGTTCGAGGCGGTCGAAGGCTTTAAGAGCGGCCAATCGGTCAGCGGGCAGAACGGATGGAACAAAACCGGTCCGGGCGGGAATCTTGTGCTGAGCAATGCGTTCGGCCTCGGGCAACAAGCTCGGATTGGTTTCACCTCGTCGGGCGGAGCCGTTCGGAGTTCGGTCTGGCGGGTGATCACCAATGCCCAGTCGCTCGTTCAATTCTCTGTTTCGATGGCCATTGTCGGATCAACGAACCACGAAGATGACTTATTCGATTGGGCCGTCTTCAACGGTGCAGGTCAGTTCTTGTTCGCCCTGGATTTCGATACCTTTGGTTCAGTCGTTGGTTACGAATTAAACGACGGGCAAGGAGTCTCGCTGACGGGGGCGACTTTCCAGACCAATCAGATTCATCAACTCGCCGTCACCATGGACTTCGCGAACAATTTGTGGAGCGCGACCCTGGACAACATCACGCTCGTCGAAGGCGAATCGATCACAACCACAGAGACAACCTTGAGCCTGGGTTATATCGATGCCGTCTGGCTCACCGACGAAACACCTGGAAACAATTACATGGTCTTTGACAATTACCGAGTCGCGGCCGAACCAAGCCTGCCACCATCGATCCTTGTGCAACCTCAAGGCCAATCGGTCCCGCTCGGCACCGATGCCACGCTGACCGTCGTGGCGCAGGGCGCCGAGCCGTTGTCCTATCAATGGCGGTTTAATGGCGCGGTGATGACTGGCGCGACGAACGCGATCCTCGTTTTGAAGAACGTCTTGCCCAACCATTCCGGCAGCTATTCCGTGGAGGCAAAGAACGACTTGGGCTCTGCCACGAGTGCGAACGCTCCTTTGCAGGTCAGGACCCCGGTATCCTTCAAACTCGTGTTGGGACCGAGAATGTCCGACGACCGCTTTCAAGTCACCCTTTCCAGCGCGTCCGGCAGCCGGTTCAGCCTCGAGGCCTCGACGAATCTGCTGCAATGGCTGGAGATTGTTGGGGGCACGAACGCCACTGGCACGTTCATCTACTTGGACAACGAAGCCGCCAAACTTCCGTCTCGCTTCTATCGCGCTCGGCAAACTCCGTAGGCGGAACCAAGCATTGGAAAAGGCGAACGGGTCAGCCGATGCCCTCGGCGATCCGGCGGTGAAGCGAAAGCAATCCCAGAAAGGTTCTGCCATCGCGGCGCCCCAAAAGTGGCGGGCGCCATGGTCAGCAACTGAATTGTTACCGAAGAGGCGTTTCCGCTGGGTTCAGAGGCTTCTTCGTGGTGTTCGGCTTCAGTGCTCCCTTGTCGAGAGGAGTCTTCGCCCGGTCCGCCGCCTTTTTCGCCGTGTCAGCCGCTTTCCTGGCCACATGGGCGGATTTCATGGCGGATTCTACGTCCTTTTTCAGGGCGTACTTCTTCGCGTCATCAGCCGCTCCTCTCGCTTGAAGCGCCGCCTTTTTGGCCTCATCAGCCGCCTTTCGGACTGCTTTATCGGTCGCCGCAAGGTCGGCTGCCTTGCCCGCTTGATCCGCGAATTCTTTGGCTTCGCTGGCGGCCTTTTGAGCATCGTCGGCTGCCTGTTTGGCGGACAATTCGTTCTTAGCTTGGGTATCGGGTTTACTTGACGGATTCGAATCGGCGGCGTCGATTCGCGACACCAGTGTGAATGAGAGCAAAAGGCTGAGCAGAGCGGTTTTCATAGGTAACTTGATAGGAATTGGCCTTCCGGCCATGGTAGGACGATAAGCCAGCAGCATCGTTGGGGCAAGGAAAAGTGTCCTGGGGCCACCGGTTGCCAGAATCTTCCAGAACCCGGTTTCTTTTGGCAACGACTGGCCTGTCGTCGCTTCTGGGGCGCGGAAAGCGCGACGCTCAACGAAACCATCGAAATGATTAGCTCCTTCAAGACGGCGCGGAGAACAAAGTTGGTGGGTCGGGTGGGATTTGAACCCACGACCAACGGCTTAAAAGGCCGCTGCTCTACCACTGAGCTACCAACCCCGCAATCATCGGGCGGTTACTATGCCTTGCTCAAAAGAGCGGGCAAGCAATTTCG
>CAYHFE010000363.1:0-8205 GCA_964355375.1 uncultured Verrucomicrobiota bacterium
TTCTCCGCATCGGGTCAAAGCGCCGGAGGGCCGGCGCACTCCGAGACCTGTGCATTACCCACAACTCGGTGATCTGGCAGACGCACAACTCGCCCTTCCCCAACGCCTTGGTAATGTTCATGCACTCACGCATCGCCATTACCCTATTTCGCCACAGAACGAAATAAAAACCTTCTTTTGTTGCCTCAGAGATTGTTGCACGGCAGTTCTCATTTTGACTCAGGACACTGTCCGTTCCACGCATTCCGTTCCACAGCGGCGGCCATGGACGGAAGCAGCGCTAGGAAGACGGAGCAAAGGCGACCTGGAGAAAGTGAAGAGGGCGGTGCGGTTGCGGAAGGAGACGCTGGTGACGGTGGCCTGGATTGCGCAGCGATGGCAAATGGGCAGCGTGGCCAATGTGAACACACTGCTTGACCAGTGGCGGCAGCGCAAACAGAAGCAATAGCTGTTCATAAGAACTGACCCGTTTAGGGAAAAACAGTTTTCAATTCGAGCAGAGTCTTTCCAGGCTCGGCCAGCTCGGTGAAAAGCGATGTTGAGTCCCTGGCGATTCTGCGGCAGAATACGGTCATGGCAACGCTATCGCTGACCGACGATCAAGTGGTGCAGTTGGTGAAACAACTGCCACCCCAAAGCAAGCGCCGCGTCCTGACGGACCTCACAGCCGAGCGCGACCAGTGGTGGCAAATCACCGCCCACGAGGGCGAAAAAGACATGCGCCGACTTGCCGCCACGCGCGGTTTGGATTGGGACACGATGACTGAGGCGCAGCGCGAGGCCTTTGTGGACGACATCCTCCACGAATCGTGAATGGGATTCTCCGCGTCGTTTTCGATACGAACGTCCTCTTTTCCTCGGTCGGCTGGTTGGGGAATCCGCACCAGTGTGTGCAAGCCGCTCGCCAAGGCAAATGTCTGTCCGTCACCTGCGAACCCATTCTCGCGGAACTCTCCGAGAAACTTCAAATCAAGCGCGGCTTCGACGCGGGCCAAGCGACGGAGACCACCGACGAGATTCGGGTCTTTTCGAGAGTAGTCGCGATATCGGGCGCGCTGAAAGTCGTTGCCGCCGATTCCGACGATGATGCTGTTTTGGAGTGCGCCGTCATCGGCCAGGCGCAATACCTCGTGAGTGGCGACCGCCATTTGCTCGCCTTGGGCAACTACCAAAGGATTCAGATTGTCACAGCAGCGGAATTCCTGGCGCTGCTCCAGAGCGCGCCCATAAACGGGTAAACGGGTCAGTTCTTATGAACATCTATTGTTTCGAGTTGAGCGAGGGTTTGAGCTGGGCCTGGGCCTTGAGGCCCTGCCGATGAGCCTCCCGATGCTGGGTGGAGAGGGACAGGTCCAGGGTTAGACCCTCTCCGCGCTTGCTTGCGAATCGAAAGTCCTTACCGTTGAGGCATGATTCAGACGCATGAAGCGGTGATTGACGAGAACGGCACGGTCCGATGGCTTGAAGAGGCGCATCTGCCTGCCTCGCGCCGCGCTCTTGTGACGATTCTGGAAGGCGCCCCCAGCATTCATTTTTCTGAAACAACGCTCCTCAGTGAGGCTGCGCTGGCCTGCGACTGGAACCGACCGGAGGAGGATGCAGCATGGGCACATTTGCAGCAGGCTCAGTAGTCTTCGTCCGATGGCCGTTTTCTGATCTCTCGCACTCGAAGCGGCGACCTGCTGTGCGTAACCGGCAGCCTTCAGGTTGCGACCGACCGTATGAAAACGACCATTCTGGCAGTCGATGACGAACCCGATGTCCTGGAGTTGATCGAGTTCAATCTGAAGGCGGCGGGCTTTGACGTGGCTAAAACCATTGACGGCGCCGAGGCGCTGAAGAAAGCGCGCACGCTCCTCCCCAGCCTCATCCTCCTGGACCTGATGCTTCCGGAAGTCGATGGCCTGGAGGTCTGCAAGATCCTCCGTCGCGACCCTGTCACGGCCGGCATTCCGATCATCATGCTCACGGCCAAGGCCGGGGAGATTGATCGAGTCCTCGGCTTGGAACTTGGAGCGGACGATTACGTGACCAAACCGTTTAGTCCTCGAGAGTTGGTCCTGCGGGTCAAAGCGATCTTGCGCCGCCAGCAAAAAGGGGATGAAAAACGGGACCTGATCCATTTCGGCCATTTGTGCGTGGACGTGCCGCGCCATCAGGTCACCGTCAAAGGGAAACGAATCGAGCTGACGGCCACGGAATTCAAGCTCATCATCCTCCTGGCCGAACGCCGGGGCCGGGTGCAATCGCGCGAGCAGCTTCTGCGCGACGTTTGGGAATACGACAGCATGATCGACACCCGGACGGTGGACACGCACATGCGCCGGCTCCGGGAGAAATTGGGTCCGGCCGCCCGGTACCTGGAGACGGTCCGGGGCGTTGGCTATCGCTTCATCGAAGAGTAAAATGTGGCCCGCCCTGATCTTCGCCGGTTTGGCCGTCCTCGTGCTCGTGGAGTTTTGGTGGCACGAACGCCGCCGCCTCCGGGAACGTCAGCTCGCCCGCCAGGAGTACATGGAGCAAGCGCTGCAACAGCAGCAAGAGGCCAATGCTCAAGCCCAAGCCCGGCAGCAAGCTCTCTTCAATAGCATGGTTGAAGGGGTGCTCTTGCTCGATGACATCGGGCGCATCCAACTGATCAATCAATCGCTGGCCCGGCTCTTCGATCTGACCGCCGACGTGCGCGGCCAAACCATCCTTGAGGCCTTTCGCTGGCCGGCTTTGCAGGGGTTGGTCGATCGCGCGATCGCGGAGCATCCCATCGTCGGCCTCGAGCTGGAATCACCCGGTCCGCAGCCCCGCTCCCTGCAAATCAACATCGCCACCTATGTCGATCAAGCCGGCATCCGCCAGGGTCTCATCCTGGTTATCCATGACGTCACCCGGGTCAAACAGTTGGAAAACACCCGCCAGGAGTTTGTGGCCAATGTCAGTCATGAGCTCCGGACTCCGCTCTCCCTGATCAAGGGCTTCGTGGAAACCCTGATCGACGGCGCCAAAGATGATCCCGCTCAAGCGACCCGTTTTCTCCAGATCATCGACAAGCACACCGACCGGCTCACTTACCTGATTGAGGATTTGCTGACCATTTCCCGATTGGAGAGCGGCCAGATCGTGATGAATTTGCAGCCCGTGCCGCTCCGCGAAGTTGTCGAGCGAGTCATCATCGATCTCCAGTCGCGCGCTGCCGAGAAGCGCATGACCTTCGCGAATCAGTTGCCGGAGGAATGGCGCGCGCGGGCCGACGCCGACCGTCTCCAACAAGTGGTCTTCAATCTTATCGAGAACGCCATCAAGTACGGGCGCGGCGGCGGATTGGTCAGCATCGGCGCCCGCGACCACGCCCCGGAGCAGATCGAGCTTTGGGTGAGCGACGACGGTCCTGGGATTCCGCCGGAGGCGCAGGAGCGGGTCTTTGAGCGGTTCTTTCGCGTGGACAAGGCCCGTTCCCGGGAGACGGGCGGAACCGGTTTGGGATTGGCCATCGTCAAACACATCATCCATGGGCACGGAGGCAAAGTCTGGCTCAAGAGCGAACTCGGGCACGGCGCCACTTTCCATTTGACGCTGCCCAAAGCCTGACCCTCGTCCGCCCGGCGCGGGGATTTTCTTTGGGGCGGGGATGGCTCGTCCCCTGACTGGGCGAAAGCCCTCTGAGAGCTTGATTTAATAATGCTATCTCTGGTCGGAGCCAGGTAACGAGACTCTGATATGATGAACCCTAGAAGAGGTCGCCACTCGTACAACGTGGTCGATGACGCGACCCAGATCTATCTGGCGGTGGTGGGGATGCTCATTCTCTTGTTTCACGGGGACGCGGTGCCGTCCTGGGCCTGGCTCGCCGGCGGACACGTCATCGCCATGGCGCTGATCCATTCCTTGATTGGCTTGGACGCGGCGCGGCGGAAGGGAACGCTGCTTGGATGGTTGCGCCATTTCTATCCACTGCTTCTCTACCTCGCGCTCTACCGCGAGACCGCGGTGTTGAATCAGATGTTCTATTCGGGTTATCTGGACGGCGACTTCATGCGATGGGAGGAGCGCCTTTTTGGGATGCAGCCCAGCCTGGTGCTCATGCAGCGCTGGCCTTATGTCTGGCTCAGCGAAATTTTGTATGGGGCCTATTTCTCGTATTACCTGATGATCGCTGGAGTGGCTGTGATCCTTTATGCCCGTCATCGCGCGGCGTTCTCTCAGTACATGACCGTGATCTCGCTGATCTTTTATCTCTGTTATCTGGGTTACATTCTGCTGCCGGTGGTGGGGCCGAGGGCATTTTTCGAAACCGGACTGGCGCCTTTCGGGGAACCGGGGTGGCCGATCGTTTCGCCCCCGGTGTTTCCGGAGGCGATTCGGGCCGGTCCGTTCTTCGGCATCATGGAGATCCTCTATCGGCATTTCGAAGGTCCCGGCGCGGCCTTTCCGAGCAGTCACGTGGCGGCGGCTTTGGGCACGGTTTATTTCTCGTTTCGATTCCTTCCACAAATCCGCTGGGTCCACGCCGTCCTGGTTGTGTTGTTGTGCGTCGCGACGGTTTATTGCCGCTACCATTATGTGCTGGACGTCGTGGCGGGAGTGGTGACGGCGACGATTCTGATCCCGATGGGAAACCGATTGCACCAACGATTCACCGAGGCGGGCGACGGGGAGGCTTGATCTAGAGCTCGCGCTCGAAAATGCGGTAAGTCTTGTAGGCTTGGCCGCCGAACATCTCGATGAGCCGTTGCACCGGGACGTTGTCCTCGAGAATCCACGAGGCTTCACAGAAGCGAAATCCGGCCTCCCTGGCGGCTTGGAGCGTGCGGGCAAACATGACGGATTCGATGCCGCGTCCGCGAAAGGATTTTTTGATGCCGAGGGCGATGACTCGGATCTGGGCGGGGCGTTTCCAGCCGAACCAGTAGCGCAGGAATTGAGGCAAGCCTGGGGAGAGCAGCCGGCCGCGCAGCCCTCGAATGGCCTCGTTGAAATCGGGAACGACCAGCATGAAGGCGGCGGGTTCAGCGTCGGTCTCGGCTAGCCAAGCCAGGCGATCCAGGAGCAGGGGTTTGATGCGGTTTGCGAGAAAATTGACTTCGGCGTCAGTCATCGGGACGAAACCCCAATTCTTCTGCCAGGCGGCATTATAGACCTCCTTGATCTTGGGCAGATCGCGCTGAAGCGTGTGCCGCAGAATCGGCCGGATGTGCAGGTCCGGCCGGCGTTGAGCCAGGCTGTCGTTGATTCGCTGGAAGCGCTCCGCCGGGCAGGTGCGGAGATCGATCTGATAGGCGAACAGGTCTTTCGCTTTGCCAAACCCCTCGGCCGCGACCAAGTCGAGGTAGTAACGTGGATTGTAGGTCATCATCAAGACCGGTGGGCTCTCAAATCCATCGATGAGAAGGCCACACTCATCGTTGGTCGTCGGGTTCATGGGGCCCAGGAGACGACGCAGGTTTCTTTGTCGGGCCCAGAGGCGCACCGCCTCGAAAAGCCGGGAGCTGACCGGCGGATCGGGCAGGCACTCAAAGAAACCAAAGAAACCGGCGCAATCGTTGTGAAACTGGTTGTGAGTGTGATCAAGGATCCCGGCGATGCGCCCCACGTCGCGCCCATGGCGGCGGGCCACCCAGAGCTGCATCTCGGCGTGTTGAAAGAAGGGATTGCGATCGCTCAAGACGGTTTGCGTGTCCCTCACGAGCGGCGCGATCCAATGCGGATCATCCCGGTAAACCAGGTCGCCGACCTTCAGAAAGCGGCGCACTTCATCGGGTCGGCGTGAGAGCGGAACGATTTGAATGTCGCCCTCCATGACTCGGATCGGTAGCTCGGGGATCTCGGGCGAGAAGTCTCACCGTTTGGCCGCGGCCGAAGCCCTGGCCTTCCATGCCGGCTTGAGGAGGAAGACTTCCGCATGCTCCAGCGTGGCGGGGCCGCCCTTGGCTCGGACTTCCAACGAGAGGTTTTCCTCCGGCACGATGACTCCCATCGGCATGTAGAGCTGTCCGTCGTTCCCAAAGATCTCGATGGATCCGCGGTCCACGAGAAAGCGCAGACGGATTCTGCCAGCCAGGGCCGGGAGCGGCGCTTTCTTCGATTGGCAGGTCAACTCCTGCTTCCTGACGTCATAATGGATGGGAACTCCTCGGATGTTGAAGCTAATTTCTTCGGCCTGACCGAGGGAGATTTCCGCGGCCACGTCCAGCAATTCTCCCCGGACCCGGGCGAAGGGATTGGCGTCCGGGCCCAGGAGCTGCCGCTTGATCCGATGAGATCGTCCGTGGAGCGCGGCAATTTCCCGGGCCGGATTGGCGAACAGGCGCAGGCCATCTGCGGTGCTGCGCAAGGTGAGTTCGACGGGGAAATCCATCATTTGGTTGAACGGCATGGCGGGGAAGTTCATTTGTCCCCAGGCCATGAGAATGCGCCGGCCGTCGCGAGCGGGCAGTCCGTTGAAGGTCTGCGAGGCGTAGAAACAGTTGCCGAACTGGAGCGGATGCGGACCCGATTGAGGGATGAACGTTCGCCCGTCGAAACTTCCGATCAGATAGCGGCCGTTGCCGCCGTAGAAGACCCACCGCGCGTTCTTCTTGTCGGCATCGACGGCCAGTTCAAAAAACTCGGGGCACTCCGAGGTGCCGGGCAGGGAGACGTCGCAGAGCTTTTCCCAGCGTTTCAGATCCGCGGATGCGAAAAGAGCGAAGTCATTTTTGTCGAGGTAGAGGGCCATGATCCATTTCTTGTCCGGTTCATACCAGAGCACCTTCGGGTCGCGATTGCTGCCGACGATATGGGGCAGGGCGGGGTTCTGGTCATACTTGGTCCAGGTGCGGCCCCGATCGAGGCTGAAGGCGAGATCCTGCGTGAAGGGCTGACCCTTCGAGAGGGGGCTGGTTCCGCCGGCGGAGGTGTAAATACAGACCAGGGGCTTTGCGCGACCTCGAGCAAAGCCGGCCGTGTTCCGCTCGTCCACCACCGCCGACCCGGAAAACATGGTGCCGCGCGCGTCTGGATAAAGCGCTTCTTCGATTTCCCGCCAATGCACGAGATCGCCGCTGACCGCGTGGCCCCAATGCATGTTGCCCCAGTTCCAGCCATACGGATTGTGCTGAAAGAACAGATGATATTCGCCCTGATGGAAGACGAGACCGTTGGGATCGTTATTCCAGCCGCGGCGGGCGGTGAAATGGAATTGGGGACGCAGTTTCTCCGAGTAGAGATTCTCCGCGCCCCGGATTGCCTCGGACTGTTCGATCGCTTGCAGGCCGTTCGAGTTTTCCGGCAGCTTATCCACGCTAACCACCGCCTTCTGGCCGCGGAACGGCGTCAGGTCCAGAAACGCCCACCAATCCGGCTCGGCTTCGGCCAGTTCGATTTCGAATTGTCGGACGGTTGAGCCGGCCAGGGTGAGCGTCAGCAGTCGTTTCGGGGCGCCGGTCTTGACCGGGAGATTGAGATAAGGCCGGCTCACCGTGAACTCCCGCTGTGGGTTGGCCACCAGCCCGGGGAGCTTTCGATCCGTTTGAATGAGATGATCGATGTTGAGATGTCCCCAGCCTCCCGTCGCCTGGTCAATGATCTCGATCACCGCCAGGCGGCCGAACCAGGCGTTCACGTCCCATTGCGCCCAGTCGAGATGTTCGCTCCCGCCCGGTTGATCGTTCGGTCCCGTGGCCGTGCGAACGATTTGGCCGTCCACGAGCAGATGCATGGAGAGTTTCTCGGGATTCTTCCCGCCACCGATGAGGAACTGGATGAATGGCCTTTCAATCTTGAACGGGGGCGAGGTGAGGGTGCCGGTGGTGCTGTCTCCATTGAAGAAGGAGTTGACGAGACCGCGACCGAGAAAGCCCTCGACCCGCATCTGCTTGGGCAAGGCGCCGCGGGCGGGACCCGGACCGAAGGCCGTTCCGGTGGTTTTCCAGGCGCCGTAATCTGAGGATTCGAAATCTGCGATGATGAGATCAGGCGGCGCGGCGCCCGGCGATGAGCTGGCCGTGATCAGACACGCGAAGAAAAGTGCGGCGCAACGGCAAAGGGTTGGTTTCATGGGATCGGGGTAGGGAGGGATTCTCACGGGTCTCGAGCGGTGGGTGGACGCGGCGTGATCGTTCTGTTGGTCCCGTCGAGTCGTGGGCGGGAACCGCACTTCGACGATAGCGCAGTGATTGGGTTCATGGAGAGCGGACACCTCCAAAAATCGGACGTGAGTTGGGGCCATGAACC
>CAYHFE010000364.1:0-8150 GCA_964355375.1 uncultured Verrucomicrobiota bacterium
TGGTTTGAACACCCGTTTCTGGTTTTTCCAGTTTAGCGCGTTTTACGGTTTGCCTAACCTTCGTCAAAATTTATCCTGACCTTATGCCTGAGCTCGCCGAAGTGGAGTATTATCGTCGTCAGTGGGATAGCGGAATTGGGAAGAGAGTGGGTCGGGTGGAGTTGCACAAAGAAAGTCGAGTGTTTCGAGATGTCAATACTCCGGATTTAAAACGGCTCCTTTCTGGCGCGACGCTTTCATCGTCCGAAGCACGAGGCAAGCAGATGCTCTTCGGTTTTTCCAGAGGACTTTGGCTCGGACTTCATTTGGGAATGACCGGAACCTTGCGGGTTGAGAAGCTCTCCTTGGATCCGGGCAAACACGATCACCTGGCGATTTACCAGAGCGGCCATGCTTTGGTTTTCTGCGACCCCCGCCAGTTTGGCCGAGTTCGGTTTCACCGTGGAAGCACGCCGCCGCAATGGTGGCTGGATCTCCCTCCGGCGGTATTGTCCGAGTCATTCTCGGTCAAGTGGGTCGAGAGTTTCCTTGCGAAACACCGCAAGCTGCCCGTCAAGGCGACGCTTTTGCTGCAAAGTGGATTCCCTGGAATCGGCAACTGGATGGCCGACGAGATTCTTTGGCGCGCTGAGCTCAATCCACACCGATTGAGCGGGGCCCTTCCGGAGGAGTCCATCAGGATCTTGTGGCGGATCATTCGCTGGGTTAGCCGCGGGGCAATGAAGCATATCAGCCGGAACTTCGCGGATCCTCCAAGGGGTTGGTTGTATCACGATAGATGGGCAGCGGGCGGGCGATGTCCTATCGATCACACTGAGTTACGACGAGAAGAAGTGGGCGGTCGAACCAGCGCCTGGTGTCCGGTGTGTCAGAAATGATTATGGGCTGATGCCTCCAGGCACCTCCTCGTCGAGAGTCTGTCCCGGCTTTAGTCGGTCGCCAGGTGAAGACCGGCTAAAGCCGGGACTACATACTTCGAACGGATGTGTCCTGGGCCAAAATGAGAATTGCAGAGGTCGTTGGAATCAGTCGAAGTCCGCAGAGTCCGCAAGGCAGTCCCGAATGACATGCCCTGGCGGTCCGTTGGCGTCAACTTCATCGACGCGAGCTTCGCCGGCCTCTGGGGTGCCGGCGAAGTGATGTCTAGACCGAAAAACCGGCCTCGGAGCTTATTCCAATTCGCCATCAAGATGAGACTAACCGGTCCCTCACCCCGTCCCTCTCCCATCCGATGGGAGAGGGTGTCCGAAGGACGGGTGAGGGTTCGTTCCGCTCAACTTGAAAGCAAGGTCGAATTAGCGGATTCGTTTCAACCCATCCTCGGCTTTTGCCCGAGTCGAGGTATTCTTGGATTTCTCGACAACGGTTTGAAGTGCCTTTTGGCGGAGTTCTCGAGGCGCGTCTCGCAGGTTCTTCCCGGTCGCGATGTTAACAATGGCCAGGCATGCTTCCTCCGCAATCTCCGGGTCTGCGGCCAAGGCCACCAGCAATTCGACCGTTCCAGCGGTGGGAATGGCGCTGAGCGTGGCAATCACGAGTCGTTTCTCCGCAGGCTGTTTTAGCGAGGGGAGCAAGCCGTTAATCGCGCTGAGCTTGTCCGCGTTGCTGAGCTTCTTGCTTTCTTGGAGATAGAGCAGGTAACCCCGGGCGCCTTGAAGTTGGTGTGATGTCTTTTTGCCCGACTTGGCCAGAGCCAAGAGAGGCTCGGCCACACCGGCGTCGTCCGGCCAGTTGTTGGGCCAAGTCGCCAGCGTGCCGACGGCTTCGTCCTGAACGGCCTCATCGCGATCATCGAGGGCTGCCTTCACCGCGGCCAAGGCGTCGGATCCACCAATGGAGGCCAGGATGCGCAAAGCGATTTCGCGCAGAGCGCTGTCATTATTCCGCGCGAGGGGCAGGATTTGAGGTAGAGAGCCCTGAGCACTGCGCCCGCCGATGGCCGCGAGGGCCTTTTCGATGTTCTCGCGATCCTGTTGATTCTGTGTCTTGACCAGCAGGCGGACGAGGTCGGCGACCTGCTGATCCGAGCCAAGAACGCGGAGCGAGTCCAGTGAAGCACGACGAATACCCGCATCCGCATCGGCCGTGCTCGCCATAATGGCGGGCAGCGCGCCCTCGATGCGCCGCAGCGCGGCCAATTCGATGATGAGTTGGCGCATCTTACCGGACGATTGGGGCAATCGGGCCAGAAGTTGGGCATCCACCGGCTTGCCTTCCATCCGGGTCAAGGTCGCCTTGGCGGTTCGCGTCAGGTCGGCATCGCCTTCGGCGGCGGCGCTCAGCAACACCGGCACCGAGGAGGGGTCGCCGAAGCGGTCGAGCAAGTCCAGGGTCGCGACTCGGGTGGGCTTGGAGCCAGTCTGGGCCACTTGCAGGACTTTGGGCAGCACGGCGGCATCCCCGCGATCCGCCAGAGCGAGGAGCAGCATGACCTGACGTCCGGGAGTCGCGGTGTCCAATTCCGCTCCCAGCGCTTCGGTCACGTCGCGGCCCCGCAGCTCGCGCGCCGTGCGCAGCGCGATTCCAACCACGGCCTTGTCCGTCGAGCGCAATTGCTCGAGTAACAGGGGGATTCCCGCCGACTGGCGCGCTAGAATCGCTCCGCGGGTGGCTTCGAGCAATCGCTGCTTGGGTACCGGCGCTTGGCGAACGGCATCATACAACTGGATCGCATCCGCGAATTTCCCAGCGGCCAGAAGCCGTTCCGCGCAGATAATGCCACCCTCCGCGATCGAGGGACGGGTGTCGTTCCCCGCGGCGGCCAGCGCTTGATTGAGGATCTTGGCCGCTTGGGTTCCGCCGATTTGGCCCAAGGCCACGGCGGCGGCCGCGACGACATCCGCATCGGCATCTTTCAACTTTCCGGCGAGTGTCTCGACCGACTTGAGGTCACGGCGAACGCCGATGGAATTGATCACGCCAATCAGCAATCGGCCCTGAACTCGGGCTACCGCTCCCCGCAGCGCCTCATCCGCGGCCGGGCCGGGGATGGCCTCCAGGGCAATCCGCGCCCACGACGACAGACTGGTATCGGAGAGCAACGGAGCGAGAACGGGCACGGCCTCTTTGTCACCGTAGATCGCGAGCTTTTTGCAGGTGATCGCTTTGTCGCCGGCCGGGGCGTCCGATTGCAGGACTGCGATCAATTTTCGTTGCTGATCCGCCGAAGATTCCTGACTGCCGTCTGCGGCCAGACTGGTCTGAGCCAGGGTGAAAAGGGAAACTGCCGCGCCGAACAGGGCGCATGATGCAAAGTATTGAATTCTAGATTTCATAGTGGACCTCTTGAGTAAAAGTCGTTTCATGCTTCAGTTTCAAATCCGCCAGGGTTCCCGGAGGGCTTCGGAGCGGAGTCGGTTGGCTTCTTCGTCGCCGATGAACTCGTTTTTCTTGGGATCGTAGTTGAGCTTGCGTCCGAGATAGAGGGCGATGTTGGCGGCATGGCAGGCGATGTGGGCCTGGCAGGCCACGTCGGCATTGGCGCGCGTCTGGCCCCGCGATTTGACGCAGTCCAGGAAATTGCGCACGTGGAAGTCCGCGGGATAGCCGGCGATTTTCGCGCCCCGGCCCACGAGCAGAGCGTTCGAGCTGGCCACGATTTCGGCGTTGTCGCCCGTTTCGACCCAGCCCGTTTCGCCTTCGAATCGCACCGGGCAGGAGCCCATCGTCGGGAGCCAGCCGTCGTTGCGCAAGATCAGCTTGGCGCCATTTGGGTAGCGGGCGTGCAACTGGCCGTTCTTCGGTTCGTACTCGAGCGGCGCGGTGTCATCAGCGTTGTTGGCCCACTGGCAGAGATCCACGCAGTGCGAACCCCACTCGAGGCAGCCGCCGCCGACCAGTCCGCCGCCTTTCTCGAAATTGAATCCATCGAGGAACCGCTTGTTAAAGGGCCGCCACGCGGACGGTCCGAGGTAGAGATCCCAGTCCACCACGTCCTTGGTGGGCTCGGGCTCTTGCGGCGCCCAGCCGCTCATGCTCGTCCCGAGCCCGCCAGGGTGCGCGTAAAGCGTATGGATTGGGCCGAGTTTTCCGAAACGGGCCAGATCAATCGAGAACATGAAATTCGGCAGGCTGCGGCGCTGGGTGCCGGCCTGGAAGACGCGGCCGGTGCGGCGGAACACGTCACGCAAGGCCAGGCTTTGCGCGATGTTCTTCGTGCAGGGTTTCTCGCAATAGACATCCTTGCCCGCCTTGGCCGCCATCGTCGCCGCCGTGGCGTGCCAGTTCGGTCCGGTGGCAATGAGCACGGCGTCGATATCGCTCCGGGCCAGGAGGTCGCGCATGTCGTGAAACGTGGAGCAGTCTATGTTGTTGTACTGGTCATCCGCCATCTTCTTGATGGATTCACGGCGGGCGGATCGCACGTCGCAGATCGCCGCAAATTGCACATCGGGTTCGTGCAGGAAACAACTGAGCACGTACCGTCCTCGCGAACCAATGCCAATGCCACCGAGCACAATGCGTTCGCTTGGAGCCACGCCGCCATCTCGGCCCAGGACCGCGCCGGGCACCACCTGCGGCGCCGCCAGAATCGCGCCCGCCTGCAGGGCGGTTCTCAGGAAAGTGCGGCGAGTCAACGAGCCGGTGGGGTGCGGCGGCTTGGAGTTTCGTTCGAGGATTTGTTTTCGAAGTGTGGTTTTCATAGGATTCCTTTCTCGTTACAGATCACAATCGGGCGATAGGTTTCTTTTGTACGAATTCGCACTCCGATTGTCCAGCGTGCGTTCAGTCAGAATCAAATGGCGGATTAAGCGCCCGGCAAGATCGGGGCATTGGCCAAGGACCCGTTTGTGGTCCCGCTTGTTGCACAGGCCAAGCCAAAATCGGACTGCGGCATCGAGCTTTGCCTGGGAAAAGGAAGCAGAACGAACGCGCCGCGGTTATAGGTCGTCGTCGGCGCCTGGCGGGTTGGAAAGACGAGTCGAACCCCATCTTGTTGCTGGCGCAGCTAGGCCCGCCCGCCCGGAGTTCGGTGTGGATTTCGAGGTGTCAGTCAAGCTTATCGACAAGTTTTGGAGATTCGGGAGAAGACCTGGAGGTAGCCCGCACGCTGAAAAAGCGATGACGAAGGGGGCATTCATCACCTGGCAAAAATGGAAGGCTCGCCCCGCGCTCGCGCGCTGGCCAGTTACGGGGCGAAGAGAGCATCCAGCGGCAGCGTGAAATCCGGCAAGACCGCGCTGGTGAGCGTCCCCCCCGGGCCGTGAACGGCGTGTTCCATGAATTGACCATCCTTAGGCCGCCGGAACACTTCAATTCTCTTCTCTGGGCCGAGGACGAGCCAGCATTCCTTCACGTCGGCGGTGGCGTAGGCCCGCAGCTTCGAGCGGTCGTAATCAGGACTGGTCACACACACCTCCACAACCAACTCGGCTGTGCGGGGATGGTCGTAACGAAAATCCCCCTTTCATGGGGAATCCTTGGTCAACTGCGGCACTTCATTCTCAATCTGTTCGAGCGTTGGCACGGCGGAATTTAATCGCTTCGAGCCTCGCTGGCCAATCAATGTTTCAAGTCACGACGAAGCCGCCCTCCGATCGACTTGGCAGGTGATGGAGTCGATGGTTGGCCACGACCTCACCCAAGATCAGCAAGACTATCTCGCGTTCTTCACGGACTTCCGCGAAATGTCCGGTTTAGCGTCCTCTCTCTGCTTTGAGGCCGGGAATGGGGAGGCCATCCGGCCCGACAATTCTTGCGCAGGCCGCCCAACCGCCGCCGCCCTGGGTGACTTTGAGCAACAATTCATTGACACCCTTCTTGAGTCGAATCGGGGCCATGTCCTGGTCGGCCACCGCGCCGCGGTCCACGTTGTTGCTATGCACCACGGCGCCGTTCAGCCACGCCTTAATCCCATCGTCGCTGCCCAGCAAGAGAGCGGCAGCGCAATCTTCGGCGACGATGAGTTTTGTTTTGAGGTAGGCGGCGCAGTTGGCGCGGTCGGGGAAGAGTCCCATGAGGTCGATCATATCGGCGCGCGGGACGGGCTTCCACTGGACAGCCACGCCGGATTTCTCTGGATCGAACCCGATGTTGAAGATGGCCAGTGCGTCGTTCGCGCCGGGCCGGCTGTAAGGGCCGCAGACGAGCCAGTCCTGGATGAACGCCGCCGCGCTCGTGAGTTTGCCGCGCAACGCCCAGGCCCGCTTGATGAGGTCCGGCGACTTGCACCGGGCTAACACCTTGACGGCAACTTCGGCGGCCAGCTTCGGATTCGCGCCGGCGAGTTTCTCGGCGATGCTCACGGCCGCCAGTCCCGCTTCTTCGGCGAGGCCGGAATCCGCCAGATTGGCGAGCACGATCTGAAGCGCCTCCGGCGTGGGAATCTGCCCCATCAGGCCAAGCGCCTGTTTTTTCTCGGAAGGACTTTTGGCCGCAGCCGTGGCTTGCTGAAGCCAGGCGAGGCGTTTGGCAGGATCAGGCTCATGTCCGGCCACGTCGATGCCGCCCCGCAAGGCGAGGGCTTGCAAGGTCGAGTCGGCGCTGGTGCGAGCCACTTCGAGCAGGCGTGAGGCAGGCCCGGCATTGGGCCATTGCGTCAGGACGCGCACGGCTTCCTTGACGAGTTCGGGATCGGGATCGCGCGTGGCCGCTTGGGCGGCGTCCAGCGCGGCGGGCGTGGCCAACTCCGCCAGCAACGGCAGCACCTGGCGTCGCTCGGCTGCGGGGAAGCGACCCATGGCTTCCACCACGCGCCGCGCCGTCTGGTCTTTGTCGGAGCTAGCCTGGCACACGGCGTAAAGCGCCTTGAGCACCGGATCGCGTTCGGCGTCGGATTTGGACTTGACGGCGATGTCGAGCAGCGGCGTGATCGTTTCTGCCACGGCGATGGTTCGCAGTGATGCGAGCGCGGCGAGGCGCACTGCCTCGGGGCCGGTCGCGGCGCTTTGCACCAGCACGTTGGCAGCCTCTTTGTCCCCGCGTTCGCCGAGGACTCGGAGCAGTTCGGCCTTCTCGGGTGTTGCGGCCGTGCTGAGGTGTTGGAGCAGGGCTTCGCGCACGCCGCTGCCGCGCAGGCGAGCGAGCGCGTCGCGGGCGGCGGCCCGTGTGGGGGCCTCGCCGCTGGCCGCGGCGGCGGCCAGCGCGGGGACCGACCCAGAGTCACCCAGGTCGCCCAGCGCCTGCAAAGCGGCGACACGGACTGCAACGTATGGGCTCGCGACAGCGGTTTTAATGGCGGGCAAGGCTTCCGTTCCGAGCTTGAGAGTGGCGTCGAGCACCGCCCACTGGGAATCCGCTGGCAGTGACGTCCACTGGCGCAAGCAGGCCTTCGTGGTGAGCGGATCGTTGAGTTCGCGGACCACCTTGAGCGCGACCGCGCGCAGAAAATGGTCCTGGCCGGTGAGCGCCTGGGAGACGAGTGTGGCGCGGGAACCGGCATCGGCCCACACCAAGCCGCGCCAAGCGGCGACGCGGATGCTGGTTGGGTATTTCGTCGTGTTCAAATCGCGATAAAGCTGGGCGGCGCCCGGGGCGTCGCCGGCCGCCGCGAGTTGCTCGGCGCAGCGCAACAGACTGTTCAAAACCGTCGGTTGGACGGCGGGCGGGGCCTGGTCGCGCGCGGCGATCAGTGCGGCCAGGGCTTCTTGGCCACCAATTCTTCCCAGCGAAGAGGCGGCGGCAGAAGCTAGTGTCACGTCGGTGCCGGAAAGCAACGGCAGGAGCAGCGGGACGGAGGCGTCGTCGCGGCGCCAGCCGACGGAATCGACCAGCCCGGCTTGGATCAAGCCCGAGGTTCTCTCCAAGGCCCGGCGGAGCGCGGCGCCGGCTTCCGGGTAGGCCATGCCCTCGAGCGCGTAGCGGGCGGCATGACCGGTGCGCTCTTCGCCGAGCAAGGCGGCGAGCGCGGGCACCGATTGGACGGTGCCGATGAATCTCAGCCGCTGACACGTGGCGCACTTCTGAGAGATGCTGGCGTTGGATTGGAGGGTGGCGATGAGGTCCTGTTCTTCGTCGGCGCGCGCGGCCATGGCGAGGAAGGGGAGAAGGCAACTGAGGAAGAGGCGCTGGATCAAATTCGTGTTCATGGGATTCATTGAGGTCTTGTGAATTAGGGGTTCCCCTTGGCTGATTTGGCCTTAATCATCTGATTGAAATGGGGAGCGCACGCGCCCTCGCGTGCAGTGGTCGGCGCCCTCGCCGACCACACT
>CAYHFE010000365.1:0-8123 GCA_964355375.1 uncultured Verrucomicrobiota bacterium
AAATCATCACGAACGGCAGCCTCCACAAAGTCCGCCGGCCCGAACGCTTCGACCTCATCATCGTGGACGAAGCCCACAAGTTCAGGAACGACACCACCGACGCCTTTGACGAATTGCAGCGCATCTGCAAATCGGCCACGCAGCGCCACCTCCCGGACGGCACTCGCGCGGCGAAGAAGGTCATCCTGGTCAGCGCGACGCCGCTCAACAACCGCCCAGACGACATTCGCAACCTGCTTTCCCTCTTTCAGGACTTGAAGGATTCCACATTGAGCGTCGCCAATCTCCAGCGATTCTTCTTTCAACGCGAGAAGGAATACCGAGACGCCAAAGCCCAGCCGGATGTGGAGGAAGCGCGGAAGAAGGTTAAAGCCCTCTACGAACTGATCCGCACCAAGGTCATTTCCGAGGTCATCGTGCGACGCACCCGCACCGACCTCGTCGCGCACGAGGATTACAGGCAGGACCTCGACCAGCAGGGCGTCATCTTCCCCAAAATCGAGCGGCCCCGAAAAATCCTCTACCAGCTCTCCCCCGCGCTTGAAGAACTCTACGACCGCACGGTGGCGCTGCTGTCCGATCCCCAGGGGCTCACCTACAATCGCTACCGCGCTATCGGCTTCTTGAAGCCGGCCAAGAAGCGCAAATACGCCAACGCCGACCGCATCTCCGCCCAACTGGCCACCATCATGCGGACGCTGCTGATCAAGCGCCTCGACAGCAGCTTCTTTGCGTTCAAGAAATCGCTTGGCCGTTTCCGCGACGCCACCGGCGTCATGCGCGAGATGTTCGCCAAAGGGACCGTCTATATCGCACCGAATCTGAACGTCACCGAGTTTCTGCTCGAAGGCCGCGAGGAGGAACTCATTGCCAAAATCGCCGAGCGGCAGCCCACCGACCCCACCATTGAGATTTGCACTCCCGCCGATTTCGAACCCGGCTTCGTTGAGGGCCTGGAGCAGGACTGGCAGAAACTCGATGCCTTCTGCAAGGAATGGGAAAAGGCCGAGGAAGACCCGAAGCTCGACGAATTCCTCCGCCGCCTGAAAACGGAACTCTTCGACCGCCAGATCAATCACGAAGGCAGGAAGCTTGTCGTCTTTTCCGAATCGAAGGAAACGACCGGCTACCTGCTGGGCCGATTGGCGCAGTCCGGCTACAAGCGCGTCCTGACCGTCAGTTCCGACACCCGCGCCGAACGGATGCCCACCGTCCGCGCCAACTTCGATGCGAACGTCACCGAAAAGGCCAACGACTTCGACATTCTGCTGTCCACGGAGGTTCTGGCCGAAGGCGTGAATCTTCACCGAGCCAATGTCATTGTGAACTACGACACGCCCTGGAACTCGACCCGGCTCATGCAGCGGATTGGCCGCCTGAACCGTATCGGCTGTGTCGCGCCGCGGATCTACATCTACAATTTCTACCCGACAACGTGCGTGGACGACGACATTGAGTTGCGGAAGAAGGCCATCATGAAGTTACAGGCGTTCCACACGGCGCTGGGCGAGGACAGCCAGATTTATTCGGAGACAGAGGAGGTGGACACGTTCGGCCTGTTCGATCGGTCGCCCGAGGAAGAGGAGCGCGACGAACGGCTCGCCCTGCTGATGGAACTCCGCCAGTTCCGACAGCAACACCCGGAGCAGTTCCGCCGTATCAAGGGCTTGCCGTTGCGGGCGCGCGTGGGGCGTGCCGACGCCAGCCGCGCCGGCAGCACCGCCACGTTCATCCGCAGCCAACGCCGGGATGCCTTCTACCGCATCCGTCCCTCGCCCGCGGGAGCGGGAGAGGGTGGCGCGGCAGCGCCGGGTGAGGGTTGTGGGGACGATTCCTCACTTGAAGAAATCACCCTGCTCGAAGCCGCCCGCGAGTTTCGCGCCTTGGACCCGGCGGAGAAAGCCATCCCGCTCCATGCCGCGCACCACGACCACGTCAACGCCGCGCTCGACGCGTTCAAGGAAGCCGTGACCACCGACACGCTCCAGGCGCAGACCGTGGACGCCGCCCAAGGTCCGAACGAACGCAAGGCCCTGCAATACCTGGACGGCTTCGCCAGTCTTCCGTTCGTGACCGAGGAGGAGCGCCATCTCATCCGCGCCGCGCAGGCGGCCATCCGGCGTGCGCGGTTCCAGAATTTGCAGCGCCAGGTGAACCAACTGCATCGCTCGACCAAGGAAGTGAAACTCACCCCGGCGGCACTGGCGGACAAGCTCATGCAAATCCTGCGCAGCTACCCGCTGGAAACACCGTCCACGGAATCCAAAGCCGCCCCGGCTCAGTGGCGCCCGCTCGACACTACGCCGGAAATCATCCTGTCCGAATCCTTTGACTGGCCCGGCCAGGAGAAAGAGGCAGGAAGCCAGGCATGAGCGAGGCTTCCCCCCATCCATCCAGCCGTCCCTCCTCCTTCGAGGACCGTTATCGGCTTTACCTGGATGAATCGGGCGACCACGTGTTCAACTTCCTTGAGAAGCCCAGCCACCGCTTCCTCTGCCTGCTCGGCTGCTGGTTCCGTAATCCGGAATACACGGAATTCCACGCCCGCTTGGAGGGATTCAAGCGAGCGCACCTGCCGCACCACCCCGACGACCCGCCCATTCTGCACCGCGAGGATATCATCAATCGGCGGGGCCACTTCATACATTTGCAGGACACCGCCAAAGCCCAAGCCTTTGACGACGCGCTCTTGGAAGTCATCCGCGCCGCGCAATTCCGCTTCGTCGCCGTCGTCATTGACAAACTGGCGTTGCGGCAGAAGCACGGCGACGCCGCCGCTCACCCCTACCATCTGGCGATGGGCTTCATGCTTCAGCGGTATTGTGGCTTCCTGAACCACGTCACCCGCACGGGCGACGTGATGGCGGAGAGCCGCGGCGGCCGGGAAGATCGCTTGCTCGCTGACTCCTACTCCCGCGTCCATGCCCAAGGCGTTTGGATGACACCCGCAACAACCTTCCAGCACGCCCTGACCAGCAAGCAACTCAAAGTGAAGAATAAGTCGGCGAACATCTCCGGTTTGCAGTTGGCCGACCTCCTGGGGCATCCGGTTCGGCAGACCATTCTGCGCGAGGAAAACCACGTGCCAGAACTGTCGGCGCCGTTCGCCGCGCGGCTCATGCCCATCGTCGAAACCAAGTTCAACCACCAACTTTACAGCGGGCGAATCGAAGGCTATGGCAAAGTGTTCTTCCCCAAATGAAAAAGCCCCTCGTCGGGGCTTTCTCACGCTCGCCCATGCGGGCGATCCAACTCCAGTAATCTGGATTGCTGGAAATCTAGCAGACTGCTTTCCTGCGGCGCAACACATTCCTTGCGCCTTGAAAAGGCCATGACCCGCGACCAACTCCAACCCCGCCTCAGCCAGACCTACCAGCGCGACCAATGGTTGGAGACGCTCAAGACGGTCCTGCCGGCCACCCAGCTTTTCGCCCAACCCCAGGCGGTGCCCGTCGAGCCCAAGAGCGCCAAAGCCATGCACCAACTGGGCCGCGTGCGCCTTCAGGGCGGTCGCCAGCTTGCCGTGCTCGAAATCGAGGTTGCCGAGAGCATTGACCTCGTTCGCAACCGCGTCGGCCTGCGCAGCCTTGTGGCTCGCATCATTGACCAAGCGGAATACCACGGTGTCCTGGCCGTGTTCCTTTCCTCCACGCCCCGGCAGACACGCTCGAATCCGTCGGCGATACGCTCCGCGACCAGGGTTGGGAAACGGCTGTAAACCCCACGCCTACCGCTGGCCCGAAAGCCGTCCGGCCCGGCGCGAAAATGGTCGTGCTCCGGCCTGCCATGTCCAAGCAACCGTCCGGCGACGGCCGGCAGGCCACCATCGAGAAAATCCTCGTGGATCTCATCGCTGAAGCCCCCCGCCTCGCCCTCATGGACGCCTCCGAGGCGCAGGGCGTCGCCACCGCCATCTTGAACCAGTTTCTTGTGCAAATTGCTGTTTTGCAGCGCTATGCCGATTCCCGTGCGGTGCAAATCGCCGAAGTCGAGGCGATTAACCAACGCCAATCGGCGGCCTCCATTGGCGTTAATTAACCGCCTATGTTTCCAGCCGCCGTCTTCCAACCAGACTGGATCAACCAGCAACGGCGGCAACTTGGCAGCTGCGATCCCGGCATCCTCGAAAAGTGCGTCCATGCCCTGACCCTGCTCGGATATCTGGTGGAAAGCGGCTTGCCATTCATCTTCAAGGGGGGCACGAGCCTGCTGCTGCACATGCCACAGGTGCGGCGGCTCTCGCGGGACATTGACATCGTGTGCGGCCAGCCGCCCGCCGAGGTGAACGCGGTCGTTCAAGGCATCGGCGCACGCGCACCCTTTCTCCGCTGGCAGGAAGACGATCGTGGTGTGCGAGGCCTGCCGCAACGGCGGCACTTCAAGTTTTTCTACCGCTCCGTGCTCGCGGGCAACGTCGAGCAGGAACTCCTGCTGGATGTCGTTGAGGAAGCCCGAGAGGTTCATACCCTCGTCACGCGTCCGATCCGCACCAGCTTCCTCGTTCCCGAGGCCGAGCATCTGGTTCGCGTTCCGACGATTGAAGGTTTGCTCGGCGACAAGCTCACGGCCTTCGCGCCGCACACGACCGGCGTGCCGTTCCATTCTCCCAAGAGCGGGGAGGAGCAGTTCCAGCAAGTCGCCAAACAGCTCTTCGATGTGGGCGTGTTGTTCGATGTCGCCACAGACTTCGCGGCGGTCGCGAAATCCTACGATGCCGTATCCGCGCAGGAATCCGAGTATCGCGGCAACCAGCACAGCCGCGCCGCCGCGCTGGAGGACACCTGGCAGGCGTGCATCGCGCTCACCGCCACCAAGCCCGCTATCCTGTCTCGGTCTGCGTCGCCGTTGTCAAATCGGAGTCTGCCCGCAGTCCCTCTCCCTGACTGGCCCGCCAAGGCGTGGTGATGGCAGGAGCCGACGGCACGGCCAGTCGCTCTGTCCACCGCCGATTGGTCCGGCCAGGCAATCGGCAAGCATTCCGAACCGCACGCGCCAATCGCAACTCCAAGCGATTTCGCAACCCCCTCACGGCTTCACTGCCACTTCCTGTTGGCCGCTATTCCCTCGCCACCCTGTCCTTCCAATAATTCGGTCGCCGATGCCCGTGGGCCACTGCGGCAATTAGAATCAGATCCCCGCGGATGAAGTAAGAAACGTAGTATGGGAACACCGGACAATTCACCCGCCGGAATCCACCAACCCGACCCCGCCAGAGCAATGGCTGCTGGGCTATCGACCGACAAACCTCGAGGACTTCGTCACGGAATCGAAAACCTAAACCCTCTTCTCGAGACTCATAGTACTCCGCCGCCTCATAGAGTTCAGCCGTGGCCTCGGGAAGGAACTCCAATGTCATCGGCGCAATCGTCGATCCACTTCGGCGAAGACTTCTGCCGCCGGAATGCTCCGGACCCCTCCGGCATCATAGCGGGCCATCCGCTCGCCAATCTCCGCATCCCACGCCGCGTCAATTTCCGAACTTGGCCTCGGCTCGACGCTGCTCAGAATCCGATGTGCGAGAGTCATGCGTTGATCGGCAGGCAATTGCATTGCCTCGGAAACCAAGGTTTCGATTGATTCGGCCATGAAGTCAGCATAGGCCAAAATGGGATTCTGTCGAGCCTCCACACCCAACCGCTCCCGCCACGCCGAAGTCGCACCCCAGAAACCCATAACCCAGTCCGTTGTGCGGCCCAATGGCTCATCGCCGAGCCTTTTCGACCCCGACGTCACGACATCGATCTCTATGACAACTGTGATGGCAAGGCTGACTCAACGGGCGGCTCGATCACGGCCGGGGTGAACACCACCTTCTGCGCTTGCCGTTGGGCATGCTTGTTGGAAAGGTGCCCATAGACCTTTCCGATTAAGACGCCGCCATCTTGATGGCCCACCCAGCGGGCAATGGTCATGAAATCGATTCCCGACATCACACACATCGAAATGAAGAAATGCCGGCAATCGTGAAAGCTGAAACAGGTCAAACCCGATGTTTTGCGAGCGACTTTCAGGGTTTCTTGAAACGTTTTGGCAGACCGATCCTCGACTCCGCGTTGGGGCGACGGAAAAATCCACTCGCTATCGGGGGCTCTTCGGTCAAACATTTGGTGCAAATGCGCCTCCAAGCTCGGGTTAAAGTCCAACACGCGAGGTTTGTGGTTTTTGGCGAGCCCATCTGAACCAATCGTCAGTTGCTTCCGTTGCCAGTCCACATCAGACCATTTAAGCCGAAGTGTTTCCGATCTCCGCGATCCGCCGTAAGCCATCAAGCGAACATAGTCGGCGAATTCAACTCCGTTCTTGCAGCACCTGAGGGCATGCTCGCAGAGTTGGTCAATCTCGTTGCCGGTGAAAAGGTCTCGTTTTCGCGGCGTCCATTTCAGAGGTCGCAAGTTCTCCGTGGGCAGTCGAGTCAGCCACCCGTCGTCCACTGCGCGCTTGAGAACGTTTCGCAACCCAATGATGTCCAAATTCACCGTCCGCCCGGAGATGCCATTGGCCTGCCGCTTCGCAATAAATCCGTTAATCATTGCCCGATTGATCTGATGCAGGCGAACGTGACCCAAGTGTTCATTCCACAATCGAACCGCCGTCTTTTCCTTCCCGATGGTCGCCGGGCGCTTGGCATCTTTAACTTTCTCGTAATAATCGAAGTACTGCTTGGCGTATTCCTCGAAAGTCGGCGATCGTCGCAGCACGGGCAATGTATTATCTTCACGCTGAACCCTTAACCTCTCCAGCGCTTTGACCGCTTCGGCAGTGGTTCGAAGCTTTCCCAGAGAGACTCGGCGAACCGATTTCTTTCCCGTGTTGGCGTCTGGGATCGTCACTTGAGCGTAGAATCGACCGTTGCGCACCCAAAGGCCGCGAATTGGCCGCTTGCGGTCATCGCAAGCCCTCTGGTAATTTCCTTTCCGATGAGATTGAGCGGTCAAACTGCCACTAGATTCGCGGCTGTTCTTGCTTGGGCTTGCACTCGAGTTCACGCGGTAACACTAGCACAAGCGCAAGAAGACCCTTCAAATTCATCTATAAGTTATAGGTAGTCAATGATGCCGGTGTGGCGAAATGGCAGACGCACAGGACTTAAAATCATCATGAGTCTGTGGACTTACGCGGACTCATGCGGATTTACGGGCACTTTCTGATTGCTCCTCTTTCGTGGCCATGACCCATTTTGACCGATTTAGCATTCAAATTCTCCCTTCCGGGATACAACCAGGGATACAAAGCTCTCGATCCACGAAGACGCACTTTGTCAAGAGTCCTGTGCGTCTGAGCCTGGAAGCAAGAAAAGGTCCGCCCTCACGCGTAAGCATTGAGCCATGTTCTGCAACCTCTCGGCGAGGGGCATCCCGAGGTGATGCTGAGGAAGCTGTCCGCCCTACTCCCAGAGCCAATGTCAAACGCCTGAAGGAGGCCAACAAGAAGAACGGGAGACCTTGGAAACAGAACTGTTTCCGTGGCCCGCGATTCAAGCGGCCGATAGAGGGTAAAGTAGTGATGGAAGCCGGGGACGGGCCAAAACCAGACGACCCTCATTCGTGGACTGGCGAGTTTCCGTTGGGTCCCAAGTTCAGGTATTGATGCCCGGGGGGTTCAAACGCCAGGAACTCAGCATCCCGCACTCTCGGTCAGCGGCGGCGATATTTTCGCGAGCAATAAACTCTCAGATTTCAAGAGATCCTGCTGGGCTGGAAGTGAAACGGCTGCTTCAGGCAGGTTGTTTTTTCCAACGCGTCTTGGTTCTCAGGCGAAGTAAGTCTTGCTGGTGGAGTATCGCCAGAGGTGTTCGGCAACCTTGGAGAAAATTCCGTTTCATTTTTCCATAACTCCTTAACCCTCGTCTTATCCGTTAGAATCAGCGTTAGAAAGCGAGAGGAATCCAACGTTTTCGGAACGTACGTAACAACTTCCTGCCAAGGACTGTGGAGCTGAGGGGAGCGGACCCCTGACCTTCTCATTGCGAACGATATTTGGCGCAATGAACCCATTTGACACTCAAGGTGTCCCATAGAGCCATTTCCTTCTGGCGCAACCCTTTATCGGGTTTTTTGTTGTGACTCACTCTATGATCGCGAAATCCGGTTGGATTTGAGTTTTTCCAGGAGCATTTTGATGGG
>CAYHFE010000366.1:0-8119 GCA_964355375.1 uncultured Verrucomicrobiota bacterium
AACCGGGCGAGACCATGATTCGTTTTGAGGAACCCGTCACCAACGGTGTTCCCAAACCTAAGCCGGTTCGATAGAAGGCACCGGGGCTGAGACCTTGGGCTTTCTTTGCCCAGGATACGGGGTCGCTCTCTTCGCGCAGCGTATTGGGACCATGAACGACTCGCTCTCGCGGAAAGGGGACGACGTGAGGAGACTCTGACCGAGTGGAAGAGCCTCGCCGGGCCGAGTCAACACGGTTTGATGCCTCCGTCTGGAATCTCCCATCCTCAATCCTGACGCTTCTCGGCCGAGTCAAGCCGCCTTTTGTTCGACTCCGGCCATCAGACGCATGAGGTTGGCTTGAGAGAACGCGGCGCGTCCGAGCTCGCCCACCATCCGTCCCTTGCGCAACACCACGATGCGGCGGCTGAGGTTCATGAGCTCTGGCAATTCGGAAGAAATCAGCAGGATGGCCAAGCCCTGGCAGGCCAGATCGTCGAGTAGATGGTGAATCTCCGCCTTGGCTCCGACGTCCACGCCCCGCGTGGGTTCATCGACGATCAGGATGGCGCAGGCGCGGGCCAGCCATTTGGTCAGGGCAATTTTCTGCTGATTGCCGCCGCTCAACGCCGCGATCGGAGTCTCGAGGGACGGCGTCTTGACCCGGAGTTGGTGGATGTACCGTTCGACGAGCGTCTTTTCCTGGCGGCGTTGGATGAACCCGCGCTGGGTCAACTGGGCGAGTGTTGCCAACGAGGCATTCTCCCGGCAATTCATGGTCAGGACCAAACCCTGGCGCTTGCGGTCTTCCGGTAAAAAACCGAGCCCCGCCGCGAGGGCCGCCGAAACCGAACCCAGCGCGAGCTCCTGACCGCGGATGAAGACTTTTCCGGTTGCGGCGTCGTCCAATCCAAAAATCGCGTGCGCCACTTCGCTCCGCCCGGCCCCGACCAATCCGCCAAAACCCAGGATTTCCCCAGCGCGAAGATGGAATTGGATATTGTCGAATTTGCCGGCTGAACAAAGGTTCTCGACCCGCAGGGCTTCGACTCCCGGGGCCAAGGTCAAATGCCGGGGATGCACGGCGACGGCCTCGCGTCCGATCATCTGGTGGATGACTCTGTCCGGGCTGGTCTGCGCCACCATCTCGGTCGCGACCTGCCGGCCGTCCCGCAAGACCGTCAGGGTGTCGCAGAGCTGAAAGATTTCCTCCATGCGGTGCGACACATAGACGACGGTGATGCCGCGCTGTTTGAGGTGCTGGAGCAGATCGAACAGGTGCTCGCTTTCACTCACCGAGAGAGAGCTGGTGGGTTCGTCCATGACGATGACTCGCGCGTGCGTTCCCAGGGCTGCGGCAATCTGAACCATTTGCTCTTGCCCGGTCGAGAGTTGGCTGATGGGGAGATCGACATCGAGGTCCGCTCCAATCTCACTCAACATGGCTCGGGCTTGCTCAGCCATGCGCGGACGATCGATCCAACCGGCCCGACGCGGCAGATCTCCGAGGCACAGGTTTTCCGCCACGGTCAAATTCGGGCAGAAGGCCAATTCCTGGTGCACCATGGCGATGCCGAGTTGGCGGGCGACGAGCGGATTGGCCGGGTGGATGACCTGACCCTCGAGCCGGATCTCGCCGGCATCCGCCGTATAAACCCCGGCGAGGATTTTGCCCATGGTGCTCTTGCCGGCGCCGTTTTCTCCAATCAAAGCGTGGCAAGTGCCCCGGGCCACGTCGAAGCTGACCTGGTCCAGGGCCAGGACGCCGGGAAAACGTTTCGTGATGTTGTGGAAGGAGAGAAAGGCCATGGGTGCGGTCGGTTCCGTTTTTTCCGGAGCGGGTGCGGTGGAGTTAGCGCAACTGCTGACGCAGCCATTCCGGGCGATTGGTCGTATTTTCAGGCGCGTCGAAGGAAGCGCCGCGATGGGCGATGATTTCGACGGCGCGGGCCGGGATCGCCAGAGGCGCGAGGTTCATGGGGCAGATCGAGACGAGGAACGCCCATCGGCGGTCCGGGAGCGGTGGGTGGGAGAGTGTTCGAGCAGAATGGAGAGACATAGCCGAGTCATGGTTATTCAGGGGCGTGAGTCTAAAACGAAATCGTCCGGCCCGTCAAAATGATTGCCGGTCCTCGACCGCGAACGGAGATCGAAGAGGCGATCCGCGGAGAGGTGGAGCGGGTGAATGCGGTTTTAGAAATCAAACTTGCTTTTTGGAGGTGGACCGTGCGAACTGATTACCCTGTTTGGTTCCGTGAACGCATTGCCGATGATTAAGATGCCCACTATGGAAAAGAACAATCTCCGCCTGGATCGCCGCCACTTCGTCAAGTCGCTCTCCGTCGCGGGAGCCGGTTTGGCGTTGGGACTCCCCGAAACCGCCCACAGTCAGAGCGCCGCCGCCGCGCCGCGCCTCAACATCAAGCTCGGTCTGGACAATTTCGCGGTGCGCGCGATGAAGTGGAAGGCGCCGCAGCTCATCGAGTACGCCGTCTCCCTCAAGACGGACTCTCTGTTCATTACCGATCTGGGACCGTTTGAGAACTTCGAGGACGGCTACCTCAAGGACCTTCGATCCAAAGCGGCCGATCAAGGACTCCAGATTTATCTCGGGAGCTGGAGTATTTGCCCCACCTCCAAAGCCTTCAAGAAAGACTGGGGCACGGCTGAAGAACATCTCGGGTTGGGCATTCGCATGGCCCAGGCGCTCGGGTCGCCCGTTTTTCGGGTCGTTCTCGGAACGCGCGAAGATCGCAAGACGGACGGCGGGATTGAAGCGCGCATTGCCGACACGGTCAAGGTCTGCAAAGCGCTGCGGAGCCGGGCGCTCGACGCCGGGGTGAAGATTGCCGTGGAGAACCATGCCGGCGATATGCAGTCCTGGGAGTTGGTGACGCTGATCGAAGCGGCGGGCAAGGACTACGTCGGCGCCAATATGGATTCCGGCAACGCGGCCTGGACCTTGGAGGATCCGATGGAGAGCCTGGAGATTCTGGGGCCCTACGCGATTTCGACGAGCTTGCGCGATTCCGCCTTTTGGGAGACCGAGAACGGGGCCATGGTTCAATGGGTGACGATGGGGGAGGGGACCGTCGATCTCAAGGCCTACTTCAAACGCTTTGCCGAGCTCTGCCCGGGAATTCCCGTCCACATCGAGACGATTTCCGGGGCGCGAGTCGAGTTTCCCTTTCTGAAAAAGGAATTCTGGGATGTTTGGCCGAAGGCACGGGCCAAGGACTTGGCGCGTTTCGTGGCCTTGGCCAAGCGCGGCAAACCTGCTCCACCTCGAGGCCGCGACTCCGGGCCCGAACCGGAGTTTCAGAAGCGTGAAATCGAAAAGAGCCTCCAGTACTGCAAGAGCGTGGGATTGGGGCTGAAGGCTTAGGCTTATGTGCGCAGTCGGAATTGGGGAGCCTACGCGCCCTCACGTGTCCCGACCGGTGCCCCGCCGGTCGGAACGAAAGTCTAATCCAGTCACCAAACGGTGACTCGTTCGCAGGCGCCACTGTGGTCGGCGAGGGCGCCGACCACCGCCCGCGAGGGCGCGTGCGCTCCCCGTCCAAGCGAAGGGCCGATTGGAACGTGTGTCCGAAAAATCCAACCCGCTCGAAAACGCTGAACCCAGCCATCGGGTCAGACTCAAGCTCGGCTTCGACAACTACTCGATTCGCTCATTGGGTTGGAAAGCGGCGCAACTTCTGGACTACGCCGCCAGCCTCAAGCTCGATGGCATTCTGCTCTCCGATCTCGACGTTTTCGAGAATCACGGCGCGCCCCACTTACGCGAAATCAAGTCGCGGGCCGATGATCTGGGATTGGAAATCCATGTCGGAACCCTGAGCATTTGCCGACGATCTGTCCTCTGGAGCGATCGTTTCGGTTCTCCCGAGGAGCACCTCAGATTAGTCATCCGGGTAGCGCGGGCGCTCGGCTCACCCTTGGCTCGTTGTGTCCTGGGGAAGGTGGATGATCGCCGCAGTGCCGGCGGCATCGAGGCGCGCGTGGCGGAAACGGTTCACGTGCTCAAGGAGGTTCGGAATGACGCGATTGATGCCGGGGTCCAAATCGCGCTCGAGAATCACGCCGGCGACCTGCAGGCCTGGGAGCTCGTCGAGTTGGTCGAGAGGGCAGGGGACGACTTTGTCGGGGTCACGATGGATGCGGGCAATGCGACGTGGGCCATGGAAGATCCACGGCAGAATCTGGAGACGCTGGGCCCCTATGCGCTGAGCTCGGGCATTCGTGATTCGGCCGTCTGGGAAACGGAAGAGGGCGCGGTGCTGCAATGGACGGCCCTGGGGGAAGGGCAGGTCGATTTCAAGTCCTACTTCTCGCGTTGGGCCGAGATTTGCCCCCGAGTGCCGGTGCAACTGGAGATCATCTCGGGTCGTCCGATTCCGATTCCATATCTGCGGGATGAGTTCTGGGAGCCTTATCCCAAGGTGCGAATCCGGGAGTTCAAGGAGTTTCTCAAGTTCGCCAGACTCGGTTCTCCACGACAACCCTTCTCCGTTCCGCCGGGGCAAGAGGCGCAACGGGCCGAGCAGGAGTTTCAGAAAGCCGAGCTCGAGCGCAGCATCCGCTATGGCCGCGAGGTGCTGGGGCTCGGGCTGAGAACGTAATCCTCTCAAACGTCGCAGATCGTCACGCCTTGGCGGAGCGAGGCGAGGACATCGGGGCGTTTGGGGACGAATTCCTGGGCGACGAATCCTTTGAACCCGGTCTCGACGATGGCTTTCATGATCGCCGGGTAGTAGAGCTCCTGGCTTTCGTCGATCTCGGCCCGACCGGGAACGCCGCCGGTGTGATAATGCCCGATGGACTGTTGAAACTGTCGCAAGGTCCGGATGACATCGCCCTCCATGATCTGCATGTGGTAAATATCGTAGAGCAGTTTGAATCGATCGGATCCGACCCGCTTGGCGAGTTCCGCGCCCCACGCCGTATGGTCGCACATGTAGTCTTTGTGATCGACCTTGCTATTCAAGAGCTCCATGCAGATCGTGACCTTGTGTTTCTCGGCGGTTCCAACCATCCGTTTCAATCCGGTGGCGCAGTTTTCCAGGCCCTGTTCGTCGCTCATCCCGCGGCGATTCCCGGAGAAACAGATGATGTTGGGATGGCCGGCGTTGGCCACGATCGGAATCGTCCGCTCAAAAAACTCCAGGATCTTGTCGTGGTTCTCGATCCGATTCAGGCCGCTACCGATGCCACCCGGCACCCCACTGACCATGGCGCAGACCAGATCATACTTCTTGAGCGTCGGGAAGTCCTTCACCTCGAGCAGTTCGACGGATTGCAGGCCCATCTCCTTGCCGGCTTTGCACATGTCTTCGAGGCTGACTTTGCCGTAGCACCATTTGCAGACCGAATGATTGATCCGGCCCTTGGTTTTGGAGGGGGCGTTGTCGGCGGCGGCGACGCGGCTTCCGGGCAGGGCGGTGGCGCCCAGGGCGGCGGCACCGGCCAGGTGACGCAAGGCGGAACGACGTGAAAGGGATTTGCTCATAAAGGATTTCTTTCTCTTTTGGTGTTGCCGAAACTACGTCCGTTGGCCGGGCGGCGTCAAATCCGAATCCTTGACTCCTTGACCCCAGATCAAAGAGTGGCTTGAGCATCGGGTGTTCGCCTCAGCCCTTGCTCTTCTTCTTGAGCGCTTCCTTGGTCGCAGCCTGCAATTCGTCCAGCTCCGGCTTAAGCTCCGCTTTGGTCACGGAGGACATTCGGTCGATAAAGAGGATGCCATTGAGATGATCGACCTCGTGTTGCACCGCCCGGGCGAGCAGGCCGCCGCATTGAAAATGGATCTTGCGGCCGTCTTCGTTGAGAGCGGTGACGTCCACCGACGCCGGGCGGCTGATATCCGCGTAAATCTCCGGAAAACTGAGGCAGCCTTCCGGGCCGGAAACCGGATCGGCGGTCGGCTTGACTTGCGGATTGATGAGCACGACGGGCATGAAGTCAGCCACTTCCGCAGGTTTGCCGTGCCACTGCAGGGTCGAAGGTCGATCGGTCACGCCGCTGACATCCACGACCGCCAGTTGCAGCGCCTTGCCGACTTGTTGGGCGGCCAAGCCGATGCCGCGCGCGGCGTACATGATCGCCTTCATGTTCTCGATGAGTTCGAGCAAATCCGGCGTGATGGTCTCGATCCGGACTCCCTTTTGACGCAGCGCCGGGTGGCCGTATTTCACGATGGACAAGCTCATGTCGAGAGGGAGCTCGGTGCGCGGGCGGTGCGGAGATCCTATTCGGTCGGCCAGTTCCGGAGCATTTCGGCGAGGTCGGGGATCGATGGGCTTTGGGCCGTGCGAACGTAGAATCCGCTCGTCGTCACTCCGGTCAAGACGCTGAGGCGGTTGTCCAGCCCGAGGAGCCGTCCCAGGCAATAGCCCGCATTGAAGTGGTCGCCGGCGCCGGTGGTGATCAGGGGATTGGCCACGTAGGGGCCTTCGACGACCTGCGCGCCCGCGCGATGGGCGGCCAGCGCGTATCGCACCGGGTGAATCACGATCGTGTCGATCGGCAGTTTGGCGAGGAGCTCGCGGGCCAAATCCGCTAGCCCCTCGGGAGTCGAGGGCTTGGGATCGATCCCCAGGACTTTGCTCAGTTCGTGCGCTTCCTTCTCATTGAGCCCGAGAATGACATCGAAATATTGATGGAAACGGACGACGTGTTCGAGAGCGCGCGAGATGTCGCTGACGTTCCGCTTCTCCGGATCGGCCAGATCGAAGAACATCAAGCGGCGCGGCCCGTCTAAACCGGGACAAAGCTCTTGCTGCAAGGCGGCCCAGATGTCCGTCATATAAGGGATCATCGTCCAGTTGACGAACGCGACCAAATCGGCGCGTCCGAAACATTGGGTGAATCGTTCCCGGCCGAACCGGCTTTGGATGTTGGGCCAATTGACTTCTTTGAGGTGATGGAGTTTGCCGAACAAGAGTTTGCCGTCCTCGAATTCCAGGGCGTCGGTGTAGCCCGGCTCGCTGATGGAATGGACTTCCGCGCGCTGGCCGAAGCTGGAAAAGACCGGATGGATGTGCGGATAGCCGAGGGCGCCGAGGTAAATCACCTTCAACCCGAAGGTCGCGAGGGCATTGGCGAGGATCGGGCCGTTGCCCCCGAGTTTGGTCAGTTGATTCACCAGTTCGATATTCGTGCTCTTGCCCGCAGCCCCGGCGATCCGCTGCGCCAGACCGCCAATCGTCGGGAGGCGCCGATAGGATTCGGCATGGTCGCGCTTGTCCACCAGATGGATGATTTCATCCACGAAACCGTCCAGTCCGGCAAAAACCGTCAGTTGATTGGATCGGGTGGCGGCCGCGCTCAGTTGGGCGGCGCAGGTTTCTCGTAATTCAGGAGTGTTCATGCGTCGGTGGTGGCTTGGAAAAGACCGAGAAGCTAATCCAGATTAATCCCGAGGATCTGGAGCACTCGTTCTAAATCGGCGTCGGAATAAAAACGGATCTCGACCGTGCCCTTCCCTTGGCGGTAGCGAAGCTGGACCTTGGTCCCGAGTTTCTCCAAAAGGCGATGTTCCAAATCGGCGAGATGCGCCTCCCGATCCAGGGGCCCGGTCTTCTTGGCTCCCGTGGCTGCGGCTGTGGTGGCCCCGCGGCCTTGGAGGCGTGAAATCAGGTCCTCCGTCTGCCGGACATTCAGGCCGTCCTGGAGAACTCGGGTCGCGGCCAGCACTTGCTCCTCGGCTTGGCTGAGCCCGAGAATGACTTTGGCGTGGCCGACGGAGAGGCGGCCTTCGCGGACGTGGCTTTGAATCTCCGAGGGCAACTTGAGGAGCCGGAGAGCATTGGCCACGACGGTCCGGCTCTTGCCGACCTTGGTGGCTGCTTCCTCCTGTTTCAGTTGAAACTGCTCGATCAGTTGGGAATACCCCAGCGCTTCCTCCATCGCATTGAGATTCTCCCGCTGCAGGTTTTCGATCAGGCCGAGCTCAAGCACGGCGCGGTCATCGGCTTCGCGGACGATGACCGGGATTTCGGATAATCCCACTCTTTGGGCGGCGCGCCAGCGGCGATCGCCGGCGATGAGCTCGAAATCCTGGCCGCGGGCGCGCACGATGAGGGGTTGAACGATGCCTTGCTCCTTAATGGAATCGGCCAGTTCGCGGAGGGCGTCTTCG
>CAYHFE010000367.1:0-8083 GCA_964355375.1 uncultured Verrucomicrobiota bacterium
AAGACCTGGCGGAATTCTCCGGCCCTCCTCTCGAACATCGATGCGCCCGGTTGACGAACGGTTCACGGGTAGCCACCTTTCGTTTCGCGCATGCATCGGGACTACGAACCAGGGAGGGACGAACCGCTGGCTCGCCCGCGCCGCGTTCAGCGGCGCAATCAGGGACGCGCGAGCCGCGCGTCCCTGCCTTCAATGGTTCATGCGAAGCCGAATGGCGAATTTCAAGTCGTTCCAGTGCGTCTGAGAATCATGCACCAAACTCACCCGCAAGTTGCCTCCATCTCGTTCAGCCTGCGTTGGCTGATTCTGACTCTCACCGGTTTCTGGCTGGCTGCGCCCTCGCAGGCGGCGATCGAATACTTTGTCGCACCCAACGGTTCTGACACCAATTCTGGCACTCGGGCCAAGCCTTTCGCCAGTCTCGAAGCCGCCCAAAAGGCCATTCGCGAGCGCAAGGCCGTCCGCAGCCTGCCGAGTGGCGGTATCACCGTCTGGATCCGCGGCGGAACTTACGAGCGCTCCAGCACCCTGGCCCTCACCGCTCAGGACAGCGGAACGCCGCAAGCCCGAATCACGTTCAGTGCCTGGAACAACGAGCGAGTCCGCCTTCTGGGCGGACGCGTCATCCGCGACTTCACGCCCGTGAGCGATCCGGCCGTGCTGGCCCGGCTCCCGGCCCCGGCGCGCCGCCCCGTGCTCCAAGCCGACCTGCGCGCGGCCGGGGTGGGTCAACTGGGAGATTTGCATTCGCGTGGTTTCGGACGCCCAACCACACCGGCGCACACCGAACTGTTCTTCGGCGGCCGGCCCATGACGCTGGCGCGTTGGCCCAACGAAGGCGAATGGGAGAAGATTGCCGACTTTCCCTCCGCCACCGCCCAAGGCGACGAGCACGGAGGCAAATTGGGCGCGCTGACCAACGGCTTTCATTATGCCGGCGACCGTCCCCGTGGCTGGCAAGATTTCACCAACGCCTGGGTGCACGGTTACTGGGCGTGGGATTGGGCCAATTCCTACGAACGCATCGCCTCCCTGGATCTGGATCAGCGATTGATCAAGACCGCTCCACCCCACGGACTCTACGGCTTTCGCAAAAGCCAGCGCTTTTACTTTGTGAACATTCTCGAGGAACTCGATCAACCGGGTGAATGGTTCATCGATCATCGCCAAGGGCTTCTCTACTTCTGGCCGCCATCACCGTTGTCTTCCGGCGAAACGCTCGTCTCCCTCCTCGAAACACCGTTGGTCTCGATGGACCAGGCCTCCTACATCACCCTCGGCGGCCTCGAACTGGAAGGAACTCGCGGCGACGCCGTCCGCATTCGCGACGGGACCAACGCCATCGTGTCGGGCTGCAAAATCCGGCTCATCGGCAACTACGGCGTCCAGATCGAGGGCGGCCGGAACCATCACGTCGCCCGGTGCGACATTGAAAACACCGGCGATGGCGGCGTGTCGCTGAGCGGTGGCGATCGCCAAACCCTCACCCCGGGCGGGCATCAGGTCGAGAACTGTCACTTTCAAAAACAAGGCCGCTGGTCCAAATGCTACGTTCCAGCCGTGATCCTGTCCGGCGTGGGCCATCGCGTGGCGCACAATCTGATTCATGATCATCCGCACTGCGCCATTCTTTACTCCGGGAACGAGCATCAAATCGAATTCAACGAGATCCATCACGTGGCGCTCGAAACGGGGGACGTGGGCGCGATCTACGCGGGCCGCGACTGGACCTTTCGCGGCAATGTCATTCGGCACAACTTCATTCATCACACCGGCGGCGTCGGCATGGGCTCGATGGGGGTTTACATGGACGATTGCGTCAGTGGAACGTTGATCGAGGGAAATATTTTCTACCAAGTGACGCGGGCCGCCTTCCTCGGCGGAGGCCGCGATCATCGCGTCGTGAATAACATTTTTGTGGACTGCAAACCGGCCGTGCAAGTGGACGGCCGCGGGCTCGACCAATCACCCGTCTGGCACAACATGGTTTACGGATTCATGAAACAGCAACTGGCCGCCGTCCCCGCCCCGCTCTACCGGATCCGCTATCCCGCGATCGGCGCCCTCGACCCTTTCTACGCCGGCACCAGCGGCGTGCCGCCCGAGGGCAACGTCATCGCGCGCAACATCTGCGTGGACGGCCAATGGCTTCAGGTCGGCTGGCATGCCTCGGAGAAACTCCTGCAACTCGGGGATAATTATGTCGGTCCGGACCCGGGATTCGCCAATCGAACCAATCTAAACTTCCGACTCAAACCCAACACTGTGACCCGTCGCATCGGCTTCGAGCCCATCCCGGTGGACTTGATTGGGCCACAGCCGAACCCGAATCGCCGAAATCCTGAAACACGCGGCAGGCGCTGACAGCCGGACGCCGAAACTTGACGGCATCAATCCGGTCATCGCCGCGCCGCCCCTAACCATGAACGTTCGCAGGTGGGTGGGGAGAGACTCCGTCGAGCCCTGACTTCTCTGCGGGTAACGATTCGTAAAAGTGCGCGGGACACATCAGCGCGGTGCCTGGATTGGCGAAGAGTGTGGATCGCGAAGGCCCGCCCGCGGTTTTTCGGCGACGCCGCGTTGACATTGGAAAACGGTTCTGCTGAACTTCGCGCCCATGAATCCGACGCCTCGATTTGCGCGATTGATTTGGCCCGGCCTGGGGCTCCTCCTGGCCGCGGGTTTGGGCGGCTCTGGCACCGTGGCGGAAGCCGCCGCTACCCTCGAGCAACGAGTCGCCCAGCTCGAGCAAGCTTTGAAAGAAGCCAGCGCTCCGGCGGTGAATTCCGGGGATAACGCTTGGATGCTGGCCAGCTCGGCGCTGGTTTTGATGATGACAGCGCCAGGCTTGATTCTGTTTTATGGAGGATTGGTTCGGAGCAAAAACGTTCTCTCCACAATGATGCACAGCCTGGTGCTGATGGCGGTCATGTCCACTCTTTGGATGGTCTTCGGCTTCAGCGTCGCCTTCGCCGAGGGCAACGCGTTCTTTGGCAATCCCCTCACCCACCTCTTCCTCCGCGGCGTCGGCACGGCGCCGAATCCGGATTACTCGGCGACGGTGCCGCACCAGACGTTCATGCTCTTTCAGATGATGTTTGTCATCATCACCCCGGCTTTGATCAGCGGGGCGATCGCGGAGCGGATCAAATTCAGCGCGTATCTGATGTTCATGGTGTTGTGGGTGACGATCGTGTACCTGCCGCTCTGCCACATGGTCTGGGGCAAAGGCGGGCTCTTCTGCTGGTCCTTGGGCGGCACGATTCCGGTGCTGGATTTTGCCGGGGGCACGGTGGTGCATATCAGTTCCGGCGTTTCCGCCCTGGTTTGCGCCCTCGTTCTCGGCAAGCGCGACGGCTATCCGCACGAGCCGATGATGCCGCACAACGTCGCGCTTTCACTCGTCGGCACCGGCCTGCTTTGGGTTGGTTGGTTCGGCTTCAACGCCGGAAGCGCGATCAACGCCGGCGGACTCGCGACGAGCGCTTTTGCCGCCACGCACTTCTCCGCCGCCGCCGCCGCCCTGAGTTGGGCCGGCGCCGAGTGGTTCTTGAAAGGAAAGCCCAGCGTGCTCGGGGCCGCTTCCGGAATGGTCGCCGGACTGGCCACAATCACACCGGCCTCCGGCTTTGTCACCGTGCCGTCGGCTTTTGTCATCGGCTTGGTCGCGGGTATCGTTTGTTACCTGGCGGTCACCAAGCTGAAGGCTCGCTTCGGTTACGACGATTCCCTGGATGTCTTCGGCGTGCATGGAGCGGGCAGCATCACGGGCATGCTCATGCTCGGGTTCCTGGCCAGCCCCGCGATCAATCCCGCGCTCGCCACCTCGTTCAAAGTCAATGGCGTGGTCACCGGAATCGCCGGTGGATCGCAACAATTCATGCACCAAGTCCAGGCCGTGATCTTTACCGCCGCGCTGGCGGCGATCGCCACCTGGGTTCTCCTCAAGATTGTCAATGCCACCATCGGCCTGCGGGTGGATCAGGAAGATGAAAGCCTCGGCCTCGATCTCTCCCAGCATGGCGAACGGGCCTACAACGAATAACGAGAAAACGATTTATGAAGAAGATTGAAGCCATCATTAAACCTTTCAAACTCAGTGAAGTCAAAGAGGCCCTCAATGAGATCGGTGTGCTCGGCATGACCGTCACCGAGATCAAGGGTTTCGGACGTCAGAAGGGCCACACCGAGATTTACCGCGGGAGCGAGTACACGGTCGATTTTCTCCCCAAAGTCAAAATCGAAACCGTCCTGCCCGATAACCAGGTTGCCGCCGCGGTCGAAGCCATCATCAAGGCGGCCAAGACCGGCAAGATCGGCGATGGTAAAGTCTTCGTATCGTCGATCGATGACGCCTGGCGCATCCGCACCGACGAACGCGGGGATGCCGCGGTCTGAGTTCCTCGCCTTGATCGAGGTCATTCCGGGACCCATCTTCGCCCAGCCCGCAGCTCCGGCCAGCCCTCCACGCTCCGGTCCGTTCCATTCGCGGTGAGGATGAATGATTTGCCGTCCTTTACGGCCGCCTCCCGAACCGGTAGGATCCGCGGTCAATCGCCATGAAAACACTAACCAAGTGTGCCCTTTGTCTTTTCGCCTCTCTCGCGCTTCTGACTCCGGCCCGCGCGGCGGAGAATGTCCTCTCGCTTTTCGTGGAGGGCTACGCCGGGCAGCTCAGCTACGCGCCAGGCGATGACGTGGCATTTCATGTCTCGACGAGCGCGGCGAAGTTCTCCGTGGAGATTTCGCGAATCGGCGCGAAGACGAACGTCGTATGGACGAAGCTCGATCTGCCCGGCCAGGAATATTCCGTGCCCGAGGACGCTTCGGCGCAGGGCTGTCGGTGGCCGGAGACATTTCGCGTGCCGATCGGAAAGCAATGGCGCTCGGGCTACTACGTCGCGAAGTTTCGCGCCGAGGATCTGGGCGGGCGCTGGACGCAACGCGGCCGTCGCACGGCGGAGAGCGAAGCGTATTTCGTCGTGCGCGCCGCCGAGCCGGGCCAAAACACAAAGCTCCTTCTGCAGCTCGCCAGCAACACCTACAACGCCTACAACAATTGGGGCGGCTTCAGCCTCTACGCCTACAACGGCCTCTCGAAGAACCAGGGCCATCGCGTTTCGTTCGACCGGCCGGGTGGGTCGCAGTTTGCGACGTGGGAGCTGCCCTTCGTGCAGTGGGCGGAGCGCAATGGCTACGAACTCGAGTACGCGGTGAACTCGGACCTCGAGTTCCGCCCCGAGCTCCTCGCCCAGTACCGGCTCGTCCTGAGCGTTGGGCACGACGAGTATTGGTCGGGGCCGATGCGCGACCACTTGGAGAAATTCATCGCCCGCGGCGGCAACGTGGCCTTCTTCAGCGGTAACTCGGTCTGTTGGCAGGTGCGGAGCGAGGACCACGGTCGAGCGCTGACGTCCTGGAAGCAGAATATTTTCTCGGACCCTGTCTGGAAGACCGGCCACTTCGCGACTCTTTCGACGGCGTGGAGCCATCATCTGCTGAAGCGTCCGGAGAACCAGCTCACCGGCGTGGGCTTTCTCTGGGGCGGCTACCGCAAGAGCCACGGACAGTTCATGGATGACCCGGCGGAATACACCGTCCATCGTCCCGAGCATTGGGTCTTTGCCGGCACGGGCGTGAAGCGCGACGAGACGTTCGGCGACCAGGACACAATCGTCGGCTACGAGTGCGACGGCTGCGAGCTGGAGTGGAAGGACGGCCTGCCGTTCCCGACCTTCAAGGATGGCACGCCGAGGAGTTTCACCGTGCTCGCGACCTGCCCGGCGCGCTGGCATCCCGACGACGCGGAGTGGTATGAGCGATGGGCAAAGGGCCGCGTGGGCACTGCGTGCCTCGGCATTTACACGCAGGGCGGTACGGTGTTCACGAGCGGCGCCACCGACTGGTCGCACGGCTTGCGCGGCGGCGACAAAATCGTCGATCGAGTGACGCGGAATGTGCTGGACCGCTTGTCGAAATAGTTGACTGGAGAGGAGGGCCGCGCGACGTCGCATTGCCAGTCCCGGCATTGGGCACCCTGGATTCGCCGGGGGATTCAATTCAAGAGACACCGGGGAATGAAGACTGAGTGGAGGCAAAGCGAGTGTGGGATTGAATCGTTCACAAGCAAACCTTCGAGCCGCAAGTGAAAAGTCCCCACCATCTTGGCACGTGCTGTGAGGCGGCGATAGAACTGGTTCCAACCGCCGACAATCACCACGTCGCCTTGGCCGATAACCTTGTTGAGCAAGCGGCAATCACAAAAAGTCCAGCAGAGCGCAACCGCCAATTCTCGCGGGCGCTTCGAGCTGTGGAGACCGCGCGCAAACTGAGACCACTTAACGCCAATTACGTCGGTGGTTGTGCCGACGTTTATCGAAGGTCCGCCGAAGCCGAGCCGGAGGGTGAAACAAAGGTGACATTGGCTCGAAAGGCCATCCAGTCTTACCAGGAGGCCGCAGTGCTCGATCCCAAGGTTAGCGACTGGTGGTATCGCATGGCCTACGTGGAGATTGGGCTGTTACGGTCCGTTGACGAGGCCTTGCCCTGGTTGCGTCGTTCCCTTGAACTCTGCCCCGTTTCCCACCGGACGTATGCGCTCCTCGGAAACGCTTTTTTCCTTAAAGGAGGAGGTTCTGACACCAGCCCGGATCGAGAAGTCTTTTTTTCACGAGCCATAACCAATTACCAAGCCGCGCTCAACTTGGCCGGAACAAACCGAGCCAGTTTCGTCTACCTGTACACCGTCGCCCTGGGAAAATCCTTCATCCAACTCCGAAGATACTCTGAAGCGATCGACGCCTACCAATCGGCGCTCACTCTGTCGCCTCAGAGCGAACGATGGAAAAATGAAGAAGCGTTGGCCAGGTTGTTTCGTGATAAAAAGGACAAATCCAACTCCATGGAGCACTTGCGACGTGCGATCGAACTGGCACCTCCAGAAAAACACTCCGACCTGATCGCCCTTCAGAATGCAATCTTATCGGCTCCGTAACCGCACAATAGACAAGGAGATCAAAAACCATCACCGTTACCGCGCTTCTGCGGAACGTGGTCACAGAGGATTGAGAAATGACTCTGAGAGGAAGCACGGATTGAAGGGACGATTCGTCATTTGCTCGCGCAGCGCGGGGTGGCGGCCGAGTTCATCGTCATCGACGATCGATCCACCGACCGCAATGGCGAGATCCTCCGACGACTGGCGAAGGCGGATTCCCGAGTGCAGGTCAAGCGGGTGGAGGTGCTGCCGGACGACTGGCCGGGCAAGTGCCACGCCTGCCACATCGGCGCCAGCGCGGCCACGAGCGACTGGATTCTCTTCACGGATGCCGATTGCTGGTTAAAGCCCGACGTGATCGCGCGGGCGTGCCGCTCAAAGGAAACGCCGCTTCCGGTCCTGTCCGGGGCATTGGCCCGGAAAACAGGCCGTGGAAGCGGTGTTGCTGGAAAACCGACGCTCTATAATCGTGTAGCCGCTCGCGATAATCCGGGGGAGACTGTTCACGATAATCTCGGAGCAGGTTACCAAGGGCGGTTTGCACAGAAGAGACGGCCGGAATCGGCGAAGCGTTCGCCTGGCGGCGTGGGCGATGTGTGAGGGCACTCGACCGCAGGAGCGCGCGAGCTAAGGCTCGAAAGCCGCGCCCCTGCTCGTTTTAACTCGCTCCCTTGGACCCTCTCCCGTCCAGAGGCGGACGGTTCACGAGCGTTTCCCGTTTCCGTTTCCCAGGGGTGCTATAGGGTGGAAACGGGAACTTCTTTGTTTCCGTGCGGGTGGCGGAACGCGATGGGGCCGATCACGTGACACTATCTCCGGGGACGGTGGTGGAGAACCTGGGCACCCGGGCGTGGCACCTCCTGTTTCTGACGAGCCTTCTCGACTGATTCTCCGGCGTGAATCGGGACCGACTCAAGGCGTATCTTGGCATCGGCGCCTTCAACCTGGTTCGAACCACGGCCTATCGGCAATGCGGCGGCCACGAAGCGCTGCACCTCACCGTGCTGGATGACATGAAGCTCGGTCTGCTCCTAATTCGAATTTGCGATCAAGATGAGACTAACTGCTCCCTCACCCCGTCCCTCT
>CAYHFE010000368.1:0-1325 GCA_964355375.1 uncultured Verrucomicrobiota bacterium
GCGGCGGACGCGGGGAAGAAGGTCACCCTCGCGGTTGTGGTCAAGGACAACGGCACGCCGTCCCTGCAGGATCAGAAGAGTTTTGTCATCACGGTGCTCGACCTGAACCAGGCGCCGAGCTTTGTCAAAGGGGTGGATCAAGTCGTCGCCGAAGATGCCGGTCCGCAAAGCGTGCCGAACTGGGCGACGAGTCTGAGTGCCGGGTTGGGCGAGGACGCCAGGCAATCCGTGGCTTTTTTGGTGGAGAACAACCACCCGGGTTTGTTTGCGACTCAGCCCGCGATCTCTCCGTCCGGAGCTCTGACCTACGCCCTGGCGGTGAACACGAACGGCGCGGCCACGGTCACGGTGCGGTTGCGGGACAATGGCGGCACGGCCAACGGCGGAGGGGACACGAGCGCGCCGCAAACCTTCACCATCACGGTCAACCCGGTGAATGATGCCCCGAGCTTTGTCAAAGGCGTGGATCAGATCGTGCCCGAAGATGCCGGAGTGCAAACGGTCCCGAGCTGGGCGGTGGGCCTGAGCGCTGGTCCGGGCGAAGACGCCAGCCAGACTTTGAGTTTTCTGGTGTCGAACAATCACAGCGGTTTGTTTGCGACGCCGCCGGCGATTTCGTCCTCGGGCGTTCTGAGCTACGCGCTCGCCGCCAATACCAACGGCATCGCCACGGTCACGGTGCGGCTCCAGGACAACGGCGGCACGGCCAACGGCGGCGTGGACACGAGCGCCGCGCAGACGTTCACGATCACGGTCAATCCCGTGAATGATGCCCCGAGCTTTGTCAAAGGCGCGGATCAGTCCGTGCGCGAAGATGCCGGACCGCAAACCGTGCCGAACTGGGCCACGAACCTGAGCGCCGGCCCGGGCGATGAAGCCAGTCAAACCCTGACCTTCCAGGTGGACAACGACAATGCCGGACTCTTCTCGACCGCGCCGGCGCTGTCGCCGGCGGGAACCTTGACCTACACGACTGCGCTCAACGCCCATGGCTCGGCCAATGTCACGGCCACGCTCCGCGATAGCGGCGGCACGGCCGGCGGCGGGGTCAACGCTTCCGTGGTCCAGATCTTCCGGATCGGGGTCACGCCGGTGAACGACGCACCCACGCTCTCTCCGCTCAGCGCCTTGAGCTTCTCCGAGGACGCCGCGGCCCAGGCCGTGGCCTTGAGCGGCCTCAGCGCCGGCCCGACCAACGAAACGCAAGCGTTGCGGATTACGGCCACCTCCAGCGATCCCGGCGTGGTGGCGAACCCCACCGTGTCTTACACCAGTCCGCAGACGGCCGGGACATTGACGGTGACGCCGGTCGCCAACGCCAGCGG
>CAYHFE010000368.1:1425-3791 GCA_964355375.1 uncultured Verrucomicrobiota bacterium
AATCAGTCGGGAACCGCGACGATCACTCTCACGGTGACCGACGCGGCGGGAGCGAAGGCCGAGCGGAGCGTGCTTTGGACTGTTCGCCCGGTCAATGACGCGCCCACTTTGAGCGCATTGACCGATCAATCCGTTTTGGACGGCGCACCGGCGGGACCGGTTTTGTTTACGGTCGGCGACCTGGACACGGATCTGGCGAATGTCAGCGTGCGGGCGGTTTCATCGAATCCAACTTTGGCCCCGGTCGGCGGGATTGAACTGACCGGCGGCGGCGCCAATCGCGGCCTCACAGTTCGGCCCGTGCCCGGCCAAACCGGCACGGCGGAGGTGACGCTGACGGCGGACGACGGGCAGGGGGGAACGACGGAGCGCAGGTTTGTCGTCACGGTCCGGGGCTTGGCGTCGGAAGTGACGAGTCCGACGGGTACCCGCAACGCCGTGGCGGGAACGGAGATCACCTTGAGCGCGACGGCGCAAGGGACGCCGCCGCTGGCGTTTCAATGGTTCTTCAACGGCGCTGTGATCCCGGGAGCGACGGCCACGACCTTGCGGTTGCCGACCGTGCAACTGAGTGACGCGGGCACGTATCGGTTCGAGGCGAGCAACGCCGCGGGGCGGGATGCGCGGGATGTAGTCGTGCTGGAAGTGCGTTCGGATTTGGGGATCGCGCAGGAAGTGCAGGATCAGACCGTGCTGGTGGGGCAGACGGTAACGCTGCGGGTGGTGGCGGCGGGCACGGGTCCGTTCCGGTACCAATGGTCCAGGAATGGAACGGTCTTGACCGGAGCGACGGGTTCGACGCTCGTGCTCAGGGAGGTGCAGCTCGATCAAGCCGGAGGCTACAGTGTCGAGGTGGAGAATGCGGGTGGCCGGGTGACCAGCGGACCGGCGCAGTTGCGGGTGTTGGCGCCGCCCGTGCTGGCGAGCGAGCCGGCGGATCAGACGACGGTTGCGGGGTCGCCCGTGACCTGGGTGGTGAGCGCGCGGGGCAGCGCTCCGTTGAGTTACCAATGGTTCTTCAACGGCGAGGCCCTGGCCGGCGCGACGGGCGTGACGTTGGAGCTGGGTCCGGCGGCATCGGCGCAAGCGGGACGGTACCGCGTCGTGGTGCGCAACGAAGCCGGGGAGGTCACGAGCCGCCAGGCCGTGCTGACGGTGCGGGAGCCGGTGGCGATCACGGCGCACCCGCGGAGCCAGGCGTTGGCTGCAGGGGAGACGGTGCGGCTGGAAGTCAAGGTCACTGGGACGGAGCCGGTGAGCTATCAATGGCTCTTCAACGACGCGCCGTTGACGGGAGCCAGCGGACCGGCCCTGACGCTGGCGGCTGTGCAACCGGCCCAGGCCGGCGCCTACGCCGTGGAAGTGGCCAACGTGGTCAACACGGTGCGCAGCGCGAGCGCGGTCTTGACGATCGCGGTCAAGCCGGTGGTGGTGCGCGCACCCTCCGACCTGAGCGTACCGCAAGGAGGCGGCGGGCGTCTGGAAGTGGTGGCCAGCGGGAGCGATCCGCTGACCTACCAATGGCAACGCCAGGGCCAGGATCTCGCGGGAGCGAACGGCTCGGGACTGGCGTTGTCCAACGTGCAACCCTCGGAGGAGGGGGCCTACCGGGTCCGCGTCAGCAATGCGGCGGGCGAGGTGTTGAGCGTGGCCGCAAATGTTACCGTGATCACGCCGCCCCAAAGCGCGGGCGGGACGAAGGATTTATTGAAAGCGACGGGGGAGACAATTCGGCTGGAAGCCCAGGCCACCGGGACGGCGCCGCTGAGTTACGAATGGTTCTTGAACGGAACCCCGATTCCCGGCGCCACCGGCGCCGAATTGGTCCTGACGACCGCGCGTTTGAGCGATTCGGGACGGTACAGCGCGACGGTGCGCAACGCAGCCGGAGCAGTCGCCGCCGCGACCTACAACCTGACCGTGATGGACCCGATCCGCATCGTGCGTTCTCCGGCGAGCCGCACCGCCAAGTTGGGTGAGGAAGTGCGCTTCACGGCGGAAGTGAGCGGGACCGGGCCAATCCGTTATCAGTGGGAAGTCGATGGCGTGGCCTTTCGGGAGTCGAGTCGTCCGGAATTGATCCTGCCCGGGGTGCAGGTGACGGCCGCCGGCCGGTACCGGCTGCGGGCCTCGAACGCGGTGAGCGCGGCGACGAGCGAGGAAGCGTCGCTGCAGGTGGATAGTCCGCCGCGCGTCGGAGGATTGCCGCGAACGGTGCGGGTGCAGGCCGGCGATGACGTCATTCTCAAGGCGAGCACGGAAGGTCGTCCGCCCTTCGTGTACCAATGGCAATTGAACGGGGTGAACATCGCGGGCGCGACCACGGACACCTACATCATCCGCCGAGCTCAACCGCCCGATGGCGG
>CAYHFE010000368.1:3891-8082 GCA_964355375.1 uncultured Verrucomicrobiota bacterium
TTCACGGCGTTGGTTGGACAGACGGTCGAGTTCACCGTTCAGGCCCTGAGCCCCGGCGGCGGCGCGCTCCGTTATCAGTGGCTTCTGGATGGCCAGGCCATCCCGGACGCGACCAACGCCACCCTGCGGTTGAATAGCGTGACGGAAGAGCAGGTGGGCGAGTACCGGGCGCGCGTGACCAATCCGGGCGGATCCGTGGACAGCGCCCCAGCCATCCTGCAGGTCAATATTCTAGCCAGCGGCTCGGAGGGACCGGGCATCGAGGCGCTGGACAAGGTCGGCTCGAGCAGCCAGACCGGACAGCAGGTCGTGGTCGGTCCGGCGGGAGTGGGGGGTTCCGCGTCCGCGGAAAGCCCGCGGACCGCGCTCAAGTCCAGCCGGCCAGTCCGGCTCCAAGCGCAGACGCAGGCGCGATTGCAGGGCTATCGTGGGGACAAGGTTTTCAGCACCCGAAACGCCGTCAAAGACATCGGCGAGCCCAACCATGCCAAGGTGCTGGGGGGCGCCTCAGCCTGGTTTATTTACGAGGCGCCGACCAACGGCGTGATGCGCGTCAGCACCGAGGGGAGCAATTACGACACCGTGCTCGCGGTTTACACGTCGCCAGACGCCGCCGTGGATTACAGCCGGTTGATCGAAGTCACCTCCGACGATAACGGCGGAGCGAACGGCCGGACGAGCGTGGTGCAGTTCGCGGCCCGCGGAAGCACGCGCTACTACCTGGTGGTCGATGGAGTGAACTCGGCCAAGGGACGAGTGCGGTTGCACTATGAGTTTGCCGTCGCGCCCGTGCTGCCGCAGGCGCCGGTCTGGGGCAAATTCGATCCCGCCACCGGACAGCCCATCGGCGAACCGGGCATTCCGCCCGTGGACATGGGCGCGAGCGTGCGCTGGGGGGTCGGTGTGGTGCAGCCCTACTCGCCCGCCGCGTTGAGCTATCAATGGCGCCGCAACGGGATCGAGATCGCCGGCGCGACCAATGCGGCCTTGGTGGTGGCGAATCTAAATGCCAGCGCGACGGGTGAGTATGCCGTCGTGGTCGAGAATTTCGCCGGGCGCACCGTCAGTGCCGCCACGCCGCTCGATTTCCAGGAGCCGATCCCGCTGATCCTGGGCTTGGCGGATCAGCGGGTGCCGGTGGGCGGCACGGCGCAATTCTGGGTCGTGCTGGCTTGGGAGGGTTCGTTCCGGTACCGCTGGCTCTTCAATAATGCCGCCTTGCCCGGCGCGACCAATGCGACCCTGCAATTGAACGGCGTGACCGGAGCTCGGTCCGGCGAGTATGCCCTCGAGATCAGCGCCGGAGCCTTGAGTCTGACAACCCGGGCGCGGCTCATCGTCGAGGAGGGGCCAGTGTTGGTGAGTCCGCCCCTGAGCCTGACGGTGGCGGTGGGAGGGACGGCGCGCCTGGAGGTGAGCGTGAGCGGAGCCGGGCCGCTGGGCTATCAATGGCGGCTGGATGGAGTGGATCTGTCCGGAGCCGACGGCCCGGTCTTGCTGCTGGAGAGCATTCAAGCCCGGCAGGCCGGGGCTTACACGGTGGTGGTGGGAAATCCATCCGGAGCCGTGGTCAGCCCTCCGGCGTTCGTCACGGTACAGCAGCCGGTGCGCATCGTGGCCCAGCCGGTCGAGGTGATTGTGTGTGAAAATGGATCGGCGGGGTTCGCGGTCACCGTGCAAGGCACCGGCCCGATGACCTATCAGTGGAGCCTCAACGGCACGGCGCTCTCGGGTGCAACCAACGCGACGATCGGGTGGGCCAATGTGCAGGTGAATCAATCGGGATTGTACGAAGTGCAAGTCGTTGGTCCGTTGAACACCGTGCGCAGCCGTCCCACGCCCTTAATCGTGTCGGGCGGCGACACTTTGCGTGTCGTGGCGGTGCGCCGATGGGCCGATCGGAGCGCGCACTTGATCCTGAGCGGTCCGGCGGGGCGCGACGCTTACTTGCAGGCGTCGGCTGCCTTCGATCAATGGATCAACCTCAGCCGGTTGACGTTCGTGAATAATTGTCTGGAGTACGTGGATCTCGGGGCGCGGACATTGGAATATCGGTTCTACCGTCTGGTCTTGCCCATCCAGATCAAGAATTGGACCGCGCTGCCGAACAGTCGGGCGCGGCTCGAGGTGGACGGTGCCGAGGGCGTGACCTGCCTAGTGCGAGTGTCAGATGACTTGCTGACCTGGACTGACCTGGGCACGGCGATCATCACGGGCGGGCGACTTGAGTTGCCCGACCCCGCTTCCGCCACCCGAGCCAGAAGATTCTACCAGGTCGTCCTGCCGCCTTGAGTGTACCGGTCTCGATCGGGTCCTGAATTTCCTCGACGTCAACTTGGCGTTGTCAGCCATCGCATCGGACCGAGACGGGAACCGAGCTGGGGTTCGCCGTGATCGAATCGTTCTGTCGTCAGGAGGGTCGTGAGGAGCGGGGAGCCGTGGCTTGGGGGGTGATGGCAAGTCCGAAGGCCGACTGCGGAACACAAAACGCCGAAGGTCCGACTGAAGTGGGGGTGCATCGATGGGTATCTGGCGAGGAGCCTGGCCCTCGAATCGAGGGAACCTCGACGCACCCCGATCGAAGCGCCGGGGAACCGTGCCGATCTTCAATGGAGCGACGCGAACTGACATTCAGCGAGAGCGGTCGAGAGGGTTCTTACGGTCCGAACAGGGCCGGCGCGGAAGTGGGAGCGATTGGGGTCGGCAGAGAAGCCGGCACCATGACGGACACGGGCGCCGAGCACTGCGCTGGACGGTAAGACTCATTTCGGGCGCGCGGTTTTCGGTCCGCATGTCGGGAAGGCACAATGGCAGCGATGGCGTAGCCGGGAGCAGAATGAGCCGCGCCGAGCTGCGGACGGGAAACCAGCGGGGAAAACTATTTGGCTTCAGAATTGAGCTGCCTGGTCGAGATTCTCCGCCATCTTCAAGGTCTTTGAGAAACGCTCGATGGTGAGAGGCGTCTCAGCAAGCAGAACCAAGGGTGCGGAACACATCTCGTGAATCCCAAAGAGAGACCGCGAACGAGGGCGAATCTACATGCGCCTGCGCGCTAAAGAAAACAGACAGAACCGAATGAATGGATCGTTATTCGGCAAACGGAGCCACCAGTTCAATCGCGTCCCGCCCGTTGCGGCGGTAAAACTGGAAGTCGCGATCTATAGTGCAAACCTTGGCTTCGGCATGTATCTCAGCAAGCCGTACGACGCAAGCGTCAGCAAAATCCATCGGCGCGTCAGCGTATTGCTCCAGAAGTCTGCGGATGAGAGGCAACTGATCCGCGAGAGAAATCGGCATGATATGGCCACGCTCAACAAACTCAATGACCTTGCTCCGGGGAATGCCGTCTTGGGCGGCCAGGTGGCACGCCTCGGCCAGGACGGCCTCGCAGACCATTCCGCCGGCAGGCAATTGGGCGAACGCTCGGCGTGCCCAAGCGTGGTGCTGATCGCGTGGGCAGAGCCAAGCCACCAACGGGCCGGTGTCGAGGATGAATTGCGCTCTCATCGGCCAAAATCGGCCAAATGGGTCTTATTGGTGGACAGGTCCGTGTGCTTGCCTTGCCCGATCCCTGCCAAGTCACCCACCAACTCAGCGAGCGACGCGGTTGGAACCGAGTCTGACGGTGCAGATGTCGGACCGAGAATAGTGAGCAACGCGCGAGCTTTTTCCGGCAGCGTTTCTGCTCCGTACGGACGCACCCGTCCTCGGTCCAATTCGACTTCCAAGGTTTGGTAGCTCATGGCTTCAAAGTATCCCTCCGAAGTTTCAATGCAAGCGCATCCGGAAAAGCGCATCCGGCAAACGGTGGAAACCGGGGAGCGGTGGCCGCGCCGAGCATGGAAGTCAGGTCTAGAGAGCGGGCGGGGGGGGTACTCATTCGCGGTACGAGCCAGTCAGTTGGTTGTCAGTGATTGCATCGGAGCGACAATCAACACGAGCTCAGATTGAGGAAATCAGCCAACCAAGTGGAAGAACTTGCACCCGACTTGTAACCCGGTTTCAAAATTTGGGATTCTGTCAGATAACGTGAGTTAACGACCGAAGTGAATAATCTCCAATAAAATCAGGCCTTTCGTGAGATTTGTCGAGATGGGATGAAGTGAGACGAAACAAGACAAAATGGCCTGTTCGAATTATGAGTCCTCTGCTCTACCCCTGAGCTACTCTGGCACAACAAACGGAACTACA
>CAYHFE010000369.1:0-8062 GCA_964355375.1 uncultured Verrucomicrobiota bacterium
GAACAAGCCAAAGCCGATCTGTAACGGGTCGGATATGCCCACGTCGATCTGGTCTTTCCTGGTCAGAAATTCAATGGAACCGTATTCACTGAGAAGAGCAAATGACGATCGACACCCGTCGATTGATGCGTCTCAGACCCGGCGCGAGGATCGCCGTGGTCATCGGCCGTTGGAAAGTAGGGCCAAGGTCGCTCCACTTGGGGTTGACCGGGACATACCAGACCGGATATGTCCTTTGAAAGGCTTGAGCCGTATGAAGGGAAACTTTCACGTACGGTTCTGAGGGGGGCCTGAGCGGGTGACCGCTCGGGCCTACCCGGTGCTGACGAAGGTGGCTTCGTCTCATTCGCCGACAAAGGATCGGGGGCGCGCAATTCAATGATTCCGGGACCATTGCACGCGATCTGAACACGATTCCCGGACCGAAACCCCGCCTGCTCAAGCCAGTGTCCTTTGATGCGGATTTTGGGTTTAATGAGGCCCTTCCAGAAATCGCCATCCGCTTCAATCTTCAGGGTGCGAACCAGCGGCGGCGCAATCGGACCGGGCGTCTGTGACAATCTGGGCATCCGCCTCATCGATTCCAGGCCGGGAAAACCTTGGAGTCGGGACAAGGTGGAACGGATGTTCCGCACCTTGCAATGCAGCAGGATCTTGAAGCCGGCTTGCGTCTGCCCGGAGAAGGCGCCGGCGCGCTGGAGGAACTCAATGGGCTCAGGGCTGTCGCTTTCGCTTGTCATTGCAGCCAATACGCGGCTGGCTGAACCAGGAATTCATCGAGCGGAATGCCCTGCCCGCCCACCAGCAACTGGCGCTTCGGCTTGAACTGTTTCGCGAATGCCTCCATGCCCGGCAACGATCCCTTGCGCCCGCCGCTCTTGACCTCGATGGCCACTGTCTTTGCCCCCTGATGCAATACGAAATCCACTTCCTGATTGCGGTCCCGCCAATACGTTAACTCGATCCCGCTCCCCATGCTCGTGTTCAACAGGTGCGCCCCCACACAGGATTCCACCAGCCGGCCCCAATGATCCCCGTCGCGCCGCGTTTCCTCAAACGACAACCCCGACTGCGCCGTCATCAACGCCGTATTCAGCACCTGCAATTTTGGACTCGATCCGCGCTGCCGCACCCGGCCGTGCGCATACTTCGACAACCCGGCCACCATCCCCGCGCCGTGGAGCAGTTGCACGTAATGCGCCAGCGTCACCGTGTTCCCCGCGTCGTGCAACTGGCCGAGCATCTTCTGATACGCGAGAATCTGCCCCGAGTATTCGCAACTCAAATGAAACAGCCTTCGCAGCAATGCCGGCTTGTCCACCCGCGTCAGCAAAAGAATGTCGCGTGAAATCGTCGTCTCGATGAGCGAGTCCACGATGTAGCGCCGCCAACGTTCCGGCTCCTCGATCAACGGCGCCGCGCCGGGATACCCGCCGAAATAGATGTATTGCTCCAGCTCCCAGCCAAACGCCTCCCGCATCTCCGCGAGCGACCAGTGCGGCACCGGGATGATTTCAAACCGTCCCGCCAGGCTCTCGGTCAGTCCGCTCTGAATCAGCAAAGGTGACGACCCGAGCAACAGCACCTTGAGCGGAAGCTCGGTGTGCGTGTCCGCGTCCCACAACCGCTTCACGCCGGCCGACCAGTCCGGAACCTTCTGGATTTCGTCCAGCACCAGCAACGCTCCAGCCTTACCCGCCTTCGCCTTGAGCCGCGCCCCGTCCCATTGCTGCTCGAGCCAGTTCCGGTCGCGCAACGTCGGCTCATCGGCGGAGGCGTAGTGCGATGGCCCCTTCCATTCCGCCATCACCTGCCGGGCGAGCGTCGTCTTGCCCACCTGCCGCGGGCCGGCCAGCACCTGCAGAAAGCGCCGCTTCTCGGTCAGGCGGCGCGACAGGACATCGTGAAGAGTTTTACGGACCATACAATTAACTCAGCGCACTGAGTAAACTTACTCGATGCGGGACACAAGTCGAAAATCAGGACTCGCGTCGGAGTGGCGGTCGGCAGCACTTCCATGGACAATGTTATGTCGCGCCAAACCTTGGCTCGCATGGCACCACTCCCCGACTCCAGGACGCTCTCGTCGCGCCTAACGCCAGCCAGGCATGCGTGGAGGCCAGGACGCACCCGTTCACTTCGTCGTCGAGGCAATGCTTGCGAGAATGAAAACACTTGGCCGAAAAGCAAAAAACCGACCAGAAATTCTGGTCGAGTGAACGGTCATGTCGAAGATTAGCCGATAGTCCGAAACCGGACCGTGTCGTACCTCGACAATTATCGAGGCGAGCCGTTGGGTCCATCAGATGACGGCCGCTCTGCCTTCTGTGCCAGCAAGGGATCGGGGGCGCGCAATTCAATCACTCCGGGAGCCACGCACGCGACCTGGACGCGATTGCCGGGTTGGAACCCCGCCCGCTCAAGCCAGTCTCCCTTGATGCGGATTTTGGGTTTGATGAGACCTTTTCAGAAGTCGCCATCCGCTTCGATCTTCAGAGTGCGGATGGGCTGCGGCGGCGCGATCGGTTCAATTGTTGGAGATTCGCGGAGTGCGACGGCTTTGTATTCCTGCGGTTCTCTTTTCTTGTGGGTTTTGGGCGGTTGGAACTTGATTGATTCGGGCTGTTCCACGTTACTCTCTTTCCGGTCGTCCACCTCTGTCTTCCTTTCGAGCAAAAGCCGAGGTCGAAGTCCTCGACGGTTTCGGGCGTGAGACCGCGCTCGGCCAGATAGGGATGATTGCGGTCGAGTTTGTCCAGCCGGAATTTCAATGCCGGATTTGGCTTGGCGCTTTCCGGTGTCGCCGGTTTGAAAACGGGCTTTGGTCGAGACTCGCCGTGATTCCGGTGCGCGTCGTCCGCTTGAGTGGGTTCAGCTTCAGAGGTTGCGGCCATTTCCGCCGGATCGAGCTGAAACCACTCGATTGCTTTCACTGCTGCCGCGTGGATGCTGATGTCTTCCATCTTGGCGAAGAAGTCCAGGACGTTGCCGCCATTCTTGCACTCGCTGAAACAGTTCCAGACGTTTTTGCTGACGCTGACCCGGAACTGGGTCGGGTTGCTGCCTTTGTGGATCGGACACGGCCCGCTGAGGCTGTCGCCGCTGCGTTTGAATCGGTCAAGCAGACCGTAATGCTGGAGCACTTCCTCCATTTTGACCGCCGATTTGACGGCCTTGAAGTCAACGAACTGGCTCTTGGGCATGGGATACTCCTTTCAAGGTTCGATGGTGAATTCGGCTCGGCGCACGCGCGCCGGGAATCCACCTCCAGTTTAGTATCTTATCACGCAGGCTGGTGTTCGGGGAAGGGGGGGAGTTGGCGGCGTGAGGTCGGCGAACCCTCACAAAGACCAGCTACCGGCCAAGTCGTCGGCCTGCATTCTGAGTGCAAAGATTCTGACCCTTCGAAATGACCTGAACCGTTGACGAGCCGTAAGTCATTGCCTGACGATCCATTTCCGGTTAGATCGTCTTGCATGACCCACCACCGCGACATGCGAAGACGGACCGGCGATGACACAGTTGCTGCTGCTCCCTGATCCGCGACCGCTGGTCGAGCGTTTGGGGCAAGATTTTTTCCGGCAAGCGCCGGAACGCCCCGGCGTCTATCTGATGCGGGACGCAGGTGACACCGTCCTCTACGTGGGAAAAGCCAAAAACCTGCGCAAACGGTTGGGCAGCTATCGCGTGGCGAACCCGGACCGCATGCCGCGACGCCATCTGCGCCTGCTGCGATCGGTCGCGCGCATCGAGATTCAGGAGTGCCCGGATGAATTGTCCGCTCTCGCCAGAGAATCGGAACTGCTGCACGAACTGAAGCCGAAATTCAACCGCGCCGGAACTTGGCCGGCATCATCGAATTGCTTTGCCTGGCGTCGCACCGGAGACACCCTGGAATTGGCGATCACGGAAACGCCAGAAAACGGCTGGCTGACGTTCGGTCGGCGTGGAAGGGCAGCAGTGTTTCTGCGGGCGGTGCTGGTCCGATTGCTGTGGGTTGCAGTTCATCCCGATCGGGGTTTTGTTGGCCTGCCGACAGGCTGGGCGGAGGGAAGACTCGAAGATTGCACCATAATCAATTCCGGACCGAAGACCGACGAGGTCAGCGCCTTGGTTGGAAAACTCTTGGCCGGCCAGGTGGACGTGTTCAGCGAATGGACGATCGCACAACTCGGCACCGGTCCATTCGAGCGGACGGCCGTCACCGAGGATCTCGACGCGCTCAAGAAAATGATCGCGACACGTCCTTCGCCAGTCGCATCCTGATGTTCAAGGAATCACCCTCAAGCCCGCTGCCTTCGCCAACGAGGCTTGGCGAGTGTCATAGGTCAGGGACTCAGTCGCGTGGAGCGTGAGCGCCAAGCCGACGTGCAGCAGGTCGATGCTGCGCACACCGAGTGTTTCCGTGTGCAACGCCGCCAATTCGTCAGACTGGCGGAAGGTATCCGTCCAGAGGATCGGTGTGTGCACCAGGATGTTGTCAGCGAGATCAGACTCAATTTCCTGGAATGCCAACTTTCGTTGTTCGGGAGTGATCTCGCGTCGGAAGACTCGAAGGCGAATGCCATTGCGCAACTCATGGCGGTGAAGGGGAGTGAAAGGCAATGGCGCCCGGGCATTCTGAAGCCACCTCAGCGCCTTTTCGGAGTCGGCGTGCGGGGTGTAGGCGCGAACCAGAAAACTGCTGTCAGCATAGGCAGGCATGGGGAGCAACCGTGATGGTTGGTGGATCGAACTTCAATACGGACGGGACTCGCGCTCTTCAGCGATCACATCCCCCGTCAAAACCAAGTCGCCGTAAATTCGCTTCAACCGAGCGGCAAAGTCGGGGCGTTTCCTGGATTTGGCGGGCTTGGCGATGAGGGGCGGGGAAAGCAGCGCGATGATCTTGCCGCGTTTGCTAATCGCCACCGCCTCGCCTTGCTCCACCCAGGCCAGCACGCTGCCGAAATCGTGCCGAAGCTGTCTCAAGGTGGCCGTTTTCATGTAAGACAAGAATGTTTAACTTTGGAGGAATGTCAACGATGGGTGCAACGATTTGCACCCGCCTTCGATGCGCCTCCCGAGTCAGTAAGCAAGGCCTCCTCCTGACGTTCTCCAGGCCAGGCGGACCTCCAGCTCCAGCCCCGACCGGCGCTCCTTCCCCGAGTCGATCCGAGTTTCCGGTCGTTCCCGGATCCTGCCCCTCGGTCACCGGGTAGCCGGCTCAGACGCGGATCAGGTGCCCGGTGGTCCCGTCGTGATCCTGAACGAAGCTTCCCCGGGTGAACCATCCCGACGACCCACCAAACGACTCCGATCTGCTCGCCCACGGCTCCCAGCACCTCGGGATTCCCGGGCTCCTTCGCGCTGACGACCGGCGGCGTTGGGAAGCCGGTTTCTCAAAAGCCGCTCTACGGGGCATTCTGAGTGATTGCGGGCCATCGGAACGGGTCGATGGTTCCTCGACAGGTCGTTCCAATAGCGGCCAGGACCGAAAGAATCCGGGAAATCGAGTCCCGGGTTCGAGCAGGCGACGCCAATTGGCGTCGGGGCCGGGGCCGGGGCCCCAGTGGCACCCTCGGGGTGCGGATCCGGGGCTGCGAGGTGCCCGGCACCGGCCGCCTCGGTGTCCGGGTCGATCGAAGCGGCGTCTCGGGACGCCACTCTGCAGCTCGACCCGTGGGTCGAGGGTATCGCGGGGGTGGGTGGGTGTCGCGGTCGGCCGGGCTGGATCTGCCTTTGCGCGACTCAGGATCGGTTTTCGACCCGAATTTCTCGTTTCCACCTTCCGGGGAGACCGTTACTGTTCCTTCATGGCACGATTGTTACTTCACGCGAAAATATCGATTCGCCTCAATTCCTTTCTCTGTTTTTCACCGCGTTAAAAGCCAATTTTTGCTTTTCCCTCATGATCTGGATCGCCCCCTCCGATAAAGACGCTGACTCCTCCGCGCTCGAAAAACGCCTCTGGGACGCCGCCGACCAGTTCCGCGCCGATCGCAGCCTCAAATCCGTGGAATACTCTGGTGACCACCGGCCAGACCCCGGTCCCCGCCTCGTCTTCCTGCGCTTTGCTGAACTCCGCTTCACTGCCCAGCGCGCCCTGCTAAAGAATGCCATCAACCGAGTGGGCCTCGGCATCCTCCTCTGGGCGGGCGCTTTTTTGCCGGCGATGGCGGCGTCAGGACTGTCCACGACCAAACAGGGCGAACTTTTCCTAAACGGAGCTCCCTTTCGCGGCGTTGGCGTGAACTACTATGACGCCTTCACTCGCACTCTGAGCAAGACGGCCCCAACGAGCTACGACGCCGGCTTCCGGGAACTGGCGGCAAGAAAGATTCCGTTCGCGCGGTTCTCTGCTGGCGGCTACTGGCCACACGATTGGGGACTCTACCAAACGAATCGTTCTGAGTACTTCAAGCGGCTCGACGGTGTGGTGAAGAGCGCCGAGATGCGCGGCATCGGGTTGATTCCGTCCCTTTTCTGGCACTTGAGCGCGGTGCCGGACCTGGTCGGTGAGCCGTGCAACCGTTGGGGAGATCCGGGCAGCCGCACCATCGCATTCATGCGCCAATACACTATTGAGATGGTGACGCGCTATGCGGCGGCGCCCGCCATCTGGGGGTGGGAGTTTGGCAACGAATACAATCTGGCCGCTGATTTGCCGAACGCGGCGGAGCACCGTCCGCCCGTGGTGCCGAGTCTCGGGACCCCGGCCCAACGCACCAGCGAAGATGACCTCTCGCATGCAGCCCTCCGTGTGGCGCTCCGGGAATTTGCGCTCGAAGTCCGGAAGCACGACCCGCAACGAATCATCATCAGCGGAAATGCCTTCCCACGCGTTTCAGCGTGGCATCAGGCGCAGGAGCACAATTGGAAGAAGGACACGCGCGAGCAGTTCGCCGAGACACTCGCGGCGGACAACCCTTCGCCCATGAACACATTGAGCGTGCGCGGTTACGATTTAGCCACGGACATCGAACGGCTGGCCCAGGCGATGACCGTGGCGCAGTCGGCGAAGAAGCCGCTGTTCGTTGGCGAGTTCGGCGTGCCCGGCGCCGCCACAGCGGAGTCGAAGGAGAAGTTCACCACAATTCTGGCTGCGATTGAAACCCATCGCGTCCCTCTCTCCGCGTTATGGGTGTTTGACTTCGATGGCCAGGCGACTGATTGGAACGTGACGGCAACGAATGGCCGGGGCTGGCAGCTCGACGCCATTCAGCAGGCAAATAGTCGGATGATGCAGAATCACTAGCTGCTTGGTTGATCTCCGCGCCCGTCCTTGGCCTCAACTTGATGCCGGGAAAACTCTCATGGTTCTGGATCTCGTGATCGGGTGGCAGCGCGTCCTTGATCTGGGCGATGAAATCATCCGCATATTCGATGTGGATCATCGTCCAGGGCGACTTGATTTCGAGTCTCTCTTCCATCTTCCAGGGCTCATCCTAACCCGTCTTCAACAGTTAAACGGTGGTTCGACGGAATTTTCCGCGAATTCCCTCGGTTTTCCATGGGTCGCGTCGGAGCGAACTCGAAATGTAGTGCCACATTCTGATGCCACAGTCCGGTTGTGTGTTGCACCCATCAGGCTGGAGGCGGATATATGTAGAGGAAAACACTTTGCCACATGTATTTTCGCGTCAAACGCACGGGCTCCTATGCCTATCTCCAGATCGTCGAAAGCTTTCGCAACAACGGTCAGGTGCGTCAGCGTGTGTTGAGCACCGTCGGACGGCTCGATGTGCTCCAAACCACAGGCCAACTCGACTCCCTCATGCGCTCCGGTCTGCGCTTCTGCGAGAAGCTGGCCGTCATCGACGCGCATGCCGCCGGCCAAACCGAACCGGTGCAGGTGCAACGAATCGGTCCGGATCTGGTCTTTGGGCGCTTGTGGGAAGCCTTGAATCTGGGGGACGATTATCAAGCGCGCCCTGCCGTCTCGCCGCCTCGAGTTCGACGTCGAGCGGGCCGTGTATCTGACCGTGCTGCATCGTTTGTTTGCTTCGGGCAGTGATCGGGCGGCGGAGCGCTGGCGCGAAGCCTACCGGCTGCCAGGGACCGAAGATCTGGGATGGCACCA
>CAYHFE010000370.1:0-8061 GCA_964355375.1 uncultured Verrucomicrobiota bacterium
TTCTCAGGCGGGGGCTGAAAATCTCTCCAGCAATTCTCATTTTGACTCAGGACACTGTCAAAATGAGAACTGCTAGAATCTCTCAGTGGCTTCTTGAGCCGATCGTCGTCAGGCAGTAGAATGCCTGCCAACAGCGCATGAACCCAGAAAACGCAGTTCAAACCACGAAACAGACGAAAGACACGAAACAGGACTGGGTCGTCACTAACCAACCATTCTCCCACTCGGTGACGCGGACTTATTTCAGAAACTCGTTTCCTTTCGTGTGTTTAGTGTGTTTCGTGGTTTGATCCGCCGCTTATTCAGGATGAATCCAATACTGAGGTCTTCTTTGGGGAGCGCACGAGCCCTCGCGTGCTGATGGCGGCGCCTCGCCGCCATCCTGCCTTTGGTGCTGGCCCGACACTGGCCTTCATGTGCAGTCGGCGAACCCGCCGGCGGGGGCGCCAGCGGGAACACGCGAGGGCGCGTGTGCTCCCCGAGAATGTGAAAAACCGAGGTTGAAAATCCTTGAGTGGATTCTTGAGCCGAACCTGGCCAACGAGTAGAGTGCTCCCACAGCTCATGTACCCAACACGCCCTTACTGCCGATTCCTTGCGTTCGCCTGCGCCCTCGTTTTCTGGAGCCGGAGTGTGGTTGGCGCCCCCGAGACGTCAGTCGATTCGGTGGACTTCGCTTCCCAAATCCGGCCCATCCTGTCGTCGCGCTGCTTTCGTTGTCATGGCTCGGACGAGAGCAGCCGCAAGGCGAAGCTTCGTCTTGATCTGCCTGACGAGGCGATGCGCGAAAGGAAAGGGGGCGTTCGACCGATCGTTCCGGGGAACTCGGGGCAGAGCGAGATGATGCGGCGGATCTCCGCCACCAGTGGCGACGACCTGATGCCGCCACCCGAGGCGGGTCCGCGGTTGACAGACGCGGAAGTGAATCTCTTGCGTCGGTGGATGGACGCGGGAGCGCAGTTCACGCCGCATTGGGCGTTTGTCAAACCGCGGCGGCCGGAAAGGCCGGTGGTGAAAACGGAGGCCTGGACGCGCACGCCGCTGGATCTCTTTATTCTGCAGCGACTCGAACGTCGCGGCCTGAGCCCGGCCCCGGAAGCCGATCGGTATTCCCTTATTCGCCGACTTTCTCTCGATTTGACGGGCTTGCCTCCGAGTGCGGAGGAGATCGAAGCATTCGTCCGCGATGCCCGTCCGGACGCCTACGAGCGGTGGGTCGATCATCTGCTGGGGTCGCCCGCTTACGGTGAGCGGTGGGCGCGGGTTTGGCTCGATCTGGCGCGCTACGCCGACTCGGCGGGTTACGGTTCCGATCCGCTCCGGCTCAATATCTGGCCCTGGCGCGAGTGGGTCATCAACGCCCTCAATCGCAACATGGGATTGGATCAGTTTACGTTGGAACAGATCGCGGGAGATCTGCTTCCGCACCCGGATCGAGATCAACTCATTGCCACGGCGTTTCACCGCAACACCATGACGAACACGGAGGGGGGCACGGACGACGAGGAATTTCGCGTGGCCGCCGTCAAGGACCGAGCCAATACCACCGCCCAGATCTGGATGGGATTGACCTTGGGTTGCGCGCAGTGCCACTCGCACAAGTACGATCCGATCACGCACAAGGAATACTATCAATTCTATGCGTTCTTCAACCAGACCGAGGACAACGATCAGCCGGACGAGCGTCCCACCCTGCCCTTGCCCACGACGGAGCAAGCGCGAAGGATGGAGGAACTCAAGACGCGGATTGCCGAAGTCGAAAAAGAGCGCAATCGCCTCACCCCGGAATTCGAGGCGGACCTGGCCGCCTGGGAGACCAATCAAGCGGTCGGCAGTCGCTGGACCCAGCTCGCTCCGGCGCAGGCTCGATCGCTCGGCGGCGCCACGCTCGCCCTGCTCCCCGACAACTCCATCTTGGCCGGCCGGGATCTGGCCGAAAGCGACATCTATTCGGTCAGCATCAAGGCGGAGATGACGAACATTACGGCGATTCGGATCGAGGCGCTGCCGGACATCAGCTTGCCCAAGAACGGTCCCGGGCGGGCCGCGGAGTCGGGGAAGTTTGTCCTCAGCGAACTGCAAGTCGCCCTGCGCTCGCCCAAGACAGTGTCGCCGCGCGTGCGCTACGTTCGAGTCGAGTTGCCGGGTGGACGTCGCGTGTTGTCGCTGGCAGAAATCCAGGTGTTTCAAGGTGTCGAGAACATCGCCCGCCAGGGCCGGGCTGCGCAATCGAGCACCAGCCAGCAGGCCGCCGCCGCCCGCGCCATCGATGGCCATACGGACGGGAATCTTGAGCAAGGCTCGACGACGTTGACCGAGCCTGAAGATAATCCGTGGTGGGAACTGGATTTGGGCGGGCCGACGCCGGTGGACGAGATCGTCGTCTGGAATCGGACCGACCGCGGTCTGGGCACGCGGTTGACCGATTTCAAAGTGGTGGCGCTGGATGAAGAGCGAAAGAAGGTTTGGGAACGAAATGCCGGGTCGGCGCCGACGCCCTTCCTGAGTCTGAGGTTGACGGAGGAGAGTGCGCTGCGGTTGCAGAATGCGTCCGCGAGCGTCAGCGAAAAAGAGTTCGACGTCGCGCGGGCGATTGACGGAACGCTGGATGGCCGCTCCGGTTGGAGCGTGGGTGATCGAACCGGAGTTGTGCAGGCGGCCTCATTTGAAGTGAAGAGCGGCGGCCAGGCGGAACCGGGTTCAATGTGGGTTTTCCATTTGCACCAGAGATTTGGCGGTGGTCAAACTTTCGGGCGCTTTCGCTTTTCCGCGACCACGCAGCCGCTGCCGATTCGCGAGACACCCGAACGGATCAAACAGATTCTTGCGGTCGCGGCCCAAGTTCGGACCGCCGCACAGAAGGATGATTTGATCAGTTACTACCGGGCCTTGGCGCCGTCCCTGACCCAGATCAACGAGCGCTTGGCGGCTTGGCGCAAGGAACTTGAGGCGATCAAACCGGTGGCCTTGCCGGTCCTGCGCGAGTTGGCCCAGGACAAGCAGCGGGAAACGCATTTGTTGAACAAGGGAAATTTCCTCGATCCGGCCGAGAAGGTCGAGGCCGCCGTGCCTGCGGCCTTTAGCCCACTGCCGAAGGGAGCGTCCAAGACCCGCCTCGACCTGGCGCGGTGGCTGGTCAGCCGCGATAATCCGTTGACCGCGCGAGTGGCGATGAATCGGGTTTGGGCGCGGCTTTTCGGGGGCGGCCTCGTGGAAACGGAGGAAGACTTTGGCACGCAAGGGGCGTTGCCCAGCCACCCTGAATTGCTCGATTGGCTGGCGGTGGAATTCATGGATAACGGATTGGACATGAAAGCGATGCTCAAGGCGTTGGTCAGGAGCGCGACCTATCGCCAGAGCGCGCGCGTGACGCCTGAGCTTCTGGAAAAGGACCCGCTCAATCGCCTCTATTCGCGGGGGCCGCGGGTGCGTCTGGACGCGGAGATGGTCCGCGACCAAGCCCTCGCTTTGAGCGGATTGCTCAGTCGCAAGATCGGCGGTCCGTCGGTTTATCCCTGGCAACCGGAAGGTCTCTGGCGCGCGGCCTTCAACGGCGAGCGCACGTGGTCCACGAGTCAGGGCGAGGATCGGTATCGCCGCGGTCTCTACACCTTCTGGCGCCGGACGGTGCCGTATCCGAGCATGGCCACGTTTGATGCACCCAGCCGCGAGAATTGCACGGTGCGGCGCATTCCGACGAATACTCCGCTGCAAGCCTTCGTGACCCTGAATGATCCGGTGTATGTGGAAGCCTCGCAGGCCTTGGGCCGGAGAATCATTCGTGAGGGCGGAGCCACGGCAGCGGATCGAATGCGCTACGGGCTGTTCCTTTGCCTGGCGCGACCCTCGAGTGACGCGCAGGTTCGGATTCTTCTGGATCATTACGAAAAGGAGCTGGCGCATTACGGACAGCATGAAGCCGAGGCCAAAAAACTGGCGACGGAACCGCTGGGTGGCTTGCCCGCCGGCTGGAATGCGGCTGAAGCCGCCGCCTGGACATCGGTGGCCAATGTGCTCCTGAACCTCGACGGCGTCTTGACCAAAGGCTAGAATGACCGCATGAAACCATCGAGCCTGAGGGAGTTTTACGATTCGCCGAAAGCGTTTCACCCGTTCCGCATTCATCTCACGAGCGGAAAGACTCTGGAGATCGAACACAGAGAGAACGTTCTTTTCAGCAACGAGCCAGACACGATTATCGTCGTCCCGAGAGCGGGGCATGAATTCAGCATTGTCTCGGTTTCCGAGATTGCCGAAATCATCAGCCTTCCCAAGCCTGGTTCAAAGCGATCTCAGAAGTCATCCTGAAAAGAACAGTTGAGACCACAGATGGACACAATAAGAAGAGCGAAGTGAACACGTGATGCGTCCGGAAATTCCCGCAGCTTGTGAAAACTCTTATGGATAGTACAAATGAACAAAGAGACCCACCGAATCTGAGTGCGGGGGATTCACCTTGATCGTAAAGATGCTCTTCCTCCCCTATCTGTGTCTATCTGTGTCCATCCGTGGTTCCACTTTCTTCGATTTCCGTGTGTTTGATCATGGGTAGGAGCAACCTCCAAAGATTGGACGCGAATCGGGGCCGTGAACCCACCCCCGACCCCTCCGAGGAGGGGAGCTTCGCGGAGGGTGCTGATGGCCAGTTCCCCTCCTGGGAGGGGTGCAGGGGTGGGTGGGTTCATGGAAAGTATGAGCATGAATGAAATAGCTCTCAGTTTGAAACGGGCGCAAGGCGTTACGCGCCGGCAATTCTTCCGCCAGTCGGGGTTAAGCTTGGGCACCCTCGCCCTGGGCGGTCTGATGGCCGGGAACCAGGCGGCTCGCGCGGTCGCGGCGCCTTCCGAGAATCCCTTGGTTCTGCGGCCGCCTCAGTTCGCCCCGCGGGCCAAAGCGGTGATTTACTTGCACATGTCGGGCGCGCCGCCGTCGCTCGATCTGTTCGATTGGAAACCGAAGCTGGCTGAATTGCATCTCAAGCCATGCCCGGAGGAATTGCTCAAAGGCCAGCGCTTCGCCTTCATCAAGGGTGTCCCGAAACTGCTCGGTTCACCCTACAAATTTTTGCAGCACGGCCAGAGCGGAGCGTGGGTCAGTGAAACCTTGCCTCAATTCTCGCGCATCGTGGATGACGTCGCGATCATCAAATCGGTCTATACCGACCAATTCAATCACGCGCCGGCGGAGCTCTTCATTTACACGGGATCGCCGCGGGCGGGGGCGGCCTCCATGGGATCGTGGATCACCTATGGGCTCGGCACCGAGAATCAAGATTTGCCCGGCTTCGTGGTCTTGCTTTCCGGCGGCACTGATCCGACCGGTGGAAAGAGTCTGTGGGGCAGCGGCTTTTTGCCGTCGGTGTATCAGGGGGTGCAATGTCGTTCCGCGGGCGAGCCGATCCTCTTCGCCAACAATCCGGCCGGGATGGATCGTTCCAGCCGCCGCCGTACCCTGGATGCGCTCGATCGGCTGAATGAAATCGAAGCGCGTCAATTTGGAGACCCCGAAACGCTGACCCGGATCGCCCAGTACGAGCTGGCCTATCGCATGCAATTGTCGGTGCCGGAGGTCATGGACATTTCCAGAGAACCGGCATCCATGCACGCGCTCTACGGGACCAAGCCGGGCGAGGCGAGTTTTGCGAACAACTGTCTGCTGGCGCGGCGGCTGGTCGAGCGGGGCGTGCGTTACGTTCAACTTTACGATTGGGGCTGGGACATTCATGGCACGGGCACCGGGGACGATCTTCTCAACCAGTTTCCCAGAAAATGCCGGGATGTGGACCAAGCCATGACGGGGTTGATCACGGACTTAAAACAGCGTGGGCTTTTTGATTCGACCATCGTCGTGTGGGGCGGCGAGTTCGGACGAACTCCGATGAATGAGGCGCGGGGCGGCTCCATCTTTTTAGGCCGCGATCATCATCCGCATTGCTTCACGATCTGGATGGCGGGGGGTGGAATCAAGCCCGGCATTTCTTACGGCGAGACCGATGAGCTGGGTTATGGCATTGTCCGGGACAAGGTGTCGATTCGCGATCTCCAAACCACCTTGCTTCATCTCCTCGGGTTGAACGCGCACCGCTTGTCCTACCCCTATCAGGGCCTCGAGCAAAAGCTGACGGGTCCGGCCGGTGAAGGAGAAGTGCTGCGTCGAATTCTCGGTTAGCCGTATCCATGCAGTCGGATTTGGGGAGCATACGCGCCCACGCGTGTGCCGACTGGCGCCTCGCCGGTCGGAACGAAGGCCCAAAACAGTCAACAAACGTTGACACCTTCGCAGATGCAAGAGTGGTCGGCGGGGGCGCCGACCACCGCACGCGAGGGCGCGCGCGCTCCCCATCTCAACTGAATTGTCACGGCTCAGTTCGCCGGATTCGCGGGCGGGCGCGGGACGAATTTGTGGTTGGTCGTGTCCGGAACGACGCGCACTTGAGTGGTCAGCTTGAGCGGTGTGCCGTTGGGTCTAGGATAGGTCAACTCGACCATGAAGGCGGTCCAACCACGCGCAGGCTTCTCGACCTTGCCGACAAATTCTCCGCTGTGCCCCGTCAGCGGGGTGCTGGTCCATTTCGGGCCGAAAGTCTCCAGGCGGAAATCGCGCGCATCCGGATTGGTCGCTTGCCAGAGCTTGGCCTCTTTCGGAAGGTCGGTGGCCTTGACTTTGATCGAGCCGTCGCTTTCCAACGTCCAGCTAAACTGGGGCATGGGTGTGCCCGTGAGGATCGATTGATAGAACGCCTGGAGCGATTCCCACGCGTCGGTCCCTTTCATGGAGTGATCGGCATTCGGAACATAGCGCAGGTACTTGGCTCCGGGCAGCTCGTTGAAATAGAACTGGGCGGAGTCCGGCAGAAAGAACTGGTCGCCCGTGGCATTGACGATGAGCTTGGGCATGGTGTAGCGCTGGCGGTACTGGTAGGGCTCCTCGATCTTCTCGAGGGCTCGCATCGGCGCGGTTCCCATCCAATCCATGATGTGGTGGCGGGTGTAATCGCCGACGGCCGGCGCCCAGAATCCGTAGGCGGCATAGTGATGCTGCATGGAGGGATCCATGTTCAACACGTCGATCACGATGGGCACAATCGCGACCACTCGCTTGTCCACGGCTGCGGTCGTCCAGGTGGTCCAGCCGCGTTTGGAACCGCCGGCCACGATGAAGCCGTCGATCTTGGCGCCGCCGCCCTCGGGGGTGGCGCAGAACGCGGTGACTGCGTCCATCGCGCGCACGGCGCTCTTGGTCATGGGCAATCGGGCGGGCCAGCGGTCATCCAGAGTGCGGAGGAATTTCTCCCAGGTGTAAGCGATCAGGGCATCCTCGCTTCGCTTCTGGCCGTCGCCGTTAAAAATGAGCGGCTGGTTCGGGACGTTGCGCAGCTCGACCACGACCGATTTCGTTTCCGTGGCGGTCCGGACGATGTTGAGGTCGGAAGGACCCTTGGGTGGTCCTTTGTCATTGCTCCCGCCGCTAATGAACAAGAGTGCTTTGGAGCTGGTGATTTCGTCGGGCCGCGTGATGACCAGCCAATGTTTCCAGACCGGCCGATCCACTTCATTCGTGGTCAGCCAAGCTTGCGAGGTCAGTTGCAGAATGTGCGCGCGGACGCCGGGAATGCGGACGGTGTCAATGACTTTGAAACTGAAGTTGGTGTCGGGCGCGGCCACATACCGATCGAGCGCGGTCATCATTTCCGGACGCACGCTCGACGGCGTTTCCGCAGCGCTCGCCGCGTGGGACCAGCCAATGGCACACAGGGTCGCGACGGTCAGGATTGGGGTGATCGATCCGAAGTCATGACGAAGGACTTTCAATCGGTCGATGAAAGGAGATGTATTGGTATTCACTGGGCGGCAGGGTGCCATTTCGGGAATCCAAACTCAATCATTAGTGTGGGCGAGCGCCGGTTTCGGAGCCGCGCATCCCGAGGTTGCTGGAGAACGGGGGGACACGCGTTGTCCCAGAAGTTCCAGTATAGGTCTGAGCCTCTCGAAGGAAGTCCCGCAGGGACTCATTCGAATTTGCGATCAAGATGAGACTAACTGCTCCCTCACCCCGTCCCTC
>CAYHFE010000371.1:0-8038 GCA_964355375.1 uncultured Verrucomicrobiota bacterium
GATGGGGAGCGCGGGCGTCTCGCCTGCCGTGTTCGGCGTCCCGCCGAACACTCGTAGAGGTGGACCAGCTTGATTCCGGTCGGCGAGACGCCGACCGGTGCAACCGGGACGACCGCGCTCCCCATACAGACAACCACGGTTCATGGAGGGTGCTCCGGCCCGTTTTCCATCCACGCTCCCACCCCATCTCTCCACCCCTGTCGCGCTCGAGGTCTCTGGGGCGCTCGCGCCGATCGTCACGGACGCACCGACGTGCCATCGCGCCGTCGCACCGGCCGCCAGAAGCCGGGATCTTTCGGGAGCGGAAACTTGGCCGCTAATTCCTCGTTGATGTCCACTCCCCAACCCGGACCCTCGTTGGCCAGCATGTAGCCGTTCTTCATCGTCGGGCAGCCTGGGAAAACGTCCTGGGTGGATTGACGGAAGGAGATCGATTCCTGAATGCCGAAATTCGGGATGGCCAGATCCAAATGAAGATTGGCCGCGTGTCCGATGGGCGAGACATCGCCCGGACCATGCCAGGCGCTCCGCACGTTGAACCATTCTCCGAGCGCCGCGATCTTCCGCGCCACGGTCAGCCCGCCCACCTGCGAAATGTGAACGCGGATGAAATCGATCAGCCGTTCCGTGATCAGGCCGACCCATTCATGCGGGCTATTGAAGAGCTCGCCCATGGCCAGGGGAACGCTCGTCTGTTGCCGGAGCATCTTGAAATAGCCATTTTGCTCGGGAGCAAACGGATCTTCGATGAAGAACGGGTGGTACTTCTCCAGTTCCTTGATCATACTGATGGCATCGATGGGCTCGAGGCGCTCATGAATATCATGCAACAGCTCGACGTCCTCCCCGATCGTGTTCCGAATATGCTCGAACGCCTTGACCGTCGCCCGCATGTAAGGCCGCGCGTCCATGTGCGAATCGCCCGACAATCCAAATCCCTCCGCTTTGAAATCCGGCTTGGAGGAGAGATGCTCCGAACCGTAACCACCGACTTGAATACGGATGTGGCGGAAGCCGCGTTCCTTGTTCGCCCGGACGCTATCCTCCAATTCTTTATTGTTCCGTCCCGAGGAATGAGTGTAGCACTCCGCGCCAAACCGGCATTTGCCTCCGAGCAATTGATAGACTGGCATGTTGGCGCGCTTGCCCTTGATATCCCAAAGCGCTTGGTCCAATCCGCTCAGGGCGTTGTTTAACACGGGCCCATTGCGCCAATAGGAACTTGTGTAAGCCGTCTGCCACAAGTCCTCGATGTTATCGACGTCGCGGCCGCGGGCGAAGGGATCCAAGTAATCCTCCACCGCCGTCTTCACGGCCAAGGCCCGCTGATTGAATGTGGCACAACCCAACCCGTAGAGGCCCGGTTCACTCGTCTCCACTTTGACCACGATCAACCGCTGGCCCTGCGGATTGGTCAAGATGGGCCTCACCTTCGTGATCTTGAGGGGAGCGAGTCCCCGGGTGGCTTTGGCATAATCTTGGGCCAACGCCTCGTCTGGCCGGCCGAAAAACCCCAGGAATCCGGCGGTCGTTCCCAGCCCCAGGCCCTTCATCATGTCACGTCGATTCATGCGCGATTCCTTTTTGGTTTTTGGTTTCTGTGTTATCACCCGCCCCGCCACTTGGGCCAACCGGCTTCCGATGCCACCACGTCGCGAGCACGGAGCCGGATATATTCATCCACGGTCCGAAAATCGCCGGCGCCAAGGCGGCGTCGGCGCTTTTCAAAACGCTCATGGCCAGTCCCGAGGCCATTCCGCCGTTCTGCATCCCGACCTCGAAGGCGAGCGTTCGACAGGCCCCTTCATCCAGTTTCGCCCATCGCGCCAGCCAGTAGCCCGCGAGGTAACCGGTGAGATTGTGCAGAATGGCCGCGCCGACCAACGCGAGACCGACGACGAGAAGCTTCTCCCGGGATCGGGAGGTGATGATGGCGATGATGAAGCAGATCCCCACCATCGAGACGATCGGCAGGACGCGATCCATCCATTTGTCCGTCCGCCCCAGGGCCACGCTGACGACCAGCTTGGCTCCGGCCACCAATCCCAGCAGCGCGAATCCGATGACGGCGCCTTGCTTGAGCGGGGCCAGTGGTCCAAAAAGAGTGGCCGGCATGAGCGCCACCACCACTGCGAGCGCGATCCCAGCGACCAATCCGGCCAAGAGCGGCTTGGCCTGATTGAAACTCCGGCTCTCACCGTAGAGGATCTTGTTCGCGACCAGTCCGGCCACGATCGGCACGATGATCATGTTCAGAATCTCCAGCATCATGGCCGTGAAATCGATGGGGACCAGCCGGCCCGCCAGAATCTTCATCAGCAGCGGTGTCAGGAACGGCGCCATCAGAGTCGAACAGGCGGTGATAGTCACAGCCAGGGCCACGTTGCCCCGAGCCAAATAACTCATGACGTTGGACGCCACGCCGCTGGAGACGGAACCGATCAGGATGACGCCGGCCGCAATCTCCGGCGGAAACCGAAAAGCCCAGGCAATGATGAAACCGGCCAACGGCATGACGATGAAATGCAGGAGCAACCCGAGCAAGACCGGGCGCGGCATGACGAGCACTCTCTTGAAGGCGTCGAGATTCAGGGTCGTGCCCATGCCGAAGGTGATGATCTGAATCAGAGGAACAATCAGGAATTTCAGATCGAAGCCCAGCCAAGTGCCAAAGGCGGCCGGGTAGGACATCGACGCCGCGACAAACACGAAGACCCAGGCGGTGAAGGTGAAGCTCTTCAAGAACGGATGTCCCATGCAGCACAAGGCCAGGGCTGCAAAAGTCACGATGAGCGGAATCTTGATTTCGGAGCGATGCCCCAAAACAAGCAAACCAATTGTTCCGACGACCGATAGGAGGAAGATCGCACCGAAAACCTTCCCCCAAAGCTTGAACGAGCTATTCATGAATTGCGGCCCGTGTTCATTGCGTTGTTCATAACCCAGTCCTGCCAGCGATCGTCTTGGGGCATCGACTTGATAGGTGAACGCGCCGGGCTTAGCAAGGCATTATTCCCCATGGAAATCGGGGAGCGCACGCTCCGCCGGATGTTGCGACCGGTGCCCGCGCCGGTCGATGAGCGCCATGCAATCACCAAACCGTGCTCCCCCGGACCGCTCTGCTGCAGTTAACGAAAGGGCCCACCGCGGCACGCTAATTCCACGTTGCTTTCAAGTTGAGCGGAATGAGCCCTCACCCGTCCTTCGGACACCCTCTCCCATCCGATGGGAGAGGGATGGGGTGAGGGAGCACTAAGGTCATCTTGATCGCAAATTGGAATAAAGCGTGAGTATTCAGTTGAAATGGGTGGCACGGCCAACTTGGCCGTGCTCGGCGGCCTGTCTGCCGAACAGGCAGGCAACTTGCCGCCGAGTCTGGCCCGGCAAGGGGACTCACCATTCAGTGAGACTTCTGGTGGCAAAACCTGTGGGCTGGTAGCCCACAGGAACGGGCAGGTTGCCCGTTCCACCCTGAACCCGCTGCATCGATACGGCGGAGGCGCGCGATCCCCCATGGCCACTGCATAGAGACGGACTATTCCGGCTGCACTTTTCTTCGGCTCTCGACCCGGCGGTTCACCTGGACAAAAATCCCCTGGCTCAAGTTCGTGAAGGAGCCGCTCCCGGTGCTGGTCAATCGGACGGCTCGAATTTGATACAGGTTCGACCCCGGCAAGGGTGCCGGATCGACATACGAATTCGCGGTCAGTGGCTTCGGAGTCAGTCTTTCCCAAGGTCCCTCCATCCCACCGTTTGATCGATAAACAAAGTGCTGGCCGGTTTCTTCCGAGGCGACCCAGCGCAGGGTGATCGCCGATCGACCGTCGGCCGACAAACGGGCGGGCGGCGCCAGAATCTGCAATCGCAAGGTCGGATCTCCAAGCAGCGACAAGTAAATCGATCCGCCGCCGGACTGGAGATTGCGATTGACCGTGCGAAGAAAGCCGTCGCCCAGAGGATCGCCGAGAGCCAGGGTTTCCATGGCCAACTGCACGGAACCTGGCGCATGGCAAAGCAGCCACATCGCCGCCAAGCCCGAGTCGGACGCGCCGAGGCTCGCGCGCATGAGATTGTTCGGATAGGCCCAATCGACAAAATAGGAACCGTAGAGGCAGGCGAAGAGCACGCGCGGCTGTTTGCCCCGGACGGTGAGATCCTGCGCAGTGTGAAATCCCCGCGCGCCTTGGACGCGATAGGGCAAGCCCCACCCGCCCAGGAAACCCCACAAAGCTGCTTGGCTTGGCTCGAACAAATCCCCCTCCACGAGTCGGCCCGCCTCCGGCCCAAAGAGGCGGCTGTTCAAGTCGCGGGCTTGAGTATAAAGATGCCGCTTCGCTTCCGGCATGGGGAGGAAATTGCCCACCACGACCCGATCGGGAAAGACCAGTTTCTTGTGACGGTACCGATCGTCCTTGTCCAAGTACTGGCGGAGCAGATCGATCTCCCGCTTCTCCGAAAACACCGGCAAATTGGCAAAGTCAATTCGTCCCACCGCCATTTCCAACTCGCTGCTGAAACGATTTTGATCCCATTTGCCGTCGCCCACGCGATTGTCGTGCCGCGGCTCCGGCGGATCGATGGAACTGGAGCTGTCCAACCTCGTGTCGGTATAAACTCCATCGATGTCCCCGTAGAAACCGTCCGCCGGCAAGGCGCGGGCGCCATGTCCATCCGGATTCTGATAGCCGGAGTAGGGGATGGGCACATGCCCGATGAGCACGACTGTTTTGGTCTGGGCCGGATCCGCCTGGTAGCAGGCGGTCAGGAAAGCCTTGAGCGCGGCGATCTGGTTGGTGTTGGCTGTCCATCTTGTGTCATCGTGACGGGGGACGTTGGTTTGCACCAAGCTCCACCCATCTCCCACGAGATTGGCGCGGAATTGCCGCAGTTCGTTCTTCAAGGCAGCGGCCATGGATTTCTCCACGACGAGGATGACGCGACCGCGGTCTTCCACCGGCGCCGCCTGCATCCCGGTCAGCCAATACTGAGTCCCCGAGCGGTATTCGTAGCGCCGCCCGGCGACCACATTGGTGTCGATCCACCGACCCCGGCTTGGGCTGACGGACAATCGGCTCCAGGTCGTCGAGTTCGGTGTCTTCCGTTGCAGGGGCGGCGGATCAATTGAATCGGATCGCCAGTTCAAGACCACTCCTTCAGTGGAATCGCTGCCGCGCACTGACAACCCCGCCGACGCCCGGTAACCACCTGTCCCGACGATTTCCCAGTTCGAATCGCTCTGGGCCGGAAGGTGCGCCGAACCGATGACGTCGGTCCCACTCATCAACCAGATGACGTTCGTGCCCTGGCGATGCCTCCAGAGAAGATCGGTCTGACCGATGCCATTGAACGTGCCGGCGCCGACCAATCGATTCTCCAAATCGGGTTCAGCGCGGATTTCAACGCTCTTGGCCAAATTCGTCCCGTGCAGGAGCCAGATCGCATTTCGTCCATTGCTCTGGTGACGCCACACCACATCCACTTGGCCGTCCTGATTGAAATCACCGGTCGCTTCGGCCCGCCATTCCGGACCCGCTCGACGCGGCAGCCAACCCACCTGTCCGCTCCAATTCGTGCCCTTCATGAACCAGACCGCGGTCAGGTCATTCGTTTTGTGACGCCAAAGAATATCGGCGGATCCGTCACCATCGAAATCTCCCGTCCCGACCACATCATACTCGAGGGCGCCCGCGGCAATCGATTGGCCCACGATCCGGTTCGTGCCATTCATCAACCAGATTCCATTCTCGCCCGTGGCCGGGTTGCGCCAGAGCAGATCGGTCTGGCCATCGCCATTGAAATCGGCCGTCGCGACCATTCGCCATCCGATTCCGGCATCATTCTTAATCCAACCGGCGGAGACAAAGTTGGCGCCGTCCATGAACCAGACGGCTGTTTCACCACTTGGTCGGTGCTGCCAGACGAGATCGGTCTGTCCATCAAAATTGAAACTCCAGCCGGTGCTCGACAGGAGCACAAGAAAGACCCAGAGCGCGAGCCACAGCCGCCAAAGCCGTAAGCATGCAGTAGAAATGGGTGGAACGGCCAACCTGGCCGTGCTCGGCGGCAACTTGCCACCGAGTCTGGCATGACAACAGAACTCACTATTGAGGGGGACTTCTGGCAGCAGGACCGGTGGGCTGGTAGCCCACCGGAACGGGCAAGTTGCCCGTTCCACCCTGAACGCAACTGCATCGTTACGGCTCAGCCACGGAATATTCCTTCTGGTGCTCATGGCGTCCTGGCATAGACCCATGCGGCTTTGGGAGGAACGTTCAACCTGGGCAATCGCCCCCCGAGCCCGAGTCGCAACGGAGATCCGTCTCCCAGAAGGCAGCTCAAGTTTTTCGCGGCGGAACGGGGTAGGCGCGCTCCGGACAATTTTCGGGCCTGATCGGAAGTATTCAGAATGACGAGGACAACATCGCGGTCCTGTTGCCGGACAAACGCATAAAGGCCGGGGCCAAGGGGATCATCGGCAATCACCGTGTGCCGGCCTGAGCGCAAGGCCGGATGGTTCGCGCGAAGGTCATGAAGTCGGGCAATGAATCGGTAGAGGGAATGGTCTGGATCAAAGTGGTTGAAGGGCCGCTTGCCCTTTCCGGACCCGATCATTTCTTCTCGATTGTCAGGATCATGACCGCCCCGAAATCCTTGCTCGGTGCCGTAGTAGAGGCACGGGATTCCGGGACTGGCGTAGAGCAAGACCAAGGCTTGCCGCAGACGCGCCTCATCGCCGTTGGCGTTCTCTCTCGCCAGAAATCGCGGCTGATCATGGTTATCAATGAACGTGACCAATTGGGTGAGCGCTTCGCGGCTGTAGGGCGGCGCGGTCAATTGTCGCCAACGCTCGGTCAGGCGGCGGGTCGGCGCCTTGGCTCGAGCCAACACTTCTTGGACCGCGAAGTAAAACGGGAAATCCAGGAGCGAGTCGAAGGCCCGCTCTTTTCGCCTTTGCGGTCCGGTGTAAATCGCGAGCCTCGCGTCCTCCCGCACCGCCACTTCTCCGAAGAGGAGGAAATTGGCCTTGCCGAGCGTCGCCGCATAATCCCGAATGCTCGTGCACCAGCCTTGCCAGAAACTCGCTTCCACATGGCGGACCGTATCCACCCTGAACCCGTCGCAATCGGTCTCACGAATCAACCGCTGGTACACCTCGCTCAAGGCCGCGCGCACTTCCGGCAATTCCGTCCGCAAATCCGACAACGTGAAGAACTGGCCCACGACCGATTGCACCGGGTCATTCCAATTCTCGACCTGGCCGCGATTGTGATACCACTGGAGATTGTTGAACGGAGCGGGCGGAATGCACTTGGAATCGCGCCAACGCAAATGATAACCCTCACCCTGGGCCCGGTAGCGTGGCCAGCCTGGGTCGTCGCTCGTCACCACGTCCCCGGTATGGTTCAGCACCACGTCGATGAGCACATAGATCCCGCGGCGATGGGCCGAGCGAATCAGGCTCCGCAGTGCCTCCAGCCCGCCGAGCTGCGGACTGATCTGGGTGAAATCAACCGCCCCGTAGCCGTGCCAGGCACTGCTCGCTTCGTTCAACAAGACAGGCGTGATCCAGAGCGCCCGCGGACCGAGCTGATGAACATAATCGAGGTTGGCTTCGAGGCCCTGGAAATCGCCACCCCGCACCCCGCGCGGATCATTGGGCCGCGCGTGCCTGGCCGAGGCCGGTGGGTTGTTCGAGGGATCGCCATCCGCAAAGCGGTCAGTGAAAATTTGGTAAATGCTGATTTCGCGCCAATCCCTTGGCGAAGGAAAATACGAATCAGCCTGCGCGGTCATGGCGGCAAAGCAAAACACGGCGAGACAACATCGGAACACAGCGGCCACCGTAATGAAACCCGAGAACGCTGTAAACTCTGGGGAACGAATGCCCGTGGCCAGGCGCGGAGGGAGAATTCACTGAAACGATTTTTCGCGCCCGAAGCCCGTGAACCGGAGCGGGGGTGGGCTCGTCCCCCGGAAGTCACCTGGGGATGAGCCGCGTTCAGTGGCGCCAACAGGGACGCGCGAGCCGCGCGTCCCT
>CAYHFE010000372.1:0-8035 GCA_964355375.1 uncultured Verrucomicrobiota bacterium
CACTCGGAGAAGAGTGAGTCTCCTCACGTACCGGAATTCATCTCGGAATCCAAGAATCCCTCAGCGCAGTTTCGCAGGAAGAAGAAGTTCCACTCTTTCCCCCCTTCTCTCCGGCCCCTGTATTTCGAAGAAGGAGAAGTAGCGCCTTTAGCTTGGACTCATTCGGCGATGCGCTCGGGCGTCTTGGCCAACGAAACCTGGTCTTGCTTCCACACCTACTTGTGCCAAGGTCAACACAGCACCGCTGCGGCCGAGGATCAAGCGCACCCTGGCCAGGAAATGGCTGGCCTTCAATCCACGTGCCGTTGTCCATTAACGTCACCATCACCAATCGTATGAATCGACGCAAGTTCCTCACATCACTGACCGCCGTTTGCGCGGCGACTGGACCGTTACCCACGTTGGCTGCAGACCGTTCGTCTCAAACCGCCGGGGCTCGCGGGACGCTTCCCCGCCGATGGTTGGGAAAAACGGGCGTGGAAGTGAGCGCTCTGGCACTGGGCGGCGTGATTGGAATGCAGCTTCCGCCCTCGGCCGATCATGATCCGGCGGCGCTGGCGGAAACGGCTCTCGATCTGGGCATCACTTATTTCGACACCGCTCCCGGCTACAATAACGGCCAGTCCGAGACCAACTACGGTCCCGTGCTGGCGCGCCGCCGTTCCGAGGTGTTCCTGGCCACCAAGACGGGCGACCGGACGTGCGATGGCACCCTGCGGAGCATCGAACAAAGCCTGAAACGGTTGCGCACTGACCACGTGGACTTGATCCAAATCCATGGCATTTCCGCCAAAGAAGACCTGGATGCTTGGGACAAACCCACCGGAGTGCTGACGGCGCTTCGAAAACTCCGCGAGCAGAAGGTCACGCGCTTCCTTGGGCTGACCGGCCACGAGAGCGCGGCCAAGCTCCGTGAAGCCATCGAGCGCTATGAATTCGACACGATTCTCACCACGTTGAATCCCGTCCCGCGACGGCGGCTATTCCGGGAAGATTTGTTGCCGTCAGCCAACAAAAAGCAGATGGGCGTGATCGCGATGAAAATCATGGGCGGTGGCAACGGTTGCCTGGTGATGGGAAATCCATTGAAGAAAGTGCTGCTGCCTTACCACGATGAAACCGCCCACCAGGTCAACGCAGCCTCATTGATACGCTATACCCTCAGCCTGCCCATCGCGGTGGCCGTCATCGGCGTGGCGTCGATCGAGCAACTGAAGGCCAACATCCGCATCGTGCGCGAAGCAATTCCCATGACTCTTGACGAACGCCGCGATCTCGAAACCGCGATGGGTTGATGGCGGCGACAAAATGAATTTCGGGATGGGTGAACCTAAAATGAGCCATCAACCGCAGATGGACGCAGGCACCAACGAGTTGCCCACGGAGAAGACTGCACCTCCCGGGTAAGGAAGTTCCTCCCGGTCTTATCCGCGTGCATCTGCGTCCATCTGCGGTTTTCTCGTTTCCGGCAAGAAATCAACGGACTGATCGGTGCGGACATCCAAGCCATCTTGGCTTGGTTGCAGGCCCGGCCAGCGGCTCCAATCGATGTCCAGACCGGGCTGGCGGCCTCGAGAACGGCGCACGCTCCCCGGTCCGGCGACTCGGCTTCATCGAACAGCCGCCGCGTCACCCCATGGGAAACAAACGAGCTCGGCTTCACGTGGGTGGCCGGTGGGCGGTTGAGAGCGAGGGCTTCAGCCGCGGCGGGTCCGCAGCCAGTAATCGCGGAAGCTACGCAGGCGGTCGAGGGATTCGCGGTCCTTGGCCCGGTTGGCCGCGACCTTGCTGGCGATGATGTCGTCGGGGTGGCAAACAGGAAAGCCTTCGATCACGACGCGGCGCTCCCAGGCGTCGGCAAATCGCTCGATTCCATCCGGCGCGAAAATCAAATCCAGATCGAAGGGGCCGTTCTTCAACTGAACGAAATCCTTCCCTCGCTCGATCTCGGCCGCCTCGGTGGCCATGAGGTCGAAACCCAACTCACGCAGAGCCGCCACCAAGGCTCGTCCATTGGCCGGACTCCGTTCGGGGAAGATGTCCGCGTCCTGCGTCGTGTCGGGGTAACCCAGGATGATTGCGCCCGATTTGCCGATGAAGAGATAGCGGACACCCTGGCGGGCGAAGGCGTCGCGGATTTCCTCCGCCTGCCGGTACTCAAACGCGCCCATAGCCGAGCCAGTCGGGAAGGTTCTCTTCACACCACTTCCGGTAATCCGCCATGCTTTCGAACGACCGATAGCGCGCGTCGTCGAGCACCGGCTTGTAAGTGCGGATAAACGCGTAGCGAAACCGCTGGGCCAAGGGTCGCCGCGCGGCCGCGTCGAATTCGGCCACCCAGTCGGCCGGGGTTCCACTGACGGGGTTCATGCGAGAAGGCTAGTTTCGGCCCGGTCTTCCGGCAAGGTCGGATTCCGCGCCGCGTTGCGACTGAGGGCGAATATTAGAGGTAACGGAGAAAGAAGACACATGAGTGTTGAGCAGGAAGAAGTCAATAGGGCTGGCGAATCGAGTTCTCTCAGTTTCCTCCTGTTCAAATCTGTCCCACTCCGAGATATTCTGCTCACGAAATACACGATGCTGGATGACCTAAGAGGAATTGTATGACGAGACTGATCCCATTGCTGATGGTGTTCGTTTCTGTGCAGATGGCCGGCGCTCAGGAGGCGGCTCGTCCCGACGGTTCCGCCCGCCGCCAGATCATTCTGAGCAACGGTTGGCGGGTGAAGCAACTGGAGACCGACCGGCCGGACATCGCGGCCCTCACGCGCGAGTCCGTCCAGCCGGACAAGACGTGGTTGACGGCGCAGATGCCGGCGCAAGTTCACGATGTGTTGCTGGCGCAGGGCTTGATTCCCGATCCGCATTTTGGCACGAATGCCGCCGCCTCGGCGTGGGTAGGGGAAAAGGACTGGGCCTATGTGGACCGTTTTCCGAGCCCTGAACACATTCGCGACCGGGCCTTTCTCCGCTTCGAAGGGCTCGACACGCTGGCGGACGTTTACCTGAACGGGGCGTTGCTGGGCCACTTCGAGAATATGTTCCGCGAGTATGCGGTCGAGGTGAAGAGTCGTCTCGCGCCAGCCGGGCAGGAGAATGTGCTCGTCATCGTTTTTTCCTCGCCGCTGCGCTATACCCGCGCCGCGAGGCTGCCGCTGGGCAATCCGGACCGCGCGCCGCACCAGAGCCTTCGCAAGTGCCACAGCGATTTCGGCTCCTACCTCGGAGCGCGCCCCCATGCGGTCAAGATCGGCGTTTACCGCGATGTGGTGCTGGACTTGCCAGAGCAGGCATGGATCGAAGACGTCTGCGTTCGCTCCGCATTGTCGGAGGATTTCCGCGCCGCCGACATCAGTGTCCGGGTGGAATCGGGCGGCGACCCGGCGGCGATTCGCTGGGTTTTGACCGACCCAACCGGCCGCGAGGCGAGCCGTGGCGAAAACGACGCGGCCGGCGCCGAGAGCCCATTTCGTCTCGCGGTGCTCGAGCCGAAGTTGTGGTGGCCGCGGATGCAGGGACCACCAAACCTCTACACCCTGGACGTGCGTCTGATGGCTGGAGAGCGAGTGTTGGATCAACGGCGGACCCGGTTTGGCATTCGCGAAGTCAAGGCCGTGTTGCAGGATCCAGTCACGGGCGAAGCGCGTTTCCGATTCGAGATCAACAAACAGCCGGTGTTTCTGCGCGGCGGCAACTGGGTGCCGCTGGAAGGGGCGACGCACGTCTGGCAACCCGAGCGCGCCCGGCAACTGCTCGATCTCGCCGAGCACGGTAACATGAACATGCTGCGCATCTGGGGCGAGGGCGTGCTGCCGCCGCCGTCTTTTTACGAAGAGTGCGACCGCCGCGGCATTTGCCTTTGGCAGGATTTCATGTTCGGCTACTACGATCACGCGAAAGGCGACACCGTTTTCCTGGAGAATTGCCGGAGGGAAATTGAGGGCACGATTCGCCGGCTGCGGAATCATCCCTCCCTCCTGCTTTGGTCGGGCGGCAACGAGCAGTATCTTTGGACCCCGACGACTACGGTGTCCGAAGCCAAACGTGAGATCTTCGAGCGCCTGATGCCCGAGGCGTGTCGTCGCCTCGATCCCACGCGCCTGTTCCACACCAGTTCACCTTACGGCGGCAGTCCCACCGGCAACTGGCCTCTGGAAGGTGACTGGCACGATTACACCACGATCAACTTCGCGCCGGAAGCCTCGGTGCCGTTGTTCGGCTCGGAGGTGCTGCGCGCGAGCGTGCCGTCGCTGCGGAGCATGAAGCGCTTTCTCAGCGACGAAGAGCTCTGGCCGAAGGGATTTGACCCCGCCATTCGCAAACCGGGCCAGCCCGCCTGGCCGCCGGCCTGGTCCGACCATTCCACGGGCATTGCCACCTGGGACCGCGTCGGCCCGGTCCACGAATACTGCGATCCCAAGACGGCCGAGGAACTTATTCGGGTCATTGGCACGGCCCATGGCGAGTATCTGCGCGAGCGCGTCGAGCGCGAGCGGCGCGGCGTCCCGGACGGGCAGGCTTGGGACAGCGGGCAACCCGTCAACCGGCGCTGCTGGGGCAATCTGGTCTGGAGGCTCAACGACTCTTGGCCCATGATCTACGGGAGCGTGGTGGACTATTTTCTCGAGCCGAAAATCGCCCATTACTTCCTCCGCCGCGCTTACGAGCCTGTGCAGGTCTCCTTCGAGAAGACGCCCGACCGCATCGGCGTCTGGGTGGTCAACGACTCGGCGCAGCCTGTCGCCGGAACACTGGTCGTGCGACGATTGGACTTTGCGGGCAAGACGTACGGCCGGCTCCAGGCGGAGGTCGCGCTCAGGCCGGGCGAGGCCAAGCGATGCCTGACCACCACCGCCCTGGGTGAGATCAGTCTGCGCAGCCAGTTCTTGCACGCGAGTTTTGCGGACACCGAAGCCACATGCCTGCTCACGGGCGAACGGTACCTGCACTTGCCCCTGGCCCATTTGACGGCGCGCCGGGCCGAGGGCCGCATTGAAATCGCGAGCGACGCGTTCGCCCGGCAAGTCACAATCGAGCTCGACGGCGCGACCAGTGCGGTTTTTGCGGACAATTTCTTCGACTTGATTCCCGGCCAGAAGCGAACCATTGCCGTGCAAGGCGGAGCCGGCGGACGTCAAGTCCTCGTCCATGCCATCAACGCCGGGCCCGTCCTGGTTCCTTGGGAGCTTTGAGTGGCGGCAACGACTGGGTTCTGGCCTGGCGCAGATCGTGGGCGTTTCTCAAGTTATGATTGCGTGACGGCACTTCGTTCGGCCGGCAGACGGACCAGCCCATCGCCGGACTGAGTCGCGATTCGAGATCAACCATCGTGGTGGACAGCTCGCCGCATCGCTACAATCGTGGGCACGGGTGCTGAAAAGGACTTGCTGGGCTGGCAGGTTCCAGTCTATTTGCCACTGCCCGATCCCCAATACGGGGTTTGATTACGCCCTTCGCCAACGGCATATTCCCGTCACCGGCCTGCCGGGAGTGGACTGGGAAACCTCCATGACCTGGCACGAATCCTCGCGCCCCGGATCGATCCAGACGCCGGATGAGCCTCTACTCGAAATCGTAAACCACGACCTTTTTGCAGACTTTCTTGAAAACCTTTTCCACGAACTCGACGTGGAGCGGGTGCACCTGGTAATCGTCCTGGGCCTTCTTGTTGGGAAAGGCGACGTTGAGCGCGACCTGGTAAGTCTGATCGACGACCGGGCGGTGGCTCGGAACCATCCGGCCGATGTGGAAGTGGGTGACGCCGGGAATGGGCTTGAGATAACGTTCCGCGCCAGCCAGAAGTTCGTCCGCAGCGTTCGGGTTCGCCGGATCGGTCCAAAAAATGACAACGTGAGAGAACATGCCAAGAGGCTAGGCGATGAAAAGGGAATGGTAAAAGCGAAAAGTGAATCGAAGCTGAATCCCGGTGCTTGGGAAAAGAGGCGAATTTCCCCTTGCCACCGGAGGCGGCATCTCTATGTTGGATCCCGCCTGAGCCCCGCGTGTGCGACGGTTCAATATGGCTGAGAAAAAAAAGTCAACCTATTAACCTAACCTTTAACCCTCCGTTGCCCCCGCAACGATCGGTCCGTTAGGCCATGGAGACTTCGTTGGACGCATTCGCGCCGGCAAGCCTCCTGCGGTTCCCACAGATCAAATCATTATGCTCACGATGGAAGAAGCCCTGAAGCAAAGCACCGTCCGCTTTGTCGCAGGCGAAATTGTCAAAGGTATCATCATCGAAGTTCGTCCCAAGGAAGTCCTCGTCGATATTGGATACAAAAGCGAGGGGGTCATTTCCGGCAACGAATTTGACGATATCAAGACCGTCAAAGTCGGCGACGAAATCGACGTCTTGATCGAGAAGCTCGAAGACAAGGAAGGCATGGTCATTCTCTCGAAAGAGAAGGCCGAATTTAAGAAGAACTGGGATAAGATCCTCACGATCTGCAATGAAGGGGGGACCATCGCCGGCAAAGTCAAGGCCGTGGTCAAGGGAGGTTTGCTCGTCAACATTGGGGTCGAAGCATTCTTGCCGGCCTCACAGATTGACATTATCCCGCCGAAGAATTTGACCGCCTTGGTCGGCAACACTTACGACTTCAAGGTGGTGAAGATCAATCAGGAGCGACAGAACATCGTTCTTTCCCGTCGCGAGTTGATTGAACAGGAACGCAACGAGAAGCGGGCTCGGCTCCTCGCCGAGATGACCCCGGGCGACATCCGCAAGGGCACGGTCAAGAACATCACGGACTTCGGAGCGTTCATTGATCTCAATGGTCTGGATGGTCTGCTCCACATCACCGACATGAGCTGGGGTCGCATCGGGCATCCCTCGGAGATCCTCAAAGTCGGGCAGGACATCGACGTGGTCGTCCTGGACATTAACAAGGAGAAAGAGCGCGTCAGTCTGGGACTCAAGCAGAAGCTGGCCAATCCCTGGGATCAGATCGAATCGAAATACCCGATTGGTGCCAAGGTCAAAGGCCGGGTGGTCAACCTGGTGCCCTACGGCGCGTTTGTCGAGCTCGAGCCGGGTGTCGAAGGGCTCGTTCACGTCACGGAATTGTCCTGGATCAAGCGCATCGCCAAGCCCTCGGACGTGCTCAAGGCCGATCAGGAAATTGAAGCGGTCGTCCTGGGCATCAATCGCGAGGAGCAGAAGATCTCCCTGGGCATCCGCCAGTTGGAAACGAATCCTTGGGACCGCGCCTTGGAGAAATACCCGACCAGCAGCCGGGTCAAGGGGCGAATCCGTAATCTCACCAGCTACGGCGCTTTCATCGAGTTGGAGGACGGATTGGACGGGATGATTCATGTCTCCGACATTTCGTGGACGCGCAAGATCAATCATCCTTCCGAAGTTCTGAAGAAGGGCGAGGAAGTCGAGGCCGTGGTTCTGGAAATCGACAAGGCCAACCAGCGGATTTCTTTGGGAGTCAAACAGCTCTCGGAAGATCCATGGAACAACATCGACAAGTTCTACAAGGTGGGCGACCTCGTGACCGGCAAAGTCACAAAATTGGCGAGCTTCGGGGCCTTCATCGGCTTGCAGCACGATATCGATGGCTTGGTGCATATCTCGCAGGTGAGCGAAGAGCGCATCGACAAGATCAAGAACGTCCTCAAGGTGGACCAGGAGGTGACCGCGCGGGTCATCAAGATCGACAAGGGCGAGCGTCGGATCGGTCTCTCCATCAAAGCGGCCAACTACTCCCAGGAACAGCTCAAGGCCGAGCAGGCCATATTGGATTCGCTCAAACCGGGTGAAGACCTGGTGGCGCTGCAACACGCGTTCGACGCGGCGGACGACTCCAAGTAAGCGCGGTCGCAAGATCGCTGCGCGTTGGTTGAGGACGGGCGAACTGGCAACGGTTCGCCCGTCTCGTTTTGCCCCGGGGGCAGCCCCAACGCCAATGGTGAAGCATCGTTGGACGATGAACCCAGATCTGGCGCGCCCGCGTCTTGGAGTGCGCCGATCCTCCGGCGCTTTGGCCGGGTGCGGGGAAAGCGGCAGAGGTCTGCCGCACTCCAA
>CAYHFE010000373.1:0-8034 GCA_964355375.1 uncultured Verrucomicrobiota bacterium
TGTTGGACTGCCTCCTGCGGGACGAGTTCTGCTACGTTTTGACCTCCCGGCAAATGGGCAAGTCGTCGCTCATGGTGCGGACCGCCCAGAAATTGCGCGGGCACGGAATTGCCGTCGCCGTTCTCGACCTGACCGCGATCGGACACAATGTCCAGCCCGAGCAATGGTACGGGGGCCTGCTTCATCGGTTGGCGAGCCAGATGCGCCTCGAAGAGGAGCTCGATCGATTTTGGTGGGACAACGAGTGGTTGGGACCCTGCCAGCGCTTTTTCGCGGCCATTCAAAAAGTGATCTTGCCGCGATTGGTGACGACCGATTCGACTGGGGTTCCCCCACCGTCGGGATCAACGGTCGTTCGGCCGGATGAGGCGGGGGCGGCGGGCGAGTTGGTCATCTTCGTGGATGAGTTGGATGTTGTCCGGAGTCTCCCCTTCTCCACCGATGAGTTTTTCGCGGCCGTTCGAGAATGCTACACCCGGCGCGCCGAAGAGCCAGAATTCAATCGAGTGACGTTTTGTCTGCTCGGGGTGGCGACGCCGAGCGATCTCATCCGCGATACCCGATTGACCCCCTTCAATATCGGCAAGCGAATCGAGTTGCGGGATTTTGAGGAACGGGAAGCTCTCGCCCTGGGCGATGCCTTGGGACAACCTCCGCACATCGCGTCAAAGATGCTGCGTCGAGTATTCCATTGGACCAGCGGACATCCTTACCTGACCCAGCGGCTCTGCCAAGCGGTCGCGAGCGATCGCGCCGCGGCCGGCGTCCGCGGCGTGGACCGGATCTGCCGTGAGGTTTTCTTCTCCAACCGAGCTCGTGAACGCGATGACAATCTGCTCTTTGTCCGGGAGCGTCTTTTGCGGAGCGAGGTGGATTTAATTAATCTGTTACGGCTTTATCGGCGAGTCCACCGCAGCACCCAGATCGCCGGGCTCTTGGGATTTCGCTTCACCCTGCGCAAGATTGAACCCGTGGCTGATGAAGAGGCCAACCCGCTGGTCAGCGTTCTCCGCTTGTCCGGCGTGACCAAGGAGGAGAAAGGGATCCTTCGCATTCGGAATCGGATATACTACCGGATGTTTGATCCGGCTTGGGCGGAGGCGAACATGCCGGTGGCTGAACTCTGGCGCCGCTGGCTCGCTGTCTGGGGAGCCATCAAACGCTTCGGCAAATTCATTGGCGGCATTCTCCTCCTCCTCATCCTTTCGGGAGTGGCATTCACCGTCTGGTTTAGACCTTGGGAGATGGTCCGGATCGAAAGGGCGAGAACAGGACGCCACCTGACCCGTTCCAAGCCGCAAATGCCGGCGCGCGATCCTCGCGCTACGCCCGCCCTGCTCGATTTGTCCGAATTCTACAACGCACGGTTCGATACCCCTTGGCATCCGGGCGTCCTGAGCAACCACCTCGCCTCTCTGCCCACCGGCCTTCAGACGCTTGCCGGCGTCACCTTCGACATCCGCGGCGTCGTCCAACTCGCCGGGATGAACCTGTGGCGGGAAGGATTCCCGGAGTCGATCCGCGGGATTCCAGTGCGACAGCGCGTCACCCGAATTCATTTTCTTCACGGAACCGGCTGGGATGCGCCGAGCGGAATTCAGATTGGCAACTTCGCGGTGCGCTACGAAAACGGCCGCCGTTGGTACATCCCCATTCTTTATGGGCAGGACGTGAGCAACTGGCTGATCCCGCAGGACGCGGGCCGAACTCAGAACCAGGAGTCAATCGCGTGGCTTGAAGCGCCCGCAGAGAGTTCAACCGCCGGCTACATCCATCGGCTCTACCAAACGGTCTGGGAGAATCCGTTCCCGGACGCCGAAATCAAAACGATCGATTACGTCAGCATGGTCACCGCCGCCGCGCCGTTTCTCGTCGCGATCACCGTCGATCCTGTCCCGGCGCGACGGTAGCCCGGTCAACCAAGATCTTCCGCGCACTCTTCAAGGCTTGGCCCGCAAGGACGGCAGCTTGGCAATCAACGCAGGATCGAAATCGGACGGGTCTTGGTAGAAGTAAGCCACTCGATCTGCGGTGTTCCAGCTATGCAGAAAGTACATGCTCTCGAACTTGATCCAGCGGGCCGAGCCATCCACGAAGACCTGGTTGCCGCCGACCGGCACCTTGGACTTCGACCCACGGTGTTGGGGCAGATTCTCGTAGGTCGGCAATCGATCGACTCCGCCCCAGCTCCCGTTGATTTTGAAGATCGAGTCGGCGGCCAGGACCCATTGAGGCTGAGAGGACGATAGCTTGATCGGACTGCGCGAGTTGAACCTGCCGCCAGGATTCGTCCAATTGGTCATTCCGCCGAAGTACTGGTAGCCGATCACCCATTGCGGGTATTGACCTTCGTAGATGGGAAGATGGGGCCGGTTCGGACAGGTCCAAACCGATGAACGGTTGGTTTCGACAATCAACCCCACCGTAGCGGAAGCCTCTCGCTCCGGGGGATTGAGGCAATTCTGCACAAAGTCTCCACCGTCGTGTCGCACTTTGACCACTTTGTCGTCGCTATCCACCGCGTAGATGTTCATCCCCACCGCCAACTGACGCAGGTTACTCAGACAGCGGATTCGCTTGCCCTTCTCTTTGGCGCTGGACAGAGCCGGCAACAACATCGAGGCCAGAATCGCGATGATGGCAACCACCACCAGAAGCTCAATTAAGGTGAATGCCGGGGTGTCGGTCGATTTTAGAAGGCTCGGCGGTAGTGTGTCCGACGCCGAAACCCCGGGGTGTTTGGGAGACGTGTGCATCATTTTAAGTGGTTGAAAGATGATATGCGTTCAAGGAATGGCCTCAATATAGCGCCAAGTGCCAAATGAGGACAAATGGAATTCCGTCTCGAAATTCGCGCCTCGCCCCAGGAATGTCCAGGCCGTGGTGTCGCTCGATCGAATCGTCAGGTAAAAACCGGCTCGAGCCGGGCCGACAAACGTCGAACGGACAGCGTCCCGGACTAAAATGAAAATGACTGTCCGCCAACCAGCAGTTCACATTTTGACTCAGGACACTGTCCGTTCCACGCAGGTAGTCCCGGCTTCAGCCGGTTTTCACGTGACGACCGGCTGAAGCCGGGACTACATGCTTGTCAAAATGAAAATGACTGTCCGCCAACGGCCCGTTCTTGACAAACTGCGCGAAAATCGTGTTGGTGTCTCGGACGCCGATCACCAGTTCAATCAACCCACGATGAATCCAGCCTCCACCAGCCTTGCAGCCGGCCGCGCGTTACGGCTTGGAGATGATCGCTCCCGCCAAGCTTTGACAGCGAAAGCCGAGCGACGAGACCAAGAGAGAAATCGAATTTTTTGACTGGAATCTGTATCTAACTTGCGAGTTCAATCAGAATTAAGATAGATCTGAAGAAAGTACAAGAGCACGATGAAAACAACCTATTCGACCATGCAACATTTCTTGACTGCCGCCGTTCTGACGACGGCGGTCGTGGCAGCCAGCATTTCAGTGAGGGCGGCCGACGCCGATCTCGCTCCGTTGCCTCTGAAGCTGCCGATGCCGACCCTCAAAGGCACGCCGGATGACCTGCCCAAAGGCCCAAATATCGAGCCGCTGACCGACAAGCTCCGCCCGGCATTCCTCGCGCCCAAAGGCGTCAAGAATGTCGCCCTAAGCAAGAAAGTCACCGCCAGCGACCGGAATCCGATCTCGGGAGAGCTCTCGCAGATCACCGACGGGAGCAAGGAAGCCTTCGACGACCAGGTGGTCGAGATGCGCAAGGGAGTGCAGTGGGTGCAGATCGACCTGGGCGAAGTGTTCGACGTTTCTGCGCTGGTGATCTGGCATGACCATCGCTGGGTCCAACTCTTCCGCAGCGTCGTGGTGCAGGCGGCCGATGATCCGGACTTCACCCAGAATGTGAAGTCGCTCTTCAACAACGACACCGATAATGCCGCGGGCCTCGGAATCGGCTCGGACAAGCAATATTTCGAAACTCAGGAAGGCAAACTCATCCCGATCAAGGACGCCCTGAAAACCCGCCACCTGCGCTTCTACACCAGGGGCAGCAACCTGAGCGCGCTCAACTGCTACGAAGAAATCGAGGTTTACGGCCGGCCGATTAAATGAGCCGCGGACTAATCCTCGGTCTGATTCTAGCCGCGGCCGGGGCACTGGCGTTGCGTGGTCCGCAACTGGACCTGCGGCCGATGCATAACGACGAGGCGGTCAACGCCATCAAGATCCAGGGGCTCTGGGAAAAGGGGCATTACCGGTATGATCCCGACGAGTACCACGGCCCTTCGCTTCATTACGCCACTCTCCCGCTGATTTGGCTGAGCGGCGCCCGTGATTTCGAGGAGGTGACCGAGAAGACGTTGCGCGCGGTGCCGGTGGTATTCGGAATCGTTCTGGTGATCCTGGTTGTCTTGCTGGCGGACGGGCTGGGCCGGCCGGGAACGCTCTGGGCCGCGGCGCTGACGGCGGTTTCGCCAGCCATGGTGTTCTACAGCCGGTATTTCATCCACGAGATGTTGCTGGTCTGCTTCACCCTGCTGTTTCTGGGGGCTGCATGGCGCTACTATCGCCGGCCCCATTGGGGGTGGGCGGGGATGACGGGGGCGGGCCTGGGTTTCATCTACGCCACCAAGGAAACGTTCGTCCTCGAGGGGATCGCGATGGGGATCGCGCTCGGGCTGTGTTTCGCTTGGGATCGGTGGATGCTTCGCCAGCCCTCCATCTGGGCCCAGCCGTTGACGCGGTGGAACTGGAAACATCTGGCGACCGGCCTGGGCGTGGGCTTGGCGATTTCTGGACTGTTGTTCACCTCCTTCCTCACGAACGCGCAGGGCCCGCTTGATTCCATCCGCACCTACTTACCCTGGGGACACCGCGCCCAAGGCCACTCTCCCCATATCCATCCTTGGTACTTTTACTTTGAACGACTGGCCTTCTTCCGGATGGAGCGCGGACCGATCTGGAGCGAAGGGCTCATCCTCGTGCTGGCCGGAGTGGGTTGCTACGCGGGATTTCGCCGACCCGAGACCGGAGGTTTCTGCGGCGGGCTGGTTCGGTTTCTCGGTTTCTACACGGCCGCGCTCACCGCCGCCTATAGCGTTATTTCCTACAAAACGCCTTGGTGCATGCTCGGGTTCCTCCACGGGATGATCTTGCTCGCCGGAGTGGGAGCGGCGTTTCTGCTTCAGCCGTCCCGCACCCCGCTGCGCCGGTCAATCACCTGGGTCGTCCTGCTGGCGGCTGGGGGGCACCTGACCTGGGAGGCATGGCGAGCCAATTTCGGTATGGATCGACAGGAACGTCTCTACGCGGCCGACCGGCGGAACCCTTACGTCTATGCCCAAACCGTGCCTGACATCCTCGAATTGGTGGAAAAGATCAAAGGGCTGGCCGCGGCGTCCCCGGAGGGCAAGAAGCTCAAAGTCCACGTCATCACGCCGGGAGGAGACTCGTGGCCGTTGCCTTGGTATTTCCGCGGGCTGAGCAATGTGTGGTGGCTGAACGAGGCACCCGCACATCCTGACGCGCCCGTGGTCATTGGCGGTTCCATGATGGGCCTCGCGCTGGACGAGAAATCGAACAAGGCCTGGACCAGCGCCGGCCTCTTCACGCTGCGGCCAAAGGTTTACCTGGACCTGTTCGTGGAGAGCCGGCTGTGGCGCTCTTACGTGGAGTCGAAGACCGCCGCGAGGAATTGAGCACCCGAGTGAAATTGGACACGAAAGTCCCAGCCTGGCTGGAGTGGCTGGTGAACCTGCCGCTGATCAATCAACTCGGCTTGGCCAAGAAAACGCAGGAGTTGGTCCGGTTCTTCAAATTCGCGACCGTGGGTGCCATCGGCGCCGTGGTCGATTTCAGCGCGCTCAATCTGTTGGTGCTCGCGTTCGGCTGGCCGAAGTGGTCGGCCAACATCGTTTCGGTGACGTGCGCCATCCTCAGTAACTTCATCTGGAATCGGCGATGGACGTTCCCGGAATCCCGCCAACGTTCGCTCTCCACGCAGTTCGGAAAATTCGCCGTCACCAACCTCATCGGTCTCGTCATCAACCAGATCGTCTTTCTCGGCACGGACGCCTTCTTCTTCGAAAGAATCGCTCCGCATCCGCTGAACTACAACCTGGCCAAGGCCACCGCCATTTTCGTCGTCCTGTTCTGGAATTTCTTTGTCAACCGGGCGTGGACCTATCGGGGGATAAAGTGAAAGCCTCCTCCCAGGCGTAACAATTCAGTTGGGTTCGGGGTGGAACGGGCAACTTGCCCGTTCCCGTGGGCTACCAGCCCACAGGCATTGCGACCAGAAGTGTCACCCTATAGTGACATCTTTTTCTGCGTCAGACTCGGCGGCAAGGTGCCGCCGAGCAGGGCTAGGTTGGCCGTTCCACCCATTGCAACTGCCTGGTTACGGCTCAGGCGGAGTGAACGCGACGCCCGGTGGCCGAACGGGAGCGGAGATTCGAACCGTGCCCAGGCTCCCCGACCGGGCCTGATCGCGCCCCTGAATAAACCCGTTCCGATCGCGTCCATAATCGTATCCTCGATACCCATTCTTATGAAACTCACCCTTCCACTCAGCCGCCGGCAGTTCTTGCGTCGAACCACCGCCAGTTTGGGTGCCACGCTGGCCGCGCCCACTCTGATCCCCGGGTCCGCTCTCGGGCTCAACGGCGCCACCGCCCCCAGCGAACGGGTCCACATGGGCTTCGTCGGCCTCGGCGGCCAAGGCACCGGGCATTTGCTTGGCGGAGCGTGGACCTACGTGCCCGGCGGTTACGTGGCGCGACCCGACGTGCAGGTGCTGGCCGTCTGCGATGTGCGCGAGGAACGCCGCAACCAGGCGCTGGCGCGCTGCAATCAGATGTATGCCCAGAAATTCAACCAACCCGGATACAACGGAGTCCAAGCTTACAACGATTTTCGCGAAGTGCTGGCCCGGCCCGACATCGAGGCCGTGCTTCTGGCTCTGCCCTACCATTGGGCGGCCCCGATGGCCATGATGGCGGCGAGAGCAGGCAAAGACATTTATTGCGAAAAGCCCATCGCCATCACCGCACGCGAAGGGCGCCACTTGATCGAAACCTGCCAACGCTACGGCCGCATTTACCAGGCCGGCACCCAGCAACGCTCGGAATACGCCGGCAAGTTCCGCCTGGCCTGCGAACTCGTCCGCAACGGCCGCATCGGCCAACTCAAGGAAGTCTATGCCTATCGCCAACCGGGCGCGTTCTTTCCGACCCCCTGGACTTCGGACAACGCCCGGCCCGTGCCCGCGGGCTTTGACTGGGATCTCTGGCTCGGGCCCCTCCCGTGGCGTCCCTTTGGCGGTGAAGCCGGCCACGCCCTTTCCGGCTGCTTCATCGGCGACATCAACTGGAGCCCACATCATTACGACATCATCCAGTGGACCGTGAATCCCGATCCCACGGCGCCCATCGAAGTGTCCTACGAGAACCAGGGCCGTCGGCCAGAAGGCGCCGTCATCCATTACCGCTATTCCAACGGCGCGGTGGTCCATTCCACCGGGTATCCCGGCGAACCGGTCGGTGGTGAAGGCGGCGCCTGTTTCGTCGGCACGGAAGGCCGCATCGCCGTGGACCGCGCCAACATCCTTTCTTACCCGGCGAGCATCCTCAAGGAACCGCTGCGCCCGAGTGATACCCGCGTCTATCACGCCGATAGTCACTCCGGGAATTTCCTCGAATGCGTGCGCAGCCGGCGGCCGACCATCTGCCATCCGGAAACCGCGGTTTATACCATCAACGCGATCCTCATCGGTGGGATCTCTCTGGCACTGCAACGCTCGCTCAAGTGGGACCCGCTGAAAGCCGAGTTCATCGGTGACGAACAGGCCAATCGCCTCCTCTCCTACACTCCGCGCCCGCCCTGGCGGCTTTGAGCCGTGAGTTTTGCCTCGAAATTGGGGAGCACACGCGCCCTCGCGTGTTCCGATCGGCGCCTCGCCGATCGGAACGGGGACGTCATTCAGTCACTGAACGGTGACTTGTTCGAGCGCGCCAGTGTGGTCGGCGAGGGCGCCGACCACTGCACGCGAGGGCGCGTGCG
>CAYHFE010000374.1:0-8010 GCA_964355375.1 uncultured Verrucomicrobiota bacterium
TCGCCCCACCGTTGGATGGGTTCATGGCCCCGATTCACGTCCAATCGTTGGAGGTTTTCCCTTTCCATGAACCGCTCAAATTGCCGTCAGGTTGGGTCTCTGCAACGCGGGCGTGCTGCATTCGGGGGAACAATGCGGTCCGGGCCCCGGTGGGGCAGCGGAGACAGGAGCCTACCCTCGGTCCGGTGCCCAGACGGGACGGGCGGGCCAGCGGCAGGTCAATTAGGGAGAAGAGAATCGCAAGATTGGTGGAGATTGCGCTCCGGGCGGGCCTATTCTATCGATGAGGCTGTATGAATGGCAGGACGCGGGGCGACGGTTTTGGCCCGGGGCGCGCGGCAGAGCGCGCGGACGGCGCGTCCGCTGGCAAACGGCTGGACCCTGAACTCACGCACGGCGGCCTCGGTGAGCTTGGTCCTCAACCTGAACTCTCGATTCAGTGTTCACTGGTCCGAGGGCTCGAGAAGGAGTGAGTTATGTTTGGCAAATCTGAAACCGATGTTCTGATGGTGGGAGCGGGTCCGGTCGGGATGTTCACCGCCCTGCTGCTGGCGGACAACGGCATCAAGGTCGAAATCGTCGATACGGAATGGCGCACGGCGGCTCGAAGCTATGCCGGCGTCCTTCATCCCGGTTCGCTCGCCCTGCTGGATCGAGCGGGTTTGGCGCCCGAGATTCTGGAATTGGGCCGTCGGATCGATTCGGTCGGGTTCTATGAGGGCGCGTCTCGCCAAGCCGAGATTCGGCTTGCGGAACTGCCCGTCGATTTCCCCTTCTTGCTCGCCTTGCCCCAATCGGCCCTGGAAAGTCTGCTCGAGAACAAGCTCCAGTCGAGAAGCGGCGTCAAGGTCCAATGGAATCACCGGCTTTCCGATCTCCAACCCGAGGGAGACTCGATCATCGCCAGCGTTGACCAACTGGCCGAAACCGCCCAAGGCTACGGCGTGCCGACGTTCGAGTGGATCGTCAAAAAAACGCGCCAGACCCGGGCCTCGTTTGTCGTGGGCGCGGATGGACACAACTCGTTCGTCCGGCAATCCACCGGAATTGAGCAGGAAACATTCGGGGAACCGGAGAAGTTCGCGGTTTACGAATTTGAGACCGAAGGGACCGGCCCGGGGTCGCACGAAGAAGTCCGCATCGTCTTGGACGACCAGACCACCAATGTCTGCTGGCCGCTGCCCAACCGCCGATGCCGCTGGAGCTTTCAGTTGGGGGCGGGTGAAGTCTCCAGCGACGCCGACGGCAAAGCCCGGTCGGCGGTCGTCTTTGAGGAACCCGCCTTCGATCAGGTGACGAAGGATCATCTTCATCTGTTCGTGCAGGAGCGGGCGCCGTGGTTCAAAGCGAACATCAAAGAGATCGACTGGTCCATCGCGGTCCAATTCCAGAAGAGGCTGGCCCGGCAACTTGGTCGGGATCGGTGCTGGCTGATCGGTGACGCCGCCCATCAAACCGGACCCGTCGGCATGCAGAGCATGAATGTGGGCTTACGGGAAGCGGTGGAACTGGCCGACCTTCTCACCCGAATTCTGCGCGACAAGGCCTCGCCTCATCTGCTCGAAACCTACAACCAGAGCCGACGGAACGAGTGGCAGCAGCTCCTGGGGATCAATCGAGAGTTGCGGCCCCGCGGCACGGCGAGTCCCTGGGTGCAGCGGCGTTGCGGAAAGATGCTTCCCGTCATTCCCGCCGCCGGCGCGGAGCTCCCCCAATTGCTCGATCAGCTTGGACTCGACCTCAAGCCGGCGGCCTTGGCCGCGGCCGTCTGAGGTCGGTCAGAGAACGATCCGAGCCACGGCCCGTGGATCGTTCCGCGATTTCCAGTTCCGGGAATAAGGCAGAGAAGTTCGCCGGGTGGCCCGTGCCGTACCGATCGATCGGGCCAAAACGGCCAAACCCACCAGCTCAAAATGAGTGCTATCCGTCTCGAGAAAACGGCACCGAATTCCCGTGTCCCGGGCAGCTTCCACCCCAACCGCCTCCTCACCGTTCTCGTCCGTGCATTCGTTTGGGGGATCCTTGCCTCCAGCTTGTCCGGGCTCTGGGGGGGACGCCTTGCCGCGCAGAACCGGGTGATTGAAACCTACGAGCAGCGCACCGAGCAAGGTTTGCCGTTCTGGCGTTACAGCTACTACCGGCTGAACGGCGTCATGGTGAAGCACGGACTGGAATCCTCCTGGACCGCAGACGGAGCGCTCCTCAAGCGGGAGACCGAATGGGCCGATGGCAATCGCCACGGAGCCGACACCACTTACGACGCGCAGGGCCGGCCCGCCGAACGCATCGAGTACCAGAACGGCGTCAAGGAAGGCACGGCGACGAATTGGTTCCCCGATGGACGCGTCAGCACGATCTACACCTACGCCAACGGGTTGTTGCACGGGCCATACGAGGAGTGGCGAATTCGGGGCAACGACGGATTGTATTGGCTTTTCGGAAAGGGCCAGTACGAGCGAGACAAATACTCCGGTCTCTGCCTTTGGTGGTATTCCCCAGGCAACGCGCCCGACGAGTATCTGTGGGAGGCAAAAAAGGGCCTGATTCAGACCATCCAATACACTTTTTCGAGCACCACTCAAACCTCGGCAACTCTCAGTTGGGACTACAGAGTCAGCCAGGGCGTGCTGCAAGAGGATGGACAGTGGTTTTATATTGGCGAAACGTTCCTTCGTTCCGGCCTCAAGACGAGCCAGACATCCTCACTGTCGGCGGATCGCCTGGGATTGGGCGGAACGAAAAAAGTGGGAACACACTCCTATTGGCTCACCAATGGCGCCCCCAGACTCATCGAAGCGGAGTACCTCAACGGAAAAGTCCACGGAACGCGCACCCAATGGAGAATCAACGGACAAATCGAATTCATCGAGCAATATGTCTTCGGAGATCTGCGCAAGAAGTACTCCACCGATACGGGCGCGGGCTGGGAAGAAACCCATTATTTTCTCGGCAAACGCCACGGCCTGTCCACGCGCGCAGACTTTGCGACGGGACGCATCACTGAACAAGGCAATTACAGCGATGGCAAGCAGTGCGGGGCCTGGCGGACCTGGAACAATGCCAAGAAAACCTACGACACCGCTGATCGCGGTCCATGCGGGCCGGCCTCGACCGGATCGCCTCTTTACAAAGACCTGAGCGATACCACTAACGGGGTGCGAGTGGAACTGAGGGGGACGGTGTCGGAGAGTGATTCGGGATCTCCGATCGACGGTGCCACCGTTGCCGTCTCCGGCAGCGCCAGCGCGAGAACCACCACCGACATTCAAGGCAATTACAGCGTGGTTCTCGATCGGCCCAGTTCGGTGGACGTCGTGGTGAGCAAGGCCGGATTCTTTGACCGCCGCGGGTCATTTGACCTCAAAGGCGTGCAACACCGGGTGGCCAATGCGCGGATGAAGAAGAAAGGCGCTATCGGCAAACCGGTCATCACGGGGGTGCGATCCAGCCGAGGAACGGTTTTCTTGAGCGGCCTGCCTCTGCCCAACGATTACCAAGTGGAGGTGGATTGGAACGGCGGTGAGCCAGGCCGGATTGATTTTGAAGTGAACGGGCAGATTTCTTCGGTGCCGGCGACGGCGTCCGGAGCCTCGCGCGGTTTCGACATGGGCTCCCAGTTTCGACCCAGTGTCGCGGCCAAAGGCAATGTCCTGCGCATCACCGCCGTCAACCGAGTCGGCGACTCCTCCGGACCGGAGGTGCTCAATCCCATCGTGCTCCCCGTGCCCGATTGGTCGGAAGATTTCGGAGTGTTCCGCGCTCTTCCCGGGGAAAAGACCACCAAGTACTCTCTCGACTTTGCCTTTCCCAAACCCGGATTTCGCATTCAGATCAATCCCGAAACGCTGGGCCCGACCCTCTGGCAGGCGTGGGGATTCTTCCCCTTGATCGGCGGTCAGAACCTGGGCATTCCGGAGACGCAGATTCTGCTCTCGGCGGAAGCGAAGACCGACGGAACGGGCGGCGTGGCCATGGGAGGACAATCGGGCTTTGAAGTTGGAGGACAAACCTTTTCCGGAAAGCTTCAGGGAAAAGGCCATCTCGGTTTCACGCCCGGGACCGGATTGGAGTGGAAGGGGGGAAGCGTCTTGTTCGGCGTCGAAGGCACGCTGACCAAAGAGGTGGGTCCTGTCACTCTGATTCCGGCCCTGCAAGGCGCCGTGAACATGAAGGTGATCGGTGGGTTGATCAGTTGGTTCAACGACACCGTGAAGATCAAAGGAATCGTCAAGGGAGGCTGCGATACCGATTTCTTTTTGCGCTACGACTCGGCCCGAGGCATCAGTTTCCAACGCAACACCGGCGAACTGAAGACAGGGATCGAGCTGGGCTTGGCCGGTGAAATCAGCAAGGTCAAGGCGTTCATCGGTGGCGGAGGACTCGCGACCATGACGTGGCAAGTGCCGCCCGAACCGGACTATATCAAGAAAATCGAAGCCCAATTCGCGGCCAAGCTCGACATTGAAGCTTGGCTGTTCAAAGGGAGCTTCGAAGGTTCGCACACGTTCACCTATCCAGGCGGAGGACCATCCGTCGCCTCGTTGTCCCGGGACCTGAAGCCCATCACCCCACTTTTCCTGGAGTCAGGCCCGGCTCAACTCTTCATGCCCGGGCGCGTGGCTCTGCAATCCCAGTCCGCCACCTCGTCCATCACGAATCAGATGCTGATGCAAAATGTTTATCCACTCTGCGAGCCTGCTTTGGTGGAGCGCAACGGCCGGGCTCTCTTGGCCCTCGTCCAATTCGATCCGGCCGATCCCGTCTTGCGGGCCACCGACATCTCATTCAGCTCGTTCAACAATGGGAGTTGGACCGCTCCCCGGACCATCCGCAATGACACCCAAGCCGAATTCGCGCCGACCCTGGCAATCTTGGACGACGGCCGCGCCGTCGCGGTCTGGGAACGAGTCAAAAACACCGCCTTTCCAACCAATGGAACGATCGATCAGATGGTGGCCGAGTTGGAAATTGTCTGGGCCGTTTTGAATCCCGTCACGGGAGTGTGGACCGGGCCAACACCGCTGACGGATAACGGGTATCTCGATCACAGTCCGGTGTTGCGTCAGGCTGCGGATGGGGCTCTCTTCCTGTTTTGGCTCGATAACCGGGCGAATGAATTGGTCGGCACGGCCAGTTCACCGTCGCGACTCCAATCAGCCCGTTGGGACGGCAAAACCAGCACGTTTACCACTCCCGTCGAGATCGGCGCCGGCTTTGCCCATGCCTACCAATTCACATTTGCCGCCGGCCGCACGAACGAAGCGGTGGTCGGATACGTCGTTGACGGCGACGGCAAACTCTCCACGCGCGAAGACGCGGAGATTTACACGCTCCTGTTCGATGGCCAATCCTGGAGTCCGCCTTCCCGAATCACCCAGGACGCCGTCGCCGACTCCCGGCCCCAAGTGGGTTACACGAGCGGCGGCATTCGTGAACTGGTTTGGCTGCGGGGAGAGACGTTGGTCCGGCTGACCGATTGGCGAACCGCGAATCGCGAAACGATTCGAACCAACTGCAATGCGATGTCATTCTCCACCTTCCAACTTCTGCCCGACGCCAGCGGACGACTCCTCGTCATTTGGCCTGAGCCGACGGTGTCCGGGGTCGAGCTTTTTGTCAATGTCTTCGACCCGGTTCTCAAGCTCTGGAGTCAAGATATTGCACTCGGAGTCTCGGCCAAGTCCATTCGCTCGTTCTTCCCCGCCTTCGCCTCGAACGGCGTGCTCAAGGTCATTCATACTCGAACCGAAGGAAACCCGGAGAAAGAAAACCTCTACCTCAAAACCACGACGCTCGGAGTGGATCTGGTCGCGGTGCCAAACAGCCTGAGCGTCACGCCAGCCCGGCCTGTCCCGGGAAACAGCGTGACCTTGGCCTGCCAAATTCGCAATGCCGGAACCCTCCCAGTCAAAAGTCCGTCCGTCTCTTTTTATGTGGGCGACCCGAGCGCCTCAGGCCAGCTCATCAAGACGGTGACGCCCTCCCTCGATCCGCTGCCCGGAGGAGCCACGGCGCTGGCCACTTGCGATTGGCTGATCCCAGTCGGGCTGACCAACTACGACGTCGTGGTGCAAGTGGATGCGCTCAATGCCATCCTGGAGCTATCTGAAACCAACAACCGCCTCGCGTCTCGGATCATCAAACCGGATCTGGCCGCCCAGCACGTGGAGGTGGAATCGCCCGGCGACGGATCGACCTTGGCCGTGGTTTCGATCCGGAATCAGGGCCTGGTCACCGCGCGCGATATCAAGGTAGCACTCCGCGTTGATGGACTCGAAACGCAGAGTCTGACGATTCCGGGACTGGCGGCCGGCGCGGTGGCCGACGCCGCGTTTCAAGTCTGGCGCAATGTTGAACTCGGCGGTGACGCAAGCGAGCTGTCCCTGGTGGTGGATCCGGGCGACACCATCGAAGAATCCGATGAAACCAACAACGAATTGGCCTTCGCGGCCGGAATCTCGAACGATCTCGATAATGACGGCTTGCCCGATGCGTGGGAAACCCGCGTGGTTCAGTCCCGAACGGGCGACGCCCTGATCAACATTCAACAGATCCGTCCCCAGGACGACCTGGATGGTGACGGCGTCTCGAACGAAATCGAATGTCAGAACGGCACCGACCCTTTGGTTCGCGAGGTTGGATTCAGTTTGTCACCGCCGCGCTGGAGCTCGTCCGGCCAGGCGATCATCTCATGGTCTGGCCAAGTCGGCGCCAGGTATCAACTCGATACATCCACCGACCTCCGAGTCTGGACAAGCCAAGGGAGCCCGATCACAGCCACCGGCACGTCCGTGGAAGTCACCCTCAAGGTGCTTCCGGACGCCCAGTTCTTCCGAGTTCGCCTCATCGAGTAAGTTTGCCTCGAATCGAATCCAGTCAGCAGGGCGCGAAGCTGGGGCTGATGGGGCCGCCTTTTCGTTTCAAAACGTCGTTTCAAAACGTCGTTGAGTTCCGCCGCGGAACCGGTAATGTCCTTCCTCCATGAAGCCCGCTCAACCCCGCCGCTCCGCCGTGTACGGATTTACCCTCATCGAATTGCTCGTCGTCATTGCGATCATCGCCATCCTGGCCGGGATGCTCCTGCCGGCCCTGTCCAAGGCCAAGGAGAAAGGCCGCTCCACCAGTTGCATCAATAACCTCCGGCAGATGAGCATCGCCTCCCGGGTTTATGGCGATGACCATGACGGGCGCTACACGTTCACCTTCCAAGTGCGCGGCGACAACGTCCTGCGCAAGGCTTGGTTCAATTTTCTTCAACCCTACCAGCAGACGACGAACCTGATGTTGTGCCCGAGCAAATCGAAGAAATTCAAAGAGGCCCTGGCCCTCTATCCGAGCGATCAACAGGATAAAGCCATCTCCAACTACAGCGCCAATTTCCGACTCGGAGGCTGTGATTGGCCCAACGTCTGGGACAAAAGCGTTTGGCGTCAGCTCAAAGACACGGACGTGAAAAATCCCGCTGGCACCGTCTATCTGACCGACGGCGGCACTCAACCCAAAAACACCAAGGATCCCAACCTCTGTGTGACATCCAAGTCGCCGGAGAAGCCTGGCTGCTGGATCGTCCATGACCCGGCCAATGACGCTCCCTGCAGCGGGTGCGTGACTTCCACCGGCGATCCGAACTGGGGCGGTCCCCACCTCCGCCACAACGAGAAAAGCAATATCGTCTTTGCCGATTCGCATGTGGAAAGCCTGAAAGCCTCCAAATGGTTCTGGTCGGGAACCCCCTGGCTGATGCCCGAAACGGGCGGCGGGCTCTGACTCGAAGAAGATCTCTTCACTAGCTCTAGCCTTCTTGGCCTACGTTCCATCAACACCAGGAAGGACGAGCCGCGTTCAGCGGCGCCAACAGGGACACGCGAGCCGCGCGTCCCTACCGTCAACGATTCATGGAGAGGCGCCTTTCGCTTGGCGGATGCGTTGGGACCATGAACCGAATGGAGTGGACGGCGTCGCGCCAGCGTCTTGGAGTGCGCCAGCCCTCTGGCGCTTTTGACCGAGGCG
>CAYHFE010000375.1:0-7999 GCA_964355375.1 uncultured Verrucomicrobiota bacterium
GGCCCGTAAGTTGGCCGAACTGTTCTGGCGCTTGATGGTTCACGGCAAAGCCTACATCGAACGGGGCCTCAAGAAGTATGAAGAGAAAGTCGCCCAAACCGAACAACGTCTGCTCCAAAAACTCGCCCGCAAATACAATCTCGTGCTCCAGCCCAAGATCGCCTAATTCACACAGTCCAGCGCTACGGTTCATGGAAAGCCGCCGGAAGGGGTCAGGCTTGAATTTTGGCTCCGTGCGGCAGCCACTGTTTCGATGTCCTGTTTCAATTCCGATTCTGTCCAATTCCCGGACAGCCCTTTGGCTGGGTCGTCCGGATTCGGTCGAGGCCAGAGAATTCAAGATGCCGATTCTCTTGACTGGATGCGAGTTCCGCCACTTCCCGTTTCTAATTCTCAACAAGGCACGACTGGTGCTAATGGGTCTATCAGCGACCGATCGACCGAGCAACAGACGGAAGAGCGAGCTTGGCCGAATAATAGAACGGCCCAAGAAAACGAACCCAGTGGCCGTTCGAAATTGTAGATGTTTTTGACAGAGAACTTAACCGGATCAAATTCTATGCCCCAATCCTTGGAAGAACTGACGCAGTACATTCGAGAGACGCTGCCGCAGCCGAAATCAATCCTTCACATGCGGCCGATGGCCGAGGCGGAGGCGGTGAGTTTCGCATGGAATGGACGGGAGTTTGTCGTCAAGAATTCGCTGCAAGCTCTGGAGATCAAGAATGACAAGCTTTTCGTCACCGGTGCGTCGATGTTGATGCAGTTGGCTCTTCTGAGGCGGAATGTGAACGAAAAAGTCCTGGGAGCGGTCGTCGAGAGTATTCGACAGGCCGAGGAACTCTTGAACAATCCGCTCCACCGCGACCGGGGCCTGACGATGCTGGGGACGGTCAAAACCACGCTCAAGAGGCTGGTCCCGCGATCATCCGTAAATAAGGCGTAGGATCAACGTCCGAACGAGATTTACCGGGCAGTGCTTGCTCATCGAACCAACGCGGTCGGCTAACCAGAAACGGGCTCAGCGTGGCAGGAGAAGTCGGTTGCAACTGGAGCTTAGATCGATCGAGCCGGGCAGCGCGCCCGGTTTTCCTGTCCCCAGGAATCCAATCCGTAGCTACTTTCGATGCCGTCGCTTGACTTGAAGCTGGACCGCTGAGTGAGCCAAGGCGGCTTCAACGATGGCGGTTTCCTCATCCGAAAGCTTCTGCTGCAGCCGAGTCTCCGCCCGGCGTCGTGCCTCTTCCGCTTTGGCTTCATCGATGTCGTCGGCCTTAATGGCCATGTCGGTCAAGATCGCGACGTGGCAGGCCGTGATCTCGACAAATCCATCGCCCACCGCAAAAAACAACTCCTGGCCATCCTTCCGGACGGTCACTTCACCGGCGACGACCTGAGTCATCAATGGAACGTGCAGGGGATAGATTCCCATCTCGCCTTCCAATCCGGGGAGGGTGACCATTTCCACATCATCGGAATAGGTCTTGGCCTCAGGGGTGACAATCTCGAGTTTAAGCGTGTTAGCCATGGATCAGATCAGGGCTGCGCTCCCGGCGCCATCCGCCGGAGAACGCCATTTTTCAAAAGAGCGCGGGCGGTCACTTGCTTTCGTGGATCTCTTCGATTTTGCCCTTCATGTAGAAGTTGCCTTCTCCCACTTCGTCGTGTTTGCCATCGAGGATTTCCTTAAAGCCTTTAACCGTATCAGCTACTGGAACCTGTTTGCCAGCGTGGCCGGTGAACACTTCGGCCACCGAGAACGGCTGGCTCAAGAACCGCTGAATCTTGCGCGCGCGATAGACCGTCAGTTTGTCGTCCGGTGAGAGCTCGTCCATACCCAGAATCGCGATGATGTCCTGGAGGTCTTTGTAGCGCTGCAGCACCCTTTGCACGCCGCGAGCCACTTCGTAATGCTCCTGTCCGACGATATCGGGAGCCAGAGCCCGCGAAGTCGAGGACAACGGATCGACGGCCGGGTAGATCCCCAGCTCGGCAATCGAGCGCTCCAATACGATGGTCGCATCCAAATGGGTAAACGTCGTGGCCGGCGCTGGATCCGTAATGTCGTCGGCCGGCACATAAATCGCCTGGAACGACGTGATCGATCCTTTCTTGGTGGAGGTGATCCGCTCCTGGAGTTCACCCATTTCTGCCGCCAAAGTCGGCTGATAACCGACCGCGCTCGGCGTCCGACCAAGCAGCGCTGACACCTCCGAGCCCGCCTGAGAAAAGCGGAAGATGTTGTCCACGAAAAGCAATACGTCCTGATTCTTCTCGTCGCGGAAGTACTCGGTCATGGCCAAGGCCGACAGGCCGACCCGCAGACGTGCTCCCGGTGGTTCATTCATCTGTCCATAGACCAGCGCAATCTTGGATTTGCTGAGGTCTTTCTGGTTGATCACCCCGGCTTCGGACATTTCGTGGTAAAGATCGTTCCCTTCGCGGGTCCGTTCTCCGACACCCGCGAACACCGAATAGCCACCGTGCAGTTTGGCGATGTTGTTGATCAGCTCCATGATCACGACCGTCTTGCCTACGCCCGCGCCGCCAAAGGCCCCGACCTTGCCCCCTTTTAGAAAGGGACAGATCAGATCGATGACCTTGATACCGGTGACGAGCAGTTGCGGGGACGTCGTTTGGTCGGTCAAGAGCGGAGCCGGACGATGAATCGGATAGCGCTTCTCGGCATGGACCGGGCCGCGCTCGTCCACGGGTTCACCGATCACATTGAAAATCCGGCCCATCACGGCTTCACCGACGGGCACGGAGATGGGCGCGCCGGTATCGGACACTTCGTAACCGCGTTTGAGACCTTCGGTGGAAGACATGGCCACGCTGCGCACCCAACTGTCACCCAAGTGTTGCTGTGTCTCGAGGACGAGCGTCGTGGTCTTCCCCAGAACAGTAAACTCGAGGGTCAGCGCGTTGTGGATCGCCGGGAGTGCGCCGGGGGGAAACTCGACGTCCACAACCGGGCCGATGACTTGAACGATTTTGCCTTTATTCATGCGATTAAATGTTTATCCGAGCGCCATTTGGGCGGTGGCAATTTCCAAGAGCTCCTTCGTAATGTTGGACTGGCGCAGCTTATTGTATTCAAGGGTCAGATCCTTGATCAACTGTTTCGCGTTATCGGTGGCATTCTTCATCGCCACCATGCGGGCGCTCTGTTCGCTCGCCTTGGCCTCGAGCAGGAACTGATAGACCTGAAAGTTGAGATAGTGGGGGAGAAGGTTCTCCAAGACCTGCTCCGGCCCGGGCTCGAAGAGGAATTCTGTCGCCCCTTTGAACAGCTCCTGAAACTGCGCTTCGCCGCCGATGTCCGCCACGACGCCTTTGATTTCGCCGACCGGCAACAACGGGCGCACATCCGGCTTCTGCGTCAACGTGGAGACGAAGTTCGTGAAGAGGACGTCCACATGATCAACCTGGCCACTCAAGAAAAGCTCCTGGACGAACTTCGAGATCGCGCGGGCTTCGCTAAAGAGCGGGTTATCCTTGTAACTGAACTCGGCAGCGAGCTGGCGCTTGGTCCGCGCGACGAATTGCGCGGATTTGCGCCCGGCGGCGACGTAGATCGTGTTTTCTTTGTCGAACTTGGTCGCTTCCCGCATCAGGTTGCTGTTGAGCGCGCCGCAAAGCCCTTTGTCCGTGCTGATGATGAGCACGCCCCGCTTCTTGAGCTCGCGGCTCTCCATCAAGGGATGCGAGAAATCGCCCACCGCGTAAGTGACTTCCGCCAGCACGCGATTCATCAACGCGGCGTAAGGACGCCCCGCCAAAGCAGATTGCTGGGCCTTGCGCATCTTCGACGCCGCCACCATCTGCATCGCTTTGGTGATCTGCGACGTGTTCTTGATCGACTTGATGCGTCGGCGTAAATCGCGCGGGCTCGGCATGGCTTAGCGGTAAGTTGACTTGAACTCAGTGACCACGGCCTTCACGTCCGCCGTCAGGGCGTCGTTCAGGGCTTTCTCTTTCCCAATCCTGGCCAGCAGATCCGCTTTCCGATTCACCAGATAATCGGTCAGTTTCTGCTGGAAGTCCTTGACCTTGTCCACCGGGACACTGTCAAAGTGGCCGTTTTGCGCCCCCCAGAGGACGACAGCCTGCACTTCGACCTGGACGGGACGATATTGCGGCTGTTTGAAGATTTCCACGATCCGCTTCCCTCGTTCGAGTTTGGCCTGGGTCTGCGGATCGAGATCCGAGCCGAACTGCGCAAAGGCGGCCAATTCGCGAAATTGAGCCAACTCCAGCTTGACACGACCAGCCACCTGTTTCATGGCTTTGATCTGCGCCGCGGAACCAACCCGGGAAACCGACAGACCGACCGAGATGGCGGGCCGAATTCCTTGATAGAAGAGGTCCGTTTCCAGGTAAATCTGGCCATCGGTGATCGAAATGACATTCGTCGGGATGTAGGCCGAGACGTCGCCCAGTTGAGTTTCAATGATCGGGAGGGCGGTCAGAGATCCGTTGCCGTGCTTCTCACTCAAACGGGCAGACCGTTCCAGCAAACGGCTATGAAGGTAAAACACATCACCCGGGTAGGCTTCACGGCCGGATGGACGCTTGAGAACCAGGGAAACCTGGCGGTAAGCAGTGGCGTGCTTGGACAAATCGTCATAGATGATCAAGGCATCCATCCCGTTGTCCATAAACCATTCGCCCATGGCCGCCCCGGCAAACGGCGCCAAGTACTGATTGGTCGCCGAATCGGACGCGGAAGCGACGACGACGATTGTGTAAGGCATCGCCCCTTCCTGCTCCAGCACGCTGATGACCCGAGCGATGTTGGACTGTTTCTGCCCAATCGCCACGTAAATGGAATAGAGCGGGCGAAAGTCTTTTTCTCCGGACGCCTCCGCCGCCTTATTCAGCCGGGCGTTGTTGATCATGGTATCGACACAAATGGTCGTCTTGCCCGTGGAACGATCGCCGATGATCAACTCGCGCTGTCCCCGGCCGATCGGAATCATCGCGTCCACGGCCATGATACCGGTCTGCACGGCCTGACTCACCGAGCGGCGCTTAATGATCCCCGGCGCAATCTTTTCGACGGGATACGAGACGTCCGACTTGACCGGGCCTTTGCCATCGAGCGGCAGACCGAGCGAGTTCACGACTCGACCGAGCAGGCCTTTGCCGACGGGCACCTGGAGCAATTTCCCGGTGGTTCGCACCTCCTGGCCTTCCTTGATCTCGGTGTACTCGCCGAGGATGATGGCTCCGACTTCGGTTTCTTCCAGGTTGAGCGCAATGCCGGTGACCCCATGGCCGAAGTCGAGCATCTCGTTCAGCATGGCGTCGGTCAACCCCTCGACCTTGGCCACGCCATCACCGATTTCGCGGACGACGCCGACGTTCTGCTTGGCGACCGACGTTTTCAGGCCGGAAATTTGGGCTTCAATTTCTTGCAATAGATTGCTCATAAATTCATCTCAAACCGTTTTGGGCCGCCCGTCCGTTGCGGCCACCACGCGCTTTTGCTTCTTCTTTGGCGCGATCACCTCGATCTGGCCCAGCGCCCCGGAAATCGAGCTCAACTCCGCCGGCTCTCGTTTTGCGGGCCACCTACAAATTGTCCGCGAGGGAATCCAGACGAGCCTGAATACTGCCATCAAAGACATCGCTGCCCACCTGAATCCGCAAACCGCCGATTAACGAGGGATTCTGCGTGAACGACACATTCAAACCCGCGCCATACACTCGGGTCAAATTGGCTTGAACTTGGCTGGAGATCTCCGGCGCCAAGGGCGTGGCGCTCTCCACGGTGGCCGTCCGGCGATCCAGCTCGAGCTTCACCAAGCGCTGGAAATGACCCAGGATGTCCATATAACCACGGGGCTTCAGATTGATCACCTGGCGCACCGCCTCGCGAACCCGGTTTTCATCCAACGCACCGCTGATTTGGCAGCTTCGGAACAAATCTTTGGCGTTCCGCCGGGCTTGTTTCGAGATTTTCATTCCTCGCGTCGATCAGTGGGAGATTGGAGATGTGAAACTCGAAACCCCTCTCAAGCCGCCAACTCTTTGTTCGTTTCTTCGGCCAGCCGATTCTGGTCCTCGAGGGTGAGGATCTTGCCCGTGACCTTCGCGGTTGTCTGGACCACGAGCCGTCCGATCTCGCGTTTCAGTTCGGTCAGCATGCGCGAGTGATCCAAGGCTGCGGCCTCTCGGGCTTTGGCGATGATTTGCTCGGCCGTGGCGATCGCTTTCTGCGTTTCTGTCTCCAAGACGCGCCCTGCCGCCGTCCGGGCCTCCTCGATCAATCGATTGGCCTGAACATTCGCCTGGTTCAAGACCTCCAACCGGGCGGCTTCAGTCTTGGCCAATTCCGCCTTGATCTTCTCGGCGTTGGCCAAGCCCTCCGCAATGCGCTGACGGCGCTGCTCGAGCACATCGAGGATTGGCTTGTAGGCCAATTTGTAGAGCGCCGCCGCCACAATCAGGAAACTGATGACCTGGGCGATGAAATGGGGGCCATTGAGGCCGAACGTTTCGGCCGTGGTCTTGGCAGTTTTGGCCAAATCGCTGCCGATGCCGGCAAACAGAACGAACTGATTCATAGAACTGGAGTGTTAATGCGCGGCGCGGAGCCAATTCGGCCCCGCGCCCCGACGATTACTTCACGAGGAAGAGGGCATAGAACACGATGGCTTCCGCAAACGCGATGGCCAAGATCGACTGCACCAGGATCTTGGTCGAAGCGCCGGGATTTCGCCCGACCGCTTCCGAAGCCTTCATGCCGATGAAACCCACGCCGATGGCCGCACCGAGCGCTGCCAAACCGACGTGCAAGTTGCCACTCATCTCTGCCAGCATGGGCATTAACATAGTTGTCCTTTCGTTTTTCTCAGCGGCTTCCGCGATTGAACACGGTCCAGTCGCTGAAATTCAAAATTCTCAGTGATGGGCCTTTTCGTGACCTTCCTCATGCATGCAGATCAACATGGTGAAGACCGCGGTCAACAACATGAAGACCAGAGCTTGCACGAGCCCGACGAGCAATTCCATGAAGTAAAATGGGACCGGGAGCAGCCAGTTGAGCTTCGGCACGAGGACGGCCATGGCCTCCAGCATGTTTTCGCCGGCGAAGATATTGCCGTAAAGACGGAAACTGAGCGAAACCGGGCGGAAGAGGATGGAGAAAACTTCAAGAAATCCGACAAGAAAGAAAATCCCGATCAGCATGACCTTAAGGGCGCCGGTCGAATCTCCCTTCGGCCCAAAAAGATGGAGGAAAAAACCCTTCACGCCGTTCGCCTGCAAGGCCCAGACCGTCCACAAAACGAAGAACGTCATGGACATGGCCGCAGTCATGTTGAGATCGGCATTGCCCCCGCGCAGGAGCGGACGTGTCACCTCAAACCCGTGATCTCCCTGGACGCCCCAACCAATCGTTCCGACGCCTGGAATCAGCCCAAACCAGTTGGTGAAGAGGATAAAAATGAAAATGGTGGCGAAGAACCAAAACGTCTTCTTGACCAAATCATGGCCGATAATGCCTTCCAGGAATTCGTAAAGGCTCTCCACCAGCCATTCCCAGAAATTCTGAGCGCCTTGCGGAACCTCCCGCATATTCCGGGTGGCCATCCGGGCGAATAAGATCAACAACAACGCCACAATCCAAGTCACCAACATCGAGTTGGTAATAAAGGTGTCATCGTTGACCAGGCGAACCGCTTTTTCCGGCAGCCCCTGCTCCGCGTGCGCCGCCTGACTTGCGGCACCGGCCGCGACCGCGTGGACGACTTCGGCGGCTTGAGCAGGTTCCGCAGTCGCCCCCAAAAGGGGCAGTAACACCAGAAAAGCAGCGGTGACGATTGATTTCAGCATGACGCCAAACTCGCGTTGGGGGGACAGCAATCCCCAGATTCATGACCAAACCGACGAAAGCGCGGCAACGTTGCCTGATCGTGAGAGTTTTCACAAGCGTTTTTTCCATTTCGGCGGGGACGCGGGCTGCCCTAGAGTCGAATTGAGCGAGTCAGGC
>CAYHFE010000376.1:0-7983 GCA_964355375.1 uncultured Verrucomicrobiota bacterium
CGATCTTGCCGGCCAAGGCAAACACCTTCGTGCCTTTGCTTTTCTCCGTGCCAATGCCAGCATACCAGTCCGCCCCCTTGCGCAGAATCGCCGCGACGTTGGCCAGCGTTTCCACGTTGTTGATGAGTGTGGGTTGCCCCCACAAACCGCTTTCGGCCGGGAACGGAGGGCGGGGACGCGGTTGACCGCGCCGGCCCTCGACCGAGGCCATGAGGGCAGTTTCCTCGCCGCAGACGAAGGCGCCGGCGCCAATGCGGAGATCCACATTGAAGGTAAAAGGCGATTCGAAGATCCCGCTGCCCAGCAACCCGAGGGGCTTGGCTTGTTTGATGGCGTTTTGCAGACGGCTGATGGCCAGCGGGTATTCCGCGCGGACATAGATGAAGCCCTGCTCGGCGCCCACGGCGTAGGCGGCGATGGCCATGCCTTCGAGCACGCTGTGGGGATCGCTTTCCAGAACGCTCCGATCCATGAACGCGCCCGGATCGCCTTCGTCGGCATTGCAGATGACAAACTTCTTTTGGCTTTGCGTCTTCGCGACGGTGGCCCATTTCAACCCGGTCGGATAGCCCGCGCCGCCGCGTCCGCGCAACCCGCTCTTGACCATCGCATCCACGACGTCTTTGGGCGTCATTTCATGCAAGACATCGTGCAACGCCTGATAGCCATCGGCGGCGATATACGATTCGATGCGCTCCGGATCGACGTAGCCGCTATTGGCCAGCACGATCGACATCTGCCGGGTAAAGAACGGGTGATCGGGATTGCCCCGGGCGACGTGAGTGGAGCCGCCCTGGAGCGTGCCGATAAGCGAAGCGGCGTCTTCCGGAGTAACGCGCTGGTAGAGCACGCCCGACGGATCGGCCTGGACCAGCGGCCCCTCACAGCAGAGGCGCATGCAACCGACGCCCCGCACCTCCACCCGATCGCTCAGGCCAGCGTCGTTGACCGCCTTTTCCAGATTTTGCTTCACTGCGGCGGAGTTGGACGACATGCAACCCGCCGCCATACAGCAGCGGATGCAAATGGGCTTGCGTGACGCGAGCTCCTTTTCCTTGAGTTCGATCAGGTCGTTAAGATCCATGAGGCATCCATCCTTTCACACGCTCGAGCGTCGCTTCGGCGGTCTGGCGCGGGGTGACGACGCCGTCATAGACCACGGCCGGGGCGATGCCGCACGCGCCAATACATCGCGCCGTCAAGAGCGAGAACTGATTGTCCGGCGTGGTTTCCCCCGATTTGATGCCGGCGCGTTCTTCGACGGCTTTGAGGACTTGGTCGGCGCCTTTGACATAGCAGGCGGTGCCGAGACAAACCACACAGGTGTGCGCGCCCTTTGGTTTGAGAGTGAAGAAATGGTAGAACGTGGCGACGCCGTAAACCCGGCTGGGTGGGAGCTTCAGGCTGTGGGCGACGTAGAGGAGCAGGCCATCGTCCAGAAATCCGAAAAGCTCCTGCGCTTTGTGGAGGACCTCAATCAGGGCATCGCTGCGATGCTGATGCCGCTTCATCTGGACTTCGAGAATCTTGTAGCGCTTGTCGCCGCTGGGATGCTCGAGAGGGGGCCGGCGTTTTCGGTGCGGAAGAGTGGCGAGCATAAAATCGATTAAGGTATTGGCAACCCGATGACCCCGCCCTCCGGCTCATCTCCGAACCGACCTGAACGGGGCCTGACCAAAGCCTACGACTCCGCCCCGCCTGACCGCTTCACCAAAATTGGCAATCAGTGCCCACCTTTTGCCCTCAACCGTAAGGATACCGCGCCTTCTCGATCGACAAACCGCGCACCTCGATCTTGGCCAATTCCGCGAGGCCAATGCCCGCCTGCTCGCCGAGGAGCAGATGATTGTCGCAGAAACCGAAGGGCTTGGTGCCGCGCAAGGCGCGCGGATCCGCATAGCCCATCACGGCCGTGCCCACGGCGTCGGCGGACACCGGGTTCAAACCGACGATGATCACGCCCGGGGTGGTCAGTTTGAGTTTCGCCACATTGCTGCACCAGGGCCCCTCGCCGCCGCTCATGGAGGTGATGCCGTCAATGACCGCGAGGTGGATCGGCCGGGCCGTGCAAATATCGGTGACGATGCGCGGAACTCGATAGGTTGGGTCGGTGGAAGTGATGCCCTCTTTCAATCCGGGCAATTTGATGTTGGAGAAGCCCCGCGGGTTGTGCAAAGGACCTCGGCCCGCCGTGGCGTCCTCGCTTCCGGCCCGATCGCCGTAGAGCGAATTCGGCGTCAGGCCGAAGAGGTTTTTCATCGAGAGGGTCACCCCCGCGGTCACGTGATTCTTGAGTTTAGCCAACGAAACCATGACGTCGGTTTCCTCGTAAGCGTGATTGAATTCAAAGGACGAGAACATGTAACCGCCCGTCGGAACCTTCAGATGCGAATAGCGCTGGCCTTTGCCGAGATTGCGGGTGTTTTCAAATTCAGTCGGACCGAAGGCCGCCAAGGCCCGCACGTCCCAATCCGCCAGGGCGAGCGTCGATTCCATGCTCGATTGGCTTTGATTCGACTCCACGTAGCGCACCCGTTTCGCCCCAGCCGCAAAAAGGAGGGACGACAAGGCCATGGCGGTGGCCGGATGGGTCATGTAACTGTCGCCCACCGGGCGGTCAAACGCCGCTCTGAAGTCGGTGCCGGTCAGATTGATCTTGATGGTGACGGTCTTGTTCTTCACGAGCGAGCCGATGCCACCGAGCAAATCGAAGCTCTTCTGCAAGGCCGCCCGCACCTCGGCCCCGTAGGTCTTGCACTCGACAATCGCCACCTTGGCATCGGCCCGGCCGGCGGCCGACGGAGCCGCCGGGCGTGCGCCAGGGTTGGCCTCCTCCAAGCCATAAGACAATGCGAACGGCGCACCGGCGGCGAGGGCGGTGCTCCAACGAAGAAAGGTGCGGCGATTACAGGACAAAGGCGTGTGCTTCATACTCATTCTCTCCTGAGCGCTGATGGATGATTGGATATTCGGTTTGAATCGATGGCGGCTCAGGTAACACATTTCTTGGAGAACATCCACTTGAAAATCTTGGGGTTCCCGCTATCACTGGATCGGCATGCACCCACAACCACCCGACAGCCCGCCTGCGGCCCGCCGGGAATGCCCCGTCCAAGGATCCACCCCATGACACTACCCAAGAATGACCAACCCATCTCGCGCCGGACACTTCTAGGCGGAATCGCCGCCTCGGCCGGCTGGGCCGCCCTAAACTGGAACGTTCTCGCCGAAGCGGAAGCCGGGGCGAATGCCCCCATCGCGCCCAAGGACAAGATCAAGATCACCAAGCTCGAGACTTTCCTGGTCAAACCACGCTGGCTTTTTTTGAAGATTCACACCGACGCCGGCATCATCGGCCTGGGTGAACCGATCACCGAAGGTCGGGCGAAAACGTGCGCGACCGCCGTGGAGGAGATTGCTCCCTACCTGATTGGCAAAGATCCGCGCCGGGTCGTGCATCATTGGCAGGCCATTTATCGGCACGCCTTCTATCGCGGCGGGCCCATCCTGACGAGCGCGCTCAGCGGGATCGACCAGGCTCTTTGGGACATCAAAGGCAAGGCCCTGGGTGTTCCGATCTACGAATTGCTCGGCGGGCCCACCCGCGATCGCGTGCGCGTTTACGCCCATTCCAGCCAACCGGACGATCTGAAGAAGAAGATTCAGCAAGGTTTCCGCACCTTCAAGACGGGACCCGCCAAGAGGCGTCCATCGCGCCTCGTCGAGAATCCGGCCGCCGTGCAATATGCCGCGGAACGATTCGCCGCCCTGCGCGAGGCGGCCGGGCCGGACATCGATATTGGCATCGATTTCCACGGCGCGGTCTCGCCGCAAACGGCCAAGCTCCTCATCAAAGCCCTGGAGCCCTATCAGCCGATGTTCATCGAAGAGCCGGTGAATTGCCAGGAGGTGGATGTGATGGCCGACATCGCCCGCGGCACTCACCTGCCCATCGCGACCGGCGAACGCATCTTCACCAAGTGGGGCTTTCGGGAAATCCTGGAGAAGAAGGCCGCGAGCATCCTCCAGCCGGACCTTTGTCACGCGGGCGGCATAACCGAAGTGCGGTTGATCGCAGGCATGGCCGAGGCGTATTACGTCGTGATCGCCCCGCATAACCCGCTCGGCCCCATCTCCCTCGCCGCCGGCCTGCAGATTGCCGCCTCCATTCCCAATTTCCTTTGCCAGGAACAGGTCTCCCTGGGCGTCGGCTATGTCAAAAAGCCCTTCACGATCGAGAAAGGCTTCATCCCGCTTCCCGAGGGCCCCGGTCTGGGCATCGAACTCGATGAAAACGCGCTCGCCGACAAGATCAATCATGATTGGCGGAACGCGGAAACCTACGATCCCGACGACGGATCGGTGGTGGATTGGTGAAACGCATCGGATACTTCACGAGCAACAGACGCCAATCGAAACCGGCGGCCACCGGCCCATCGGCGGGTTGGGCCCGCCGCTTCGTCCTCCGAGGTTTCTGCTGCATCGGAGTTCTCGTGACCGGAGTGGCGCGGGCTCCGGCCGCTGAGTCCGCTTCCGCTCCCGCCTTCGCCCCCGCGCCGCCGACCGTCAAGAGCACCCCACCCACCACCGGCAGAACGGCCCAGCCGCGGATTCCCAAGCGCGATCCCGCGGATCAACCCTTTCGCCGCGGGCCGATGGCGCAATCGAGTCGGAGCATTGCGATTCCTCTCGCGCCCGATCTGCACATCGCGTTCGATGCGCGCCTGCTTCGCACCCATACGGCCTGGAAGGGGCCGAGTCTGAATCTGTTGGGCACACCGTATCACGGAGCCAAAAGTCCGTTTCTCTGCACTTTCGACGGCGAAACGCTCTGGACGATGCCTCCGTTTTGTCCTTGGAACGTCACGATACCCACCGCGGAGTACCAATCCGAACCTCCGACCGGTTCTGACTTCAAAGGCCTCAGCATGCAGGACGGTTTGGTGACCCTGACTTACGCGGTGGCGGCCGGCCACGGCGAGGTCATCTCGATTCGCGAGACTCCGCGAGCGCTGCTCGTCGAGGGAATGAGCCTGGTCGTGCGACGCCTCGATCTCGGCCCCTGCGCCCGGGATCTCTGGTTTCTGGCTCACGCCGAAATGGGCCGCGCGAACCGAACTTCGCCCGACCGAGCCACCTGGATCGAACGCGATAAGAACCTTCTGGTCAGCGTCGCCCGCGGATTCCCCGAGGCCGGATGGAAGATCGAGGAGTCGTCGGTTTCCTACGACGTTCCGCTCGAGATCGAGCGAAATGGCGAGAGCGCCGTGGAAAAAATCCACGTCACCGGTTGGCAGACTCGCGCCTATCTGCGATTGCCATCGCACACCCATCCTGTTACCGTCGAAGTGATCAGCGCGATTTGCCGGGACGCTCCCGAGGCCGTGAAATTGACCGCGACCCTCGCGTCATCGACCCCTCCAGAGCCGAGCCGGATCCACGCCGATCAGTCCCCCGCCCCCGGCAGACCAAAGACGGCGCGCGTCGTCAGCGGCGATCCCGCCCTTCCCCAACGCCCCGGCGGCGATGATTATTACCGGATCGAGCATTTCCCGGTTCCGCGGGAGATCGCGCTGCAAGTGACGGGCATGGATTGGCTGCCCAACGGCGATCTGGCCATCGCCACGTGGTCGGGGGAAATCTACATCGTGGAGGGGGCTCAAGGAGACGTCCAAGCGGCCCGGTATCGGCGGTTCGCGCGCGGCTTGAATGAACCCCTCGGACTCCAAGTCGTGAAGGAACAGATCTACGTGGTCCAGAAATGCGATCTCACCCGCATCACGGACACCGACGGGGACGGCGAGGCTGACCAGTTCGAAACCATCAACGATGACTGGGCCTATTCGGGCAATTACCACGCCTTCGCCTTTGGTCCTGTCATCGATCGCGATCAGAATTTTTACGCGTTTCTTTGCGGCCAGCGCGGTCGGTGGGATTTGCCCTATGTGGGCTGGTGCGTGCAGATCAAACCGGATGGCAGCAATCTCGAAGGGTTCTGCAGCGGCCTGCGCGCCCCCAATGGCTTCGGCCTTTACGGGCCGAATGACGATCTGTTCATCGCGGACAACCAAGGAAACTGGGTCGGCGCCTGCAAGTTGAATCACCTCCAGCGCGGCCGATTCTATGGCTACCCCTCGGGCATCCCCGCGCCCGAAGCCGACTACGCCCATCCCGCCCAGTTCGAGCCGCCGGCCGTTTGGTTTCCGCGGAAGCTTTCCCCTTCGACGAGCGGATTTGTCACCGTGGACAGTGACCGATTCGGGCCGTTCCCAGGGCAGATGCTGATCGGTGACTTTCAAAACGCGGTCGTTTCCCGAGTTTTCCTGGAGAAGGTCCATGGGGCATGGCAAGGGGCAGTCTGGCCGTTCGCCAAGGGGTTCTATTCCGGAGTCAATCGCCTGGCGATGGGGCGCGATGGAAAGTTGTACGTGGGCGGGCTCAAGAACGCCGCCTGGCCGGCTTCAGCGCCCAAAGACTACTCGCTCGATCGGGTCGAATTCACGGGTCAAACCCCGTTTGAAATCAAAGAAGTCCACGCGACCGCGGCCGGATTCGAACTCGTCTTCACTCAACCGGTGGATCCGACCGCGGCGGCCGTATCGGAAAATTACGAGGTCGCGCAATTCAACTACGAGTACCACCAGGCTTACGGCTCACCGGAAATCGATCAGGAAGGACGGAAGGATAGCTCGACGCCCCTGAAGACCATCAGCGCGACCGTGTCGCCGGATCGACGGAAAGTCCAGTTGGCTTTGGGCGGGACCAAACTTGGCTACGTCACGATGGTGCGCGCGCTCGATCTCCAGAGTGCGGCTGGCAAACCGCTCTGGCACGAGACGTTCTACTACACGCTCAACCACCTGCCGCAATGAGCCGCGATTTGTCTCGGGGATGAAATGGGTCCATGTTGGCGACGTATTCCGATCGAGAAAGTGCAGACCGTGGAGACCGAACTCATCCCATCCTGGTTACGCCGGAAGACCCGCGCGGAAGCGTGGGCCAGCCTGGTCGGGGGACTCGTCTTCCTCGCGTTGGCCGGGCTGGTGTTGAGCTTCGTCGCCGGCCTCGCCTCCGCCACGTTCATCTCTTTCCTTCGGTTCCTCCGGTCGAGTGGCGCGGCGCCCGCCTGGACCTCCGGCCAAGTCCAGGCCGCGCGTATCGCCGGCTTTCTCTTTTCCCTTCTGGTCTTGCTGGTTCTCTTTTGGACCCACTCCCGCACAGTCCGCCAACGCCGCTCCCGACTCGCTCCCACCCCGGAAGACGATGTGTCCACCGTGCCGACGATGCCCGAACGCCCCGATCTCGCCCGTGAGCTGCTCCAAGAAGCGATCTTCGCCGGACCGCGGCTCACCCTGACGGCGCTGGACTGGATTCAGAAATCGCGCCGCCTGCTGGCCCTGGACGTGGTGATGGCCGGGCGCGTCCTCGGGCTTCTGGCCCGGCACCGGTCCCGGTTATCCTTTCGGGAGATCGGCGAGGCGATTCCCGAACTGGAGGATCGGGAAGCCTTCACCCCACTGCAGGACATCGTCGGAATTGTATTTCTCAACAGCGAACCGGCCGGTCTGAGCCTGACGCAGGATTTGCGAGCGGAACTCCGAGACGTCCTGGGCGAACCCGTCCGCCCGATGCCCCGAACCCTTCCCTTCCCGCCCGGATGGGCTCCGACCTCTGAAGCCTCCGGAGAATCCTCGAAGGCCCCACCCCAGACTCCCGCGACGACCTCTTCCGCGGAATGGGATCGGGCTTATCAAACCTGGATCGACCAGGCTCATTCCGGCTCGCCGTCCACGCCCAAGGTGGAGCCCGAACCAGCCGGACCGGAGAGCACCGACGAGATCTATCAAGAGTATCGGCGGCTCTTGAAGCGAAACGATCCGTCGCGCCCCACATAAGAAGAACCGGCCCGAAGACTCGGCTCGACCTGTGCTTTCCATGAACCGTTTGTTAACCGGGCGCATCGATGTTCGAGAGGAGGGCCGG
>CAYHFE010000377.1:0-7982 GCA_964355375.1 uncultured Verrucomicrobiota bacterium
CAGCGGCCTTTTCCGCGAAAACAGGACCCTTTTGAATTTTAAAACAGGCTCTAAGCCGTATCGATGCAATGCCAAGTGCCCCTCACCCGCACCCTCTCCCCATCGGATGGGGCGAGGGACTGCGGAATGCCGCGCTGGGGAGAATCACTAACCGCTGAGCCTAAACAGGACATCGGAAAGCTTCTCCTTCTCCCCTGCGGAAGGGGATCATGGTGTTGGGAATTATACAGTCGGAGGAATTGGTTCACAGACAAGCGAATGAGGAGCATGAAGCCGGATTCGGTGAGCACATCTGGAAGCGGCGACTGGCGAGCGGCTTTCGGTGGGGCAATTCCTCTTCAGTGTTGCCCAACTGAAGGTGTGAGACATCCAGTTCTTGCTTGGTGGCCCAGCCCATCGTGCAGTTCCGCCGAGATGCGTTTGCGCTCCTGCTCCTGGGACACGATCAGACGCCGGGAGAACTCCTCCTGCGCCGCCCGCGCGCGTTTGAGTTGGTTGATGCGGCGATGGCACCCCCAGCACCCCAAGGCCCGAAACCAGCGCCAGCACACCGGCACGAAACCATCCCGTCTGCCGATAATGCGGCAGAACAACGACGGCCAACGTGGCATCGGATTCACTCCAAACGCCATCGTTGTTCGTTCCCTTGACTTGAAATTGGTAACCTCCGGGCTCCACGGCCGTGAAAAAGGCGCTCCGTCGAGTGCCCGCATCGACCCATTCGGGATCGAATCCCTTCAATCGATATCGGAACCGCAACTTCTCGGGAGCGGTCAGACTGAGCGCGGTGAAGCGGATTTCGATCCGATGTCGGCCGGCTGGAACCGTGACCGTGCCGGAGTGTTTCACCGTTTCCACGTCGTCGATCACGACCTCTTCGATCGCCACCGGCGGTGGAATGGTATTGCGCTCCAGAGCGGCGGGATCCACGACCGCGACACCGGCGGTCATGGCAAACCAGAGCCGGCCATCGCTTCCTTGGCAAGCCACCGATTGCGCGCCGCTCGCGCATTCCGACGTGGCGAGTCCGTCGCGCTTGGCATAGCTGACGGCGTGACGGAATCGGCTCGACCGTCCGCAAAATCATTCAATTCCTTCCTCAAGGCGCGATGAATGCCCCGATTCGAGCAGAGCCAGAGGCTCCCTTGGTTGTCCTCGAGAATGCCTCCGATCATTCCGGGCAACCGCAATGACGGCGCGGAAAAACCCAATATGTTTCCGCCTCGAAGGCGGCTCAGGCCCCGGTCATAGCCGCCGATCCACACCGTATCCTCGGCGTCCCCGTAAAGCGACCAAACCCACCAGTTCCCATGCCGGAGGCGGAACAGGCCATCACGCAGAGTCGCGACCCAGACCGTGCCGTCCCGATCCGCCAGATTGCACCACGCCCAAGACACCTCTGAACTCACGCGCTCGATCCGGGATGATGCCTGGACCTGCAACCGGCTCAACTGCTCGCTGTTCAAGATCCACGCCGTGCCATCCGGACCCACGCTGACCGACTTGACGATCTTCCCCTGCATCCTCCCCCGGCCGACCTCGTGCCGGTCGATTCCGGGGAGGCGGCGGGGCGGTTCCCACGGAGGTTTGGCCGAGCGAACGCTGGCCCTCCTGAAGAACCCACCGCGAAACGAGACAGCCCAGCCAGACGATGAGCCATCGGGGACCGCTATGAATCGCCGCTGTGTTCACAATCGCGGATCGTAATCTTTGCCAAACGGGAGGCAAAACAAGTGCACACCGGAACGGAATCTCCGCTTGCGTTGAGGGAGGGCTTGTGAAAACTTTCACAACCTAGTTATGGGACACGTCAAATTACATATTCCCGGCCCGGTCGAAGTGAGTGAGAAGACCTTTCACGCCTTTTGTTCGCCGATGATCGGTCATCGCGGACAGGGATTCAAAGATCTCTACGCCCGGATTCAACCTCAATTGCAGACCCTGCTCTCAACCAAGCGTTTGGTCTATCTGAGCACCTCCTCCGCCTGGGGCGTGATGGAAGGAGCTCTGCGCAATCTGGTGTCGAAGAAGGTCCTGTGTTGCATGTGCGGCGCCTTTTCCGACAAATGGCTTGATGTCGCCCAACGGTGCGGAAAATCTGCCGAATCCCTCCAAGTCCCTTGGGGCTCGCCGATTCGCGCGGAAGCCATCGAGGCCAAGCTCGCCACCGGCCAGTTCGACGCGCTCACTTTGATCCATAACGAAACCTCGACCGGCGTGATGAGCCCGCTCTCGGAAATTGCCGCGCTCAAGAAGAAATATCCGGACGTTTCCTTTATCGTCGATGCCGTCAGTTCATTGACCGCCACTCAGATCGAATTCGACGCCTTGGGAATCGACGTTCTGCTCGCCGGCACCCAAAAGGCCTTCGCCATGCCGCCGGGGCTGGCGGTGTTCACCTGCTCGGCAGCCGCGCTGGCCAAAGCCGCCACGGCCAAGGACCGGGGCTATTACTTTGATTTTGTCGAGTTCCAGAAGAATGCCGAAGGCAACATGACCCCCAGCACCCCGAGCATTGGCCATGTCTATGCCCTGGCCTCCAAGCTCGAGGACATCTTTGCCGAAGGATTGGAGCCGCGTTACCAGCGCCACCTCCGGCTCTCGCGCCAAACCCGGGATTGGGCAGCCCGCCAGGGCTTCAATCTCTTTCCCGAAAACGGCTTTGAATCCGTGACGCTGACCTGCGTGAACAATGGCGCCAAGCCCGGCGGACGCTCCATCGACGTGGCCAAGTTCCAGAAGCTGGTCAAGGACCGCGGATTCCTCATCGACGGCGGTTACGGCAAGATCAAAGGCACGACCTTTCGCATCTCGAACATGGGAGACGAATCTGACGCGACCATGCAGCAGCTTTACGGGGCGCTCGATGAGGCGATGAAGGGATTGTGATCGGCCGAGCTTGGCCGCCGGCTGCTTCAGGCCACGAGCGGGTGAGGCAGCGATTCGCGCAAGGCCTCCAGCGCCCTGGTCGGCTGAGCCGTAAGTATTCAGCAGAAATGGGTGGAACGGCCAACCTGGCCGTGCTCGGCGGCACCTTGCCGCCGAGTCTGGCATGACAACAGGACTCAGTCTTTCGGGGGACTTCCGGCAGCATGACCGGTGGGCTGGTAGCCCACCGGAATGGGCAAGTTGCCCGTTCCACCAAGAACCCAACTGAATGGTAACGGTTTAGCCGACAGCATGTAGTCCGTCTTGGGGAGCATACGCGCCCTCGCGTGTGCCGACCGGCGCCCACGCCGGTCGGAACGAAGGCCCCATTCGTTCCTAGTGTTTTACACACGATTTAGTTGGTGTTTTGGAATATTTAGTGGGAAGTTAATGGGGAAGACTTCCCACTTTACTGCACAGTGGGAGCGACGATAAACGCGCGATTTTATGGCCACTGTTTTCAAACGTCCCGGGTCTCCATTCTGGTTCGCATGTTACTCCGACCAGAACGGCAAAACTGTCCGCCGCTCGACCAAGGCAATGGACAAAACATCAGCCAGTCGCATGGCGCTCGAATGGGAAGAATTGGAACGGGCCGCCAAGGAAGGCCGGGCAACGGCGACGACTTTTCAGAGGGTCGTGTCGGATATCTCGAAGCGGGCGATTGGGGAGGGTTTGTCGTCCCAAACGACCCGGGAATATCTGACGGAGTGGTTGAGTTCGATAAGGCAGAAAGCCACGTTGGGAACCCAGAAACGTTACGAAGCCACGGTGCGGCAGTTCCTGAAAGCCTTGGACCACATTGCCGACCAACCGCTCCGGGGTCTCACGCCCAGGCACATTGAGCTCTTTCTAAACACCCGGTTGGACGGCGGAGCGGCCCCAAAGACAGCCATCGTGGACATTATGACTCTCGGGAGCGCTCTGCAAAGGGCCGAGAGATACGGCTTCATCGACAAGAATCCCGTTCCGGCGGTGAAATTACCCAAATCGGTTTCGTCCGAGCGCGACGTTTTTTCCATGGATGAAATCGGAAAGCTGGTGAACGCTGCTCCCAACCATGACTGGAAGACCTTGATTTATCTGGGCGCGTTCACGGGAGCCCGTTTGGGGGACTGCATTGCGTTGACCTGGGACAACATCGATACCGAGAATGCGATGATCAGTTACATTCAAAAGAAAACCGGGAAAGGGGTCGTTTTGCCCGTTCACCGCGATCTCCTCCACCATTTGCATGCGTTATCGGAGTCGGGCACTCTCGGTCCGTTGTGCCGGTCCTTGGCCAAACAGAGACGGTCTGGGAACCATGGGTTGTCGGAGGGATTCAAACGCATCGTTGTGCGGGCGGGCTTGGATCTCAAGGTCGTGAAGGGGAAAGGAACCAGAAGTTTTGCCCGCAGAACTTTCCACTCCTTGCGGCACACCTTCAGTTCCGTTCTGGCCAACCAGGGGGTATCCGAGGAAATGCGTATGAAATTGACTGGGCATTCTTCCCGAGAAATGCACCAGCGCTATAGCCATCACGACAATAATTCCCTCCAGAAAGCGATGGACTCGATGCCCGGCACCGCCAAGCCATAGCGAGCGGCTTGACCTGATGATGATGACAAAATCTGGTCTGTGGGAGTGATGGATGGCGAACGAAACGGGCAGAACGGGGGAGATTACATTCCGGCGGGCAGTGCGCCATTCTATATCCGGACTGAGCACTCTTGGTCGGCGGAAGCGTCCTGGGAATTCCTGGGCGTCGTCCGTTTTGAGTTTTCAGGGAAAGACTTTCCACCCGCTCACGCCGTCACGGTCATAGACCTTATTTCGGACACCCGCCGCCAAGTGGGGCAACATCCGTGAGCAGAAGCGGGTCAATTTCAGTGAGCGCTAACGTGATAAACGAAGTTCAGTGATTCATGGTGCAGGGGAGAGTGTTGCAATCGCCGTTTTCGGAGTGCAGTTTGCCAGTCTATGCGCGGTTCACCCGCACTCCACATAGAAACACGCATAGAAACGCCGTTATGCGATCCGTTATGCTCGCTATGATGAGGCGGGTAATCCATAAACGTAGCGGGAATAGCGCCTTGATCCAATCATCTGGATTTGTGGGACCTCCGTGAGAAGTTCGCGCATCAGGCGACCGGCCTGATTGCGGTCCAGATGGGCAATACGCCGGATTTCTTCATTGGACAACCCTTTCTCCCCGCGCTCCGCGCGCTGGCGCAAGACGCTCAGAATGCGGGTCTTGGCCGCTTCCCAGTCAATTCGTCGGTCGCGTTCCGGTGTGCCCGTTTCGCGCAGACGGCGGAACACATCCGGCGCGAGCATCCAATAGGTGCCCCGCCCGGTGCCGCCGCGCTCCAAATAATGCCACTCCGTTTCCATCAGGCTCAGAACTTCGCGAATTTCGGCTTCCGAGCGCTGGCAGAGCCGGGCGGCGGTGCCGGTGTCCATCTCCGGGTGATGCAGCAGATATTGCAGCACGAGCAAATGGTCCACGCCGGGCAGGCGTCCGGCCTTGGACTCCTCGGCCACGAAGAGGCGAAATCCTGCGGAATGTTCGCGGGCGAGCAAAGTGACGCGAACACACTCGCCCAACTCCTCGATGACCGGCGGCTCTTTGCCTTCAATCAGCAGCGCCCGGTAGATGCGCCCGATGCCGAGATTGGCGCGGTTGATCAGGCGAAGTTTCACCAAGGCTTCGGCCAGGAGCGGATTTCGTGGGACGGGCGGGTGGTGCAAGATATTTTCGGGAGAGATGCCGCCGATAAATCCACCGGGATTGCTGATTTCGAGTTTCGCGGAAGATTGCTTCACCATGATGGGGCCGCCCAGCCGGTAATCGGCATGAACAAAAGCATTAAGCAACGCCTCGCGAACTGCCACCTCGGGATAGGTTCGATATTCGAAGTGGGCGAGGCCAACGGCGACGGTCGAAATGGTGTTGTTGGCGTTGATGCGCTCCGCCAACCGTCTCAAGGCGACCGGCAACGAGTCGTGATCATCCGCCCGATCCCGGTAGCCCGTGTCGGATTCCATCAGGAAGAACGACCAGCCATAGCGCGGCAGGTGTTTTGCGAGAGACTCAGGCCGGCCCGCTAGCAGGAGTGCCGCCACGGTGGGCTTGCCATCCCGCAGCAAGGCGAGCGCTTCAAGCAAGTCGCGGTCACTCATGCGAATCAGATCGTCCGGAGCTCTGTCCAATCGGGCACTCTCGCGCAGGCTTTCCATCGCGGCGGAGGAAAAGTCCGGCATTCCGGCCTCGGCAATGACCTGCCCGGAGAGGTCGTTCTGACCCGTTTCGACGGCGATGCGCCGCCGAAGAGTGCCGGTCAGCGGCTTGCATTCCTTCCCGATGCGAATCTTGGCTCCGCCCGCCGTATCGGTGTAAGGCGGGATGCCCGGATACACCTGCATGACGAGGATTCGTCCGGTGCCTTCCGGAACCCGCAATTCGTCGAACACCGGCGTCAGTTTTGGGTCGGTAGTGTCATAGATGGCCTTTTTCAAACGGTTGACATCCACCTCCGGCGGGATGCCGAGGACGGCGTCCGTCCGGCCGATCGCTTGATCGTCCACTCCGAAAACGACCGTGCCACCGCCGCCGTTCGCCATGCACACGGCCATTTCCACCACCAAAGCGACAGAATCCTTGAGGCTGCGAGTGATCCATTGCTTGAAGTCCAGGTCTTGGTCTTCCAACGAATCCGCGTTCTGGCGATCGAGTTCGTCGAGCAATCGCAGAATGTCGTGTGAGCTTCTCATTCTGAGCGTCTCTGGGGCTGAATTATCGCATTCATACGTGACCAAATGTGTGCCAGTCACCCTCAGCGACTAGGTCCTGCATGCCTTGGGTGATGAACGTCTTCTCGAAGAACTCTGTGCCGTCGCCCTCGGCGCGGATCAGTTCGTCGAGTTGCTCAATCTGGTCGCTGAGTTTGATGGAGAGCGCGTTGGGCTGAAGTGTGCAGGCGTCGCGGAAGGTCTTCATGCTTATGCTGCAATCAGATTGGTCGGCGTGGCGGGCACTTTCGGTTCTGGAGTCATACGTGGAAGCAAAGATTTGCAGAGAAGACGGGTGGCAGCAAGCACGCGATTGAAATCTGGCGACCGGAATCAGCGACCAAACGAGAGTGCCTGTATCTTGAAAAGTCGAATGCGGCCAATCGGAGACAATACAGATGCTTCGCACCTCTCGTCGGACATCTATGGAATCCTGGATCTGGAATATGAAAAAGCCCCGACGGAAATTGCCGTCGAGGCGTGAGTTTCAATGTCGTGGAGAATCCCATTGTCCGAGGACCGGAGTGGCCTTCGGCACCGAGGATCACGCCCTCGAGGATTTCGATCATCATCAATCGGGGGCCTCATCGAAGGATGGTGGTTTCGTCTCATTCGCCAGCTTGGGATCGGGGGAGCGCAATTCAATGATTCCGGGAGCAATGCACGCGACCTGGACGCGATTTCCGGGTCTGAACCCCGCCCGTTCAAGCCAGTGACCCTTGATGCGGATTTTGGGTTTGATGAGGCCCTTCCAAAAGTCGCCGTCCGCCTCGATCTTCAACGTGCGAACGGGCGGTTGAGGCGCGGTCGGTTCGGGCACCGGACATTCGCGGAGCGGGACGACCTCGTATTCCTGTGGTCCTTCTCTCTCGCGGGTTTTCGGTGGTTTGAACTTGAATAATTCGGGTTGTTCCACGTTACTCTCTTTCTGGTCGTCCACCCGCGATAACGGGTTGCTTCCGGTTGGGTTACTCTCGCCGCGAAGCGCGGACGACCATTTTGTTTTGGCCGGCGAGAGTGAAAGACGCCTTCCTCCACAGTGGGGAAGGCGAGTCGAGATCAGTAATCCTCGGGCAGCAAAAATGTCGTCACCTCGCGAGTTGCTTCTGTGATGACCCAGAACTTGACTCTGGCCGCGGAGTGATAAACGGAGAAGATCCGAGTTCCTTCCTGTAACGCTTGGTCATTGGCGCTGCGGTCTTCGTCGTCCACGTCGCCCCAGTCCCCGGCTTGATGCCGTTGCAGGGCGGTTAGGATGTCGCTTTGCGTGAGTTTGCCAA
>CAYHFE010000378.1:0-7959 GCA_964355375.1 uncultured Verrucomicrobiota bacterium
ATAGCCTGAAAGGAATTGCCACTTTTTCCCTCGATTTCCAGGTCCAGGCTCATGTACGGTTGGACTCCGTCCATCAAGAACCTCGTCGAGGTTCTTCTTGTTCACTCGGAAAACTCCCCTCGGGCAACTGATCCAGAGCTGGCCTTGATCGTCTTCGAGAATGCCGTGGATCGTATTGTCGAACAATCCTTGTTGGACAGCGACGGAACGGATAACGACGGTCGGCGACCGATTCGCGTCGCTGTTTTGGTGAGAAACATCGCTGCCGCTGGCCCACGCTGCATTCAGCGACAAACGACTCAGACCCCGCCTAGTCCCCACCCACAGAACACCCCGCTCGTCTTCGTGCAAGGCGGTGATGGAATCGTCGGAAAGTCCATTCTTGATTGTGAGGGTGACGAAGGCTGAGTTCTGAGCAGTCGGCGAGGCAGCGTTCAATGCCGCTCGCGGGCTAGTCGAATACGCCAACCCGCCGCCCGCCGTGCCGATCCAAAGACTCCCCATCCTGTCTTCAAGCAGGGCGCGAATGTCTAGGTCCGGCAGTCCATTCGTCGTGGTGAAAGTTGTCCATTGCCCGTCGAGGTGACGATGCAATCCCACCTGAGAGGCAACCCAGAGAGCGCCTGAACGATCTTCGACGACGGCCCGAATAGTATTCGGAACCTCATTTCCCGGGAAACGATGAAATCCAAATTGTCCGTCTCGCAGGTAGGTCAAACCGTTCCCTGTTCCGATCCAAAGAACTCCGGATCGATCTTCATGCAAGGCGTGAACGGGACGATACACTAAGCCGTTTTCCTCGGTGAAGTTCTGGATGGGAAGACGTGGGTTCTCCCGTCGGACGGATGCGGAAGGGACCAGGCCTTCAGGTCGCGTTTGAGCGGACGGCAGATCGGAGCGCCTGCTGATCGACCCTGGATCGGCTAGACGACTCAAGCCACCGTCGGTCCCAATCCAGACACTGTCGTCGCGACGTTGTACGAGAGCCCAAACATTGTCATGCACGAGACCCTGCCGGGTCGTGAAGGTTGAGAACCGGCGCGGCAGCCATTGCGCGAGCCCTCCAGATTCGGTGCCGATCCATAGATTGCCCTCACGATCTTCAGAGAGGCAGGACACCTGATTGTCCGGCAGCAGGATACGTTCGTCCGCTGGAATCAGATGTCCCTCGCGAAGTTGGACCAGCCCGTGGCTTTTGGTCGCGACCCATACGACTCCAGCGCGGTCGGCAAACAGGCACGCAATGTTCGATTGGTGCAATTCAGGCTTAATCGCCGAACTATTCCAGGAATCGTCTCCGACCCTCCACAGGTAGTCGCTTTTGAGCCAAAGGCGGCCTGCTGTGTCCTGGACGATAGCTTTGACATAACGTGTCGTGGTCGGAAGCGCCGTGAATTCCGCATCGACCAAAGATCCGGCGGCATTGTCCCATCGTTGCAGCCCGGAGGTGCTGCCAATCCACAGATTCCCCCGGCGATCTTCAAAGAGAGCCCGGGTGGTTCGATCGCCGGGTTTGACGATCTTCCCGCGCGGATTGAATTTTGTGAATGTGTTGCCATGAAATCGAACCGGCCCTTCGGCTGTGCCAATCCAGACATCGCCGCTCGTTGTCGCGCACAAGCTGGTGATCGAATCATCCCAGAGGCCGTCAGTCGAAGTGATCGTCGTGAACACCCCGTTGCGGCAGCGTGTCAGTCCTTTGGTCGTCCCGATCCAGAGAGTCCCGTTCCGGTCCTCAGCCAGGGCCGTGCATTCATCGCCCAGAAGTGGCGGTGTGTTCTTGCGATTGAAGACGGAAAAGCTCAACCCATCGAACCGAGCCAGGCCATTTCGCGTCGCGATCCAGAGAAACCCATCTTGCGTTTGGAGAATCGCCTGGATGGTGTTGCTCGGAAGCCCGTTCTGACGGGTCCAGACGCGCTGTCGATACTCGGTCTCGGCCCGAACCGAAAAACTCGGAAGCAAGAAAAGCCAGACCGAAACGCCCAATGACATGGCGGAGTAACTCAGGTTGGCAACAACGCAGCTCATGCTTCCCGGGTGTCCGTTCTTGTGATGGCCCGAGCATGAGGGCTGCGGCCATTGATTCAAGACGAAACACCGCAAAAAAACCAGGTCCAAGCCCGCGACCAAGACGCCCTACTGGCGCTGCGACCGCGCTTCCGGATCACCAAGCACAAGCCTCGATGATTTGAAAGAGTTCCCGCTTTCTTGGATCGCTCAAATTCTGATTGAGCGGCGGGGCGTCGGAGCCGCGGCGGGCCGCTTCCAGAACGTCGTCCTGGACCAGTTGATAGCCCATCTCGTGCCTGTCCACATCGATACAATAGCAGCGGGACTGCGCCGCTCCACGACCAAACGTCTGCCGGTGACCCACCGTTGATGGGACCCAGTATGGCCGCGTCCGGAGCTGATTGCGGAGATCGGTGTCCGTGAGCGGAAAATCCAGACCCTGGCGCTTCAAGAACGTTCGCAACACGCTGAGCACATCTTCGAGCTTAAAGTAGAGCTTGTGTGAGTGCCAGGGTCCTTGATTCTGAGCCATCGGTGGATGGGGAACCCAATCGGACTTCACCTTGAAGTACCGTGTCAGCTCGTCTTTGGTGAATAGTTGCGCCAAAAACACCAGGCGCATGTGTCGATGCCAGGCGGTCCAGGACCTCTGTTCAGAGTGATCGAGGCCCAGTTCGGATTTGTTTTCCTGGAAGCATCGTTCAATGGGCCAGCGCGCGCCGCTGACGCGCACCAGTTCGCGCATCAGGGTCTCTGGCGAGGCGTTGCTCAACGCGTATTTGATTTTGCCGTTGGCGTCGTTGCGCAGCAATAACCAGCGTTCGCTTTCGGGGGTCCGTTCCGGGCTCAAAGAGACGCGAACGCGGGCGAAGGCAGCCACCATCGGCCCCTTTTCGCCTTCGGAGATTTTATGGGTTTGCCAGTTCCAGAGCTCCTGGACTTGGAGTAACTGCTCGACCGTGCCGCCGTCCTTTTTCCACGGCGGTCGAGTCGCGCACGTTTTGGGCCAGATTTTTCGCGCGCAGGCGATCTCCGCCAGATAGGTGAAGTCTTTGGGCAGTTGTTCCAGGAAGGGCTCGCTATTGCCAAAGGAGCAATCGCAGGTGATCCAGCGGCCGCCAAACTGTTGGCTCGCCAACAAGCCCTTCACCGAAAAATCCTGCGAAACAGGGCGGCCAACGGGAGGGATCTTCAGAATGAACTGGGTCGCGGGGGGCGCGTGGTTCTGACGTATGGCGGGCCGTGAGGAGCGGGGAGCCGTGGCTTCGGGGGTGGGGGCCAGCCCAAAGGCTCACCGCGGAACACGGACCGCCAAAGGTCAGACTCGAACTGGGCGCATGGTTTGCGGTCCGCATGTCGGGACGGCGCAATGACAGCGGTGGCAAAGCCGAAAGTGGCATGGAGCCGAGCCGAGCTGAGGACGGGAAACGAGCGGGGCAAAAGGCCGAATGGCTGTTCAGTCCAGTCGGGCAAGTGCGCTCGATCGCCAGGTGCCATGCCGCTTGCGTTTTTCGAAGCCTGGCGCATGCTTCCCTTCGAAAAGCTGTTCATGACGGCGCGCCAAATACTGTCAGACATCCACGCTTTGGAAGAAGAGCTTTCACTTTGACCGGAGATTTCGGATTGTGGTGCGAGAACGAATTCTGTTCGACCGTTTGCCGGCCGTGATTGATTCTTACGGTTACGAAGTCTGGCGCGGCCAAGAAACCTCGTTCCGGCACATAAAGAGTGAAGGATCTCTTTCGCCACGAGCCGGACGGACGGGCAGGACAAGCCACGAGGTAAATCGACTAGTCGCCACGCCAGTCGTTCGCCTTGTGCTGCAACTCGACCGAAGACCACTGCTTCGCCAAGTCTGCGAGACCGCCCCCCCCCAATCGCCTTTGAGCCTTCGTCCTGTGACGGGAGTTTTCAGATTCTGCTGCGGCGAGTGATCAGCACCCAACAGGACGATGACTTTGACCTGCTCTCCCGCCTTCAACTCCGGATGGCGCAACACGAGGTTTCCGTTCGCTTGAACGGTGGCCGTTTCTTCAATCGCAATCATACGGTTCGTTTCTTTCTTCTAGCATTGAGAGATTCCGTTTCCAACGTCGAAATCCGAAGCGAGCTTTGGCGCGAGAATCTGGAGGAAAGATCAGTTGCCAAGGTGATCGAAGCGGAAGTGCGATTCGATCAACTTGCATCCGACCTGTAACCCGTACTTGTACCCCGGTTTCAAAATTTGGGATTCTGTCAGATAACTTTGGGGCGGTGGGGTGAGACTCCGTCGAACCCTGACTTTCCTGATCACTTGGATCAGTTGGCCGGTGACGGAAGGGAAAACCAGAGAACTTCCGTCACTGCGGGCTTTCGCTTCGGCAGTCTTCGGGCTGAATTCCGATACAAGGGAATTTCAAGGCTCGACGGAGTCTCGCCCCACCGAGGCTCATGAGAGGGTCTTTCTGAAATCGCAACGGCTACGGCGTCATGTCTTCCATGATCGCGAGCGCGGTCGCTTCCGTGATCTCGCGCACGCCGAACTGGCGGGCGCTGCGACCGGCCGCGGCGCCTTGTCCCAAGAAATCCGAACTGGAGGCTTGCCCCAGAATCCGCGAGTCCTTGAGACGAATCGCCGTGACTTGAATGTCGGGAACCAAATAAACTTTGTCGCCTGAGAGCTCCGTGACGGTCATCTGCTTATTCACGACCAAAACCTCCAGAACGACCTCGGCAATTTTACCCAGGGCTTCGCGGTCTTTGCGGGCTTGTTCACCCTCCGTTTGCGCGGTCCCCTGCCCAATGGGCCGGTCAGCGATCAATTGAGTCGCGACGCCCTGATCAACGAGGCTCACTCCGGCCATGCGCAGCGGGCGGCCAAACATTCGCTCGACATCGCGAATCGTTTGCTTGTCCGCCAGGGTCAGCGAGGTCTGTTCGCGCACGCGGTAGGTATTCTTGGCGCTGACCTTTTCCACCTGGCCGGCGATGCCGCCCTTTCCGGCGGCCAGATCTTTCGTCGCCGTGTTGAGGTCACCGGGCGCACCCTCGATCCTGGGAGCATTGGCGGTGGGCGGATGGGCGGAGGCACGCGGGCCGCCGTCGGACAAGGCTTTGACATCGCCTCGAACGGATTCGGTTTCTTCGTGGCGCGCGGAAAGCTTGGTGCCGGACTGTTGATCGACCAAGTCCCGATTGACGAAGACCAGAACCCGGGGACTTCCCAGTTTGGTATAGGTTTCTTTGAAGCGATTGATGATCGTTTGAGCTTGCTCCGGCGTGACGAGAAAGGGCCGGCCGGCCACCGGTTTCTGCTCGTAGGTAAATCGTTCCGGCGACCCCGGGGACGGCGCGGTGGCGGAGACAGGCGGTGGCGGTGGCGGTGCGGGCGGGCTCGTCTTCGGCTGATTTACCTGGGCTGGGACGAGGCAGGTCCAGGCGGTGAGGCCGAGACCAACGAAGATCGTCGTTTTCATTCTAGTGCGCCTCGCTCACGCGAATGGTGTATTTCTTGGCTCGATTATTCATGGCCGTGAAGCGAACGGTTTGTTGTTCGTTTTCGCGGAGGATGAGCGTTTCAAAGGGTGTTTTGTCCAGGACGAATCCTTGCTCATCCTTGAACTCACAATTGATTTGCACCTGGAGGCGCCGGTTTTCCCGGTTCCGCACGTTGGCCGCGACCTCCATCCGACCGTCCGGGGTCGCGCTTTCCTGAAGTCCGGAGCAGGTGACCGAACGTTGCACCCGATCATCCAGGAGGACGAATCCGGCGCGGTTTTCGAGATCGAACTTGGTCGTGTTCACGGGGGCTTTGGCTCCGCCCGTGGCGCAGCCGGCCAGAAGACCGGCGCCCAGGGTCAATGCGGCAATCGAATTCAGATAGCGTTTCATAGGCTCTTGGTGGTGTGGGATTGATCGCTGATAAAAACCACGGTGTCGCGGGCGGCCGCGACGTTGAGGTTCGCTGTTTTGGTTAGCAAAGGGATCGGTTTGCCTGCGGCGTCGAGAAACTCGACGGTCGCGACGTGCGGGCCCGGCGGGAGAGAGATGGCCGCAAAGCTCAAGTATTGCGGGAGGGCGTCCCAGCAGCGGGTGTCAGCCGCCGGAGTGGTGGTTGCAGAGACAATTTTGCTGACCAGACCGAAGGCCAGCAGGCCGATGGCTGCCTCTTGAGCCGCCTGATTGCGACCGGCGGCGAGGCCGGTGACCGCGCCGCCCACGATCGCGGCGTCACCCAGTTTGTCGGTGGCCGTCTTGAAGACGGCCTTGTTGGCCAGAACGTGGTCCATGATCCGTCCGCCGCGGGTGGTGGCCTGGAAACTCAAGTCATCGAACGGTCCGACCGCCAACGTCTGAGTGCCGATCTTGATCATGGCGGATCGGGCCGCTGAACGCCCTTCCCGAAAGCGAAGCTGTTCTGAATACTCTCCCGAGGCGTATTTGGCCGGACCCTGGCCGAACTCGAGGAAGAACAAGGTTGTGGCCTTCGGATTATAGGTCGGAGGAGGGCCAAACTTGCTGGCGGCTTGAGCGCGCTTGAGTGCGTCCGAGCCGTCTCCCGCCAGTTTGGCGGTGGCGAAGCCGTCCAAGTAATCGAGCAGGACATAATCGCTGGCGTAGGACTTGTTCTCGGTGTCGCTATCCTGAAGCTGAGCGCTGCGGAAGCAGGCCCGGGCGTTGTCCGGCTCCCCATCCATCCAGTAAAGGATCCCGCGATAATAATAAGCCATGACCCGCTCGTAGGGTTCGCCACGAAACGTCTTCCGAGATTCTTCCGAGAAGAGGCTGCGCGCCCGCTTCGCATCTTTGTCATGGGCGGTGATTCCGCCGATGGTCAGCAAGGCGTCGTCAAGCAGGGTTTTTGCTTCGTCATAGAGACCGCGGCGCAACGCCGCGAGCGCGGTGCGACATTGCCAAAGGACCCGGTCCTTGGCCGGGGCTTGGGCGATGGCCGTCCGTCCGTCCACCAACGGGTCGCCGGTCACGGCCCACGAGGAAGTTTTGGTTGAGGCGCATCCAGCCGAAAAGAGAAGAATTCCGGCCAGGCTAATTGCGGACAACAGTTTCATCGGCACGCCAGAGGGCTTGGGAATTAGCGATAAGCCGCGTCCTCGAGCCCCTGCTTTTTGATTTCCGACTGGCCTTCCCAGACAATGTCGCTGGTGCGGGCGTCGATCAGTTGGAACGAGTAAAGGATGTAATCACTCGTGCCGGCGGAAGTCCGAGTCGTCAGGCCTTGCAACTTGCCGGTGAGGAAGAAATCGGCTCCTTTGAACTCAACGACGTTGGGATCGCTGGTGCTCGTCACCTGGCCGGATTGTTTCAGAGCTCGTTCGCGTTCCAGGGCGGCCATGCTTTCCCGGGCCAGGAAACGCACTTTGTTCGCCGCCTTCTCGTTCAATTGCCCGCGAATACGGGTGAGGAAGAGCTCTTTGTTGATCGGAAAGCGCGTTTCATTATTGACCGGTTCCAGAACAACCCGGGGAATGCCCTTGGCGTTGGCAATCTCGGGAACACCCAGAATACTGCGCGCCATCTTGTCGGTCACCGACACCAGATCCTGGGATTCCACACCCGTTCCGGCGACAAAGCCACGTTCGTCAGCCTTCATTTCGGTGACCGGAACTCCGGATGGATTCTTAACTCCGGCGGAGGCGCAACCCGCGAGGAGGATGACGACGGCGGAGCTCGCTAAAGCATTTCGTAAATACATTTTCATAGAAGGGACATTGAGAGGGATTCGCGGAAAAAGACAAGGACTTCGTTACGATCGCGGGCCCAGCGCCCCAATCTCTTCACCCGCCGATCCATTGGGGACCGGCCCTCCGAGTGTTGTGGCCCGGCAGCCGCCGGCCCGCCGCCCGGAAGGATGAGAAACCTGAAGGAACCGACCAATTATTTCTGTTTATGTCCACAATCGTTGCATTGGACGCCGTCCCGGCGGCGGTATTCACAAGGGTGGGCCGT
>CAYHFE010000379.1:0-7922 GCA_964355375.1 uncultured Verrucomicrobiota bacterium
GGAGTCCGTGCCCAAAAACCAGGGCAGGCCCGAAGACAGATTGGCCCGGGGCGTTTCGACCACCCAATGGAAGTGGTTTCGCATCAGGCAAAAGGCATGAATCTGCCACCCGGTCTTTTGACAGGCTTCGCCGAGCGTTTCCAAAAAGCGCTGTCGATCCGGGTCATCGACAAATATGTCCTCCTTCCGATCCCCGCGATTCATCACGTGATACATCGCCCCTTCCTATTCCAAACGCAGCTTCCGTGGCATCACCGCAGAGGTTCAGCCGCCATCTAATGTATCAATAGTCATCTCTGACCCCTTTACGCTTGCCCCCGAGTCGATCAGGGCTTGGCGGCTTGATCCACGCATCCATCGGTCCAGACCGCCATCGGAACGAAATCTGGAAAAGGGTCGCCGGTGCGTAGGTGAGTTTTGAAATCGACGCCCCGGCCAAAAGAGGACATGCGATCTCGTCTGCTGGCTGGCCGGGAAAATGGGATTCCTTGTTCGCCCGCATAGCCTTCGGTTAGATGGGGTTCAGAAGGTCGAGAGTTCAAATCTGAACGCTCCGACCATCTTAGATTCCACGGTTCCGCGCCTCAAGCCAGCGACCCCGTGCAACTGCTCCCGCCGCCGGCGGTGCAGGCCAGACAGTGAATCCCCGTCTGCACGTCGGCGTTCGCCAAGGTTGCGGGGTCGATGTCCCAGAGAAAGAGCGGACGGCCATTCTTGAGCTGCAGGCCCAGCATCTGGTTGAAGTCGCAATCGTACACTTCCCCTCCATACCCGATGCTCAGGGTGGTGCGGCACATGAGCCCTTCCACCGTGCGGGGGTTGAAATGGTTGGCGAGCAAATCCAAGTAATCCTGCCATTGGCCGCGTTGCTGCAGGTCGTGGGCAAACCGGGCGATCGGCTGGTTCGTGATCGTGTAAAGCCGGTTAAACGCGATCCCGAACTCCGCGCCCAGGGCGGCTTTGTAGTCGGCCTCCAGTTCTGACTGCGGTGGGGGAAGGGTGGCGCCGACCGGATTGTAAACCAGGTGCAGGGGGAGGCGTGATCCGTAGCCCACGGCATTCAGTTTTTGCAGAGCCCGGATGCTCTTCTCGAAGACGCCTTCGCCGCGTTGTTGAAGAACATTCTTTTCGGAGTAGCAGGGAAGCGAAGCGATGATCTCGACCTCATATCGCGCCAAATATTCGGGCAAATAGGCATAAGCGTCCGATTCAATGATCGTGAGGTTGTTCCGATCGATGACCTGAGACCCGGACGAGCGCGCGGTTTCCACGAAGTAGCGAAAGAACTCGCTCAGTTCGGGCGCTCCGCCGGTGATATCCACTACCGGCGGGCGGTGGGTTTGAATCCATGCCCCGACCCGCCGCGCCGTCGCTTCGTCAATCATCTCGGTTCGCCACGGAGCCGCATTCACGTGACAATGGCGGCAGGCTTGGTTGCATTTCCGTCCGACGTTGATCTGGAGCGTGTGGAGCGGAGCGCGGCGCAGGGTCAACTCATGGTGTCGCAATCGCTGTTGAAACGCATGCAGGCGACGATCCGACGGGCCGAGCGACTCGTTCATCGGGGCAGGCGGCTCTTGCGCAAGCGGTCTTGGAGAAACCAAAGGCCGGCGATCAGCAGCACGAGGACAACGCCGATGTCCACTTGATGCGAGTATTTCTGCACCAGCGTCCAGTGCTCCCGCAGCTTCATCCCGCAGATCAGCAGGAACGTGTTCCAGAGCGTGGCGCCGAGCAGCGTCACGGCCAGGAACGGCGCGAGCGGCATCTTTCCGGTGCCCGCCGGAATCGAGATGAAGTGTCGGACCACCGGAATAAACCGGCTGATGAAAATCGTCAGGATGCCTTGCCGTTTTTGGAAAAAGGCTTCAGTCCATTCCAGATCCCGCTGGTTCAAGAAGAGGTACTTCCCGGCTTTGAGCACGAAGGGGCGCCCCCCGTAATAGCCCATCCAGTACGAGAGCATCGATCCGGCGATGGAGCCGAGGCTGGTGGCGAGGATGGCCAGCCAGAGGTTCCATTTGCCGTCAGCCACTTGGAACCCGACAAACGGCATGACTGCTTCGCTCGGCACGGGCGCGATCATGCTTTCCAGGGCCATGAGTGCTCCGGCCCCGGCGTAGCCCGCGGTGTCGAGGATTTTCACGGCCAGATGAGATATGGTTTCGGTGATCATGTTTCGCGTCTTGGGCGAGCTGAGTCGCGCGCCAGACGATGGCAAACTGGTTCGGGTTTCGCCAATGAAATTTTTCGCGAACCCTTGAGCTCGCTGGGTTGCGACATTTTTACTGTTCAGGAGTGGACCGAGCAAGCACTCTTCAAGCTCCGACCCATTTTCGAAATGAAAGCGGCAATTCTTTACGGCAAAGAGCTGGTGCGAGTGGAGGACGTTCCGGAACGTCCCCTGGAACTGGGCGAAGTCCGGGTGGCGATCGAAGCCGCGCTGACGTGCGGGACGGATCTGAAAGTTTTCAAGCGGGGCTACCACGCCAAGATGATCGTCCCGCCCGCCCTGTTCGGTCATGAACTCGCGGGAGTCATCAGCGAGGTTCACGCGGCGGCAGCGGGCTGGACGGTGGGTGATCGCGTCGTCGTGGCCAACTCGGCCCCGTGCGGGGCTTGCCTCCACTGCCAAAACGAACAGGAAAACCTCTGCGACGACCTGCTCTTTTTGAACGGCGCCTATGCCGAGTCCATTGTTGTTCCTCATCGTCTGGTGCAGAAGAATTTGCTCCGGCTTCAGACGCAAACCGGGTTTCACAACGCCGCTTTGGTGGAGCCGCTGGCCTGTGTCGTGCAAGGATTGCAGGATCTCCAAATCCGGTCTGGGCAATCGGTCCTGATTATCGGAGCGGGCCCGATCGGCTTGATGTTCGCCCGGTTGGCCAGTCATCAGGGATGCGAGGTCGTCGTGGCCGGCCGTGGGCGGGTGCGGCTCGAAACGGCGGCGCGCCTGGGGGCGACGCGCGTGCTCGACGTCGCGGCTCAGCCGGACTGGGTGGCGGCGTGCCAATCCGAGTTGAGCGCGCGGCCCGACGTGGTCGTCGAAGCGGTGGGCAAACCGGAAACCTGGGAGGCCGCGATTCAACTGGTGCGCAAAGGGGGCGCGGTCAACTTCTTTGGCGGCTGTCCGGCTGGGACCAAGGTCCGCTTTGACACCGGGCTCATTCATTATTCCAACCTCCGGCTGCTCGCCAGTTTCCACCACACCCCGCGGACGATTCGCCGGGCTCTCGAGTATGTCGAGGCCGGCGTGATTCGGGCCGATGATTTTGTCGGCGGAGAATGCGCGTTGACGAAGTTGCCCGGGCTATTCCAGACAATTGCCCGGGGCAATCAGGCCGTGAAAACGCTCATTCACGTGCGCCAATGAGGCTGGGCTCTGGACCGCGATAGACGCAACACGCGGTGCAGGTTTCGGCGACGGTCACTTCGATCAATTCAGGCAGAGCCGGTTTCAATCGATCCCAGATCCAGGCCGCGATGTTTTCGCTGGTGGGGTTTTCCAGGCCCGGAACCTCATTCAGGTAGCGATGATCGAGCTGTTCCCAAAAAGGCCTGAACGATTCGCTGATCGCCGCGTAGTCCATGAGCCAGCCGAGCCGCGGATCACACTCGCCGGCCACGACCACTTCCGCTTTGAAACTATGCCCATGCAATCGTCGGCACTTGTGAGTCTCGGCCAAATAAGGCAGCAGGTGCGCGGCTTCGAACTGAAACGTTTTTCGCAATTCCATCTTCATAATCCATACTCCAAATCCGTCCACGTGACCAAGTCGCCCAAGGCCAGACGTCCATCATGGCGCCAGGTCAACGGCGGCTTTTGCATCTGGCCGAGCGGACACACTCGCGTCACACCCCAGCGCGCCAACTGCTCAGCCAGGCTGGGTGTCCGGCTCTCCGTGGCCGCGAGGCCCACGGTGGAAACCTGGCCCCGCACGGCGTCGGCGGCCTGGATCGCTTCGAGAATGTTGCGCACGGGTTTGACATAAATAAACCGATTAAGGCAGGAGATCTGGAAAAGGGGATCGGCTTCGTAGATCACGCTCCAGGCGGTGGATTGTTCGCTGAACCAATGCCGCGTTTCGGGCGAGTGGGCAGCCCGGACCTCATAGAAGGCCCGGCGGGTCGCGATCTCCGCTGCGAACTCCGGCGGCAGCGGTCCGCGCGGCTCGACCTCTTCCAGTTTGGCCAGCTCAGCGGCCAGCGCCTCGGCGAATTGCTCGGCGTTGACGCGGCCGCCGCTTTCGACGTAGAAGACGTGAGGCGAAAGACAGCCCACCTGGTTCCAGGCGGCGACGTCCGCGGCGGCTCGGGCGGCCACCGGCGCGGTGCTGTAGGACGAGAGAGCGTCCGCGGTGATGTAGCCGAAACTGAGCCGATGTCCGTAGCCGAGGAAACGCACGTTCCCGGGCAATCTCTGGCGGATGGCCGAGAGGGTTTCGTCGGAGCCCGTGGCGGTCACGCAGTCCACCTCGCGAAAGAGCGCCTCTTCCAGTCGGGCCTCGCCGCCGGGCCACTCGGCAATTTCCAGGCAGGCTCCGAGCTTGGGCTCCACTTCATAGATCGAGTGAGCGAACAATCGCGGGAGGAGCGCGAGGCCAGTCGGGCATTTGACGACTTGGGCGGCCCGGACCAGAAGACCCAACACAATGTTCAGGAAGGTCGGATCGGGGATGCGGCCGGCGCAAAAGTGCGCCATCAATTCCGGGCCGCGCCCGAGGGCGGATCGCTGGATTTTGCGTTCCTCGGCCGAAGCGACAAAGCTGTCCAGCCGTTCCGTGTGACCGAGTTCCTGGAGGAGGAGGGCGCGAAGATTATCTCCGGTCAGTTTCCCAAAAAAACCGTCGAGCCCGGCCGCGAGCGTGGCCCTGGGAAATCCGGTGGCCGCCGGACCGAGATCCAGAGCCATCCTGCGGAAAGAATACTCCGGATCGAGCCAGCTCCGGGAGATTTCATGCAGGACACCGATCAGGCTTTGGGTGGACCGCGTCAGGAGGAATTGCTCGCGGTTGTGTTTCAACGCCTGACAGGCCTCGGAGATGAGCTGCGAATTCAGCGGCGCTTCCCGCCCCAAGTCAGCCAGGAAATAGTTCGGAAGATTCATGTCGGTGGGTCAAGGCGTGAAGCCGCTCGCACGGTCAGAGCGTCCGCGTATTGTGGTGTTCCGAGTCCATCGCGGCTAGGCCGTCATCAGCGAACAACCTCGCGTCTCCACTGACTCCGCCCGGCCCATCAATTCGAATCCCTCATCGTGTCGCACTCCCAGATCTTCGGTTTGAATGGCGGCGATGGAATGAACATTGGCGAGATCGAAAACGCGGAGCAGACCGGTTTCACCATCCCGAACCTCGCCGCCGGTCTCGGGGGATATGACCCGGGCTCGCGCCCAGGGCGGAAAACGGAACAGCCGCCCGACGGAACGTATTCCCGGCGTTGCCGGTGGCGCCGCGAATCCGGCCAGCCCGTCGTAGGCTTGCGAGCTCAGTTCGCTCATCCCGTATTCGCAGACCACGTGGCTGACGGGAATGCCCAGACCATGGGCGATCCACCGGTGCAACTCGGCCTTGGGCAGTGCGCGGGACCGGCCTTTGTATCCACCGGTCTCGAGGACGCGAGATCCCGGGGGCAGACGGTAGGTGAGCCGACGAGATTGCAGGTGCTCCAGCAGATGCACGAAAAGGAAGGCGGTTCCCATCAGGATGATCGGGCGGGATTGAAGGACCGAATGGCGCAAAACCTCGGTCGCCTCGCTAAAATTAAGGCTCCAAAGCCCGTCGGCAGTGACCGATCCGACGAATCGTGAGTCCTTCGATCCAAATTTCTGCCGGGCTGTCTCAAACATGTGGACGAGTGAGGAATGAGGCGCGAGGTCAGAACGGGGTGTCAGAATGACCAAAGGCCATCCCGGCTCACGAGTGATTCTTTCGATTCCGCCGGACAAATTTCGCTCTGGCAGGATGTGTCTCTGGAGCCATGGCAGCAGCGACGCTTCGTAGAGGACCAAGGAATCGCGACTGTGAAAGTGCCGGCTCGGTCGTTGCGTCGTCGTGCCGCTGGATTGGAAAACGATCGTCCGCTCGGTCTGGGAAAGGCTCGAGAGCTCGTAATCCTTGAAGGCGGAAGTCGGGATCGCCGGCACGTCATGCCAATGGGTGACGTCTCCTGGGGTGGTCCCCCGAGCCAGGCAGAACTTCCGGTAAGACTCGATCTGATCGAACTGCAACGCGAATAGGCTGAGAGCCAGCTCGTGGAAGGTCGATTCGGCGTCTGCGGGAAGGGGTGATCCGGTTGCGCGATCCTCGGTTCCAGAACGGGTCATGAATTCATGGACCATCGTTCGGAACCGAGAGAATGTGGGTTGGTTCTTCATGCGGTTTTCATTGGGTGCTCGGGAGCGTCTGGCTGGTTTTCCGCCACAGCCAGTCGGAGTTGTATTCGTGAATCGCGAACCCTGCAAGAGCGCCGTTGACGAGAGCAGCCGTTCTCATTTTGACAAGGACGTAGTCCCGGCTTCAGCCGGTCGCCACGTGAAAACCGGCTGAAGCCGGGACTACCTGCGTGGAACGGACAGGGTCCTGAGTCAAAATGAGGATGGCTTTGGCGACAGGAAGCCTAAGCCGAAGGAGTGGCCTCCAGAGCCTCGCGCCAGCGATCGGCGGCTTGGGTTCGACCGGTTTTGGCGAGATAGGCGAGGTCCAGATCGGGCGGTGGTAATCCGCCCGTGGGCTGGTGCTGGGGTTGAACCAAGACATTGGCGGCGTGGACGGCGGTCAAGGCCGTGAATTCGCTGGTCCCGCTCTTCGCCGGAGCGTGATGGAAGGCCACGGCTTGGACCACCGGGATCGGCAGTCCCCAAAGCCCGAGGAGATAACCTGCCACCTCGGCGTGATCAAAGCCGAAGAGCTTCCGTTCTTCGACGATGGATTCGACGTTGTTCTCGAGGGCTTTCTCGGTCACTTCCACGTATTGATCCGGATATTGGGTTGCCAAGACCAGCTTGCCCAGGTCATGAAGCAGCCCCGCGGCCGTGGCATCTTCGACCATCTCCCGCGGGGCCGATTCGTGGCGGGCGATGCATCGGGCCGCTTGGGCGGTGCGGACGCTGTGTTGCCAGAGAGTCGGCAGATTCAATCCCCCGAGCGTGTGCTGTTCAAACTGGGCAAAGATACCGAGGGCCAGGACCAGGTGCTTGAGGGTGTCGAGCCCGAGGAAACTAATCGCCTGGGCGACATCCTGCGTCGGTTGCGGCAGGCCAAAGAAGGCGGAATTAACGATCCGCAAGACTTGAGACGTCATGCCGAGGTCTTGAGAGATGGTGCTCGCGATGTCCTCGATCGGGGTTTCGACCGACTGGATTTGCCGCACCAGTTGCAGATAGAGAGTCGGCATGCTCACGATCTGCTCCATGCGCGCGATATGTTCGCGCATGGTTTGAGCCGGAAGGAGCTTGCGGATCAGCGCAATCCTCTGGATCGCACCACGGATCCATTCCGGCGGACAGGGCTTGGGCAGAAACTGGTGGACGAGCCCGACGTAATGGATGGCCGCGTGCTGGTCGATGTAGCTGGAATAAACGATTCGCGCGGCGAGAGGGTACCGCTCGCGCACTTCTTTCAAGAAATCGATTCCGTTCATGCCCGGCATCCGAAGATCGGAAACCACGGCATCAAAGGAGCTTTTCTCCATCAGGGCGAGGCCTTCGAGCGCGCTTTCGGCGAATTCCATCCGCCACGATCCGCGCAGGTCAGCCAGCATCCGAGCCAAGAGCTTGAGCACGGCCGGCTCATCATCGACAAAGAGCGCCGCAAAGGGTGGGACAGTTTCCATGGGAGTGGCGATTTTTCCCGAACTCAAGTCTCGGGACGACCCGAGCATAGTCTTCCTGGGCCTTGACTCAAGGGAAAACCCGGCCTGCGGGG
>CAYHFE010000380.1:0-7845 GCA_964355375.1 uncultured Verrucomicrobiota bacterium
TGTTTTCGAAGTTCCAGTAAGCCACCAGGCCCTTTTTGATGGGCGCGTCACCCGCGCCACCGACGGTGCCGAAGTACTCGATCTCGTTGAGCTGATGCAGAGTCGCCGGCGTGTCGTAGGCGATGTAGCGGATGTAGATGTAGGGCTGGGAGGCAAAGGGCAGGGTGAACTTGACTACCTGGTTGCGCGCGTCCCAAGGAACGACGGTATCGACGAAGCGATAAATATCGGTGTAGGTAATCCCGTCATTGGATCCTTGAATCGCCCAATCCGTCGGATCGCGCCCGGGCGTGTCGTTGCCGCACGCGACCGTGAAATGAGTCAGGCTGACGGCTTGCCGGAACTGAACGGCGACCCAGACGGGATTGCCCGGGGTCGGATCGTCGCAGCACCATTTGTCACCGCCGCCGCCGACTTTGTGATCGAAAATGTTGAAGGCCATTTCCGCGCCCTCGAAGTCGGGCTTATGGCTGGCGGTGATTCCGGCCCAATTCCAGGAGGAATCGGTGGCTCCGCCTGCGGCGTCCAGGCCGTTGTTGTCGGGATCGGTCAGTGGACTGCCGAGAAGCGCGGACGCTCCGATGCCGAGGATATCGATTTTGACGTTGGGGGTGGTGGTTGCCGCCTGAGCGCTCAGGCCCAGCAAAAACAACAACGACGCGAGGGTCGCCGTGCGAAACTTACGTATCGATCTGCCTATTCTTTCCATTGCGGTCTCGTGTTACTTCAGTTTAAGACCAACCGCGACGGGCGCAAATCCACGTCACACACGTGACGCTTAGAAGCCGTTCGGAGGTCTAGGTTGGGGGATTTAATCTCTGATCGTTCTGCGAATGCAATACAATTCATGTGTCGTTCTAATCTCGGCTTGCCCCAATCCCCGCGGAACGGACTCCGCTCAGCCATGAGTATGCAGTCGGAGTTGGGGAGCGCACGCGCCCTCGCGTGTGCCGACCGGCGCCCCGCCGGTCGGATCACGGCCCCGTGCGGTCACCAAACGGTGACTCGTTCGCAGGCGCCAGTGGGGTCGGCGAGGGCGCCGGCCACCGCACGCGAGGGCGCGTGCGCTCGCCATCGCAATCTTGCCCCCGGCGGTGTCGCGGTGTTTTCCGTGGCGCCCGACGCGCGGAGACTGTTTGCAGCAGTTCTCATTTTGAGTCAGGACACTGTCCGGTCCACGCAAGTAGTCCCGGCTTCAGCCGGTTTTCACGTGGCGACCGGCTGAAGCCGGGACGACATACTTGTCAAAATGAGAACTGCTGGACTGTTTGGCCTCCGCCTTGACGAGTCTCCATTTTCCTATAAGAACTCACGCGGTGAGCAAAGCCAAAAAGAAAAAAGTGGGTTCCCCGATCTCGCGGCCGGCCCCCAGCAATCAGGCGAGAACCTCCCGGACGTGGGTTGCGCGCCTGGCGATTCCGGCGGCTCTTGCGGTCGGGGTGGCGCTGCTTTGGCTCCGGTGGGGGAGGCAGGAGCCTTCGCCGACACCGCGCACCAACACCGTCTCAAGCGCCGCGCCGACCGCGCCGCGCTCCGCCATCGCTCCCAGCGCCGATCCAGGCGTCGGGACGGCGGCGCCCCAGGCCGAGGCGGCGAGCTTAAAGCGGGAAGCCGTGGCCGTGGCGGGGCAAGTGGCCGAAGCATATCCGAAGGATGCCCTGGCCTACGCTCTTTTGGGGTCAGCTTATTACAACATCGGCCAATCCGACGAAGCGACCCAGCACCTGAAAAAGTGCCTCGAATTGAGCCCGGACCAGGCGGACGCCTACGAGATTCTGGCGCGAGTGGCCTACGAAAAGGGCGAGCTCGAGGAAACCGCGCGCCTCTGCCAGGAAGGGCTGAAGCGCGGCCCGGCGACCCCGGAGGTTCTCAATCGGTTAGGTCGGGCGCAAATGGACTCGGGCCGGACCGAGGAGGCGGTCCGCACTCTTCAGCAAGCCGTCGGTCTGCCCAGGCCGACCAGCGAAAGCTGCTATCTCTTGGGGCAAGCTCAGATGCAGTCCGGCGACTTTGCCCTGGCGAAAGAGGGCTTTCGGCAGGCGCTCGGGTTGCTGCCAGACCATACCCAGGCCTACTTTGGACTCTACACAGCAAGCCTGAGGTTGGGGCAGACTGAGGAAGCGGGGCGGTATCGTGAGCAATTCCTCAAATTGGAGGCGATCGACCGCCAGACCTTGACCGACCAAAGCGCCCGGGGGGACACGCTGACCGGCCTGCCCATGGTGCGCGAAACCGTGGCCCGAACTCTTTTCGGCGCGGCCCAGATTTACCGGGTTCACGAGCAAACCGGAAAGGCGGCTGAGCTCTTTCGCAGATCGGCCGCCCTCGACGCCGACAATCCCATTTACCGGTCGGCCCTGGAGGCATTTTACGTGGAACGGAAGGATCCGGCGGAAGGCGTGAGGGTGTTCGAGCAACTGACGGCGGAACAGCCGGAGAACGGCTTGAATTATATGTTCTTGGGGCGGCTTCATGTCCGACTCGAACATTTCGAAGCGGCTGAACGGTCCTTTCAGAAAGTGCAGGCACTGGCTCCCCAATGGGCCGAGGGCTCCCGCGCGCTGGCCGAACTCTACCTGCGGGCCAATCGCAAAACGGACCAAGCATGGGTGCTGGCTCGGAAGGTCATCGAGGTGGAACCGAGCGCCCCCCACTATTACCTGCTCGCCGTGGCGTGCTCGAGGAACAACGATCGCACGGGCGCGTTGGAGGCCGTGAAGAAGGCTCTGGCTCTGAATCCAGGCGAGGTGAAGTACCAACAATTCCTCCAGCAGCTCCAACCAACGCCGGCGCCATGATTGGGATCATGAATCGGGTCGGGACGAGCCGCTGGCTCGTCCGCGCCGCGTGCAACGGCGCCAACAGGGACGCGCGAGCCGCGCATCCCTGTTATCAACGGTTCAGGGCAAGCCCCCTTGGGATGAGCGCAACCCACCACACCTGGCCTCTTCACTCCATTTTGATCGGATGGATTCTTGCGCCATGGCTCTTCAGCGGCCCGCTCTCCGCCGCCGAGTCGAACAGCCCCATCCAGCTCCGCGACGTCACCCGACAAACCGGCATCACTTTCGTCCATACCGACGGCAGTTCCGGGCGACGGTACATCGTGGAGACCGTCAGCTCCGGGCTGGCGACCATCGACTTTAATGGAGATGGGAAGATCGACATCCTGTTCCTGAATGGCGCACCGCTGCCGGGTTCGCCAGCCACGACACCTCCACCGCGAAATGCCCTCTACCGGAACGACGGCGGCTGGAAGTTTACGGACGTGACGCAGGCGGCCGGGTTGGTCGATGCCGGTCACCATCTGGGGGTGTGCGTCGGCGACTATAACAACGACGGCTATCCCGATATTTACCTCAACAATTTCGGACCGAATATCCTGTATCGGAACAACGGGGACGGGACCTTTGCCGACGTGACCCGGGAGGCCGGCGTGGCGGTGGGGAACCACGTCGGGGCGGGCGCCTGTTTTCTGGATATGGATGGCGATGGGGACCTGGATTTGTTCGTGGCCAACTACGTGGGCTTCAACTTTCAGAACCACCAGATCTCCCACATGAGCGGCTTTCCGGCCTACGTCGGCCCCCTGCAGTACCCGCCCACGGCCAATGTGCTCTTCCGCAACAACGGCGATGGAACCTTCACCGACGTCAGTGTCGCCTCGGGCGTGGCGGCGCTTCTGGGGTCCGGGATGGGCCTGATTGCGGCCGACCTCGATAATGACGGCGATACGGACATCATCGTGGGAAACGATCTGCGCCCGAATTTTGTCCTGCAGAATGACGGCGCCGGCAAGTTCAAGGAGGTCGCGGCGTTCTTGGGCTTGGCTTACGATTCTTTTGGAAATGTCCAGGGCTCGATGGGGGTGGAATGCGCCGACTGGAACAATGACGGATGGCTCGATGTTTACATCACCCCTTATCAGCGCCAACTGGCCACCCTTTACCAGAGTCGCCTGGGAGTTTATTTCGATGACGTGGCTCGGCAGACGGGCGCGGCCGCCGGCACTTATCCGCACGTTAAATGGGGCGTCGGCATGGTCGATTTCGACAACGACGGCCACCGCGATCTCTTCATCGCTTGCGGCCACCTGATTGACAATGTGGAGCAGTTCGACAGCACCACCAGTTACCACGCTCGAAATATCGTCCTGCGGAACACCGGTCAGGGAAAATTCGTGAATGTCTCGGACCAGTGCGGCGATGGTTTGCTGCCCAAGCTGAGCAGTCGCGGGGCGGCCTTCGACGACCTCGATAACGATGGCGATCTGGACGTGGTCATCCTGAATTCGCGGCGCGAGCCCACGATCCTCAGAAACGACTCCAGCCGGACTAATCATTGGATCCAAATCCAACTCCGTGGCACCAAATCCAACCGCGACGGCGTCGGCGCCCGAGTGACGGTCACGGCCGGCGACCTGAACCAGATTGACGAGGTCCACAGCGGCCGCAGTTACCAGAGTGACTTTGGGAAACGGCTCCATTTTGGCCTGGGCCAGCGCCGCGCGGTCGAGCAAGTCCGGGTGAACTGGATGGGCGGCGCCACCGACATCGTTCGAAACGTGGGTGTGGACCGTTTGATCACGATCGTGGAAGGTCGTGGCGTCGTCTCCCCGCCAGTGCCGGAAAGAAAGCCATGAACACCTGCCTTGGTCGTAACCATTCAGTGGAGTTGGGGAGCGCACGCGCCCCCGGGTGCGGAGGTCGGCGCCCCCGCCAACCACATTGGCGCCTCCGGACAAGTCACCGTTTAGTGATGGAGCGGGGTGCCAGTTCCGACCGGCGGGGCGCCGCTCGGCCCGCGCGAGGGCGCGTAGGCTCCCCAGTCCTGACTGCATATTTGCGCCGGAGCGTGGTCGGGCTGGGCTGCAGCCTGCTTGTATTTATATTGTGCGCGCCTTTGCCCCAAGCGGCGGAAGGTCCCTCGCCCATCCAGCTCAAGGACGTGACGAGACAATCGGGCGTCACCTTTGTCCATACCGATGGCAGCTCTGGGCGACGCTATATCGTGGAGAGCGTCTGCTCGGGCCTGGCGACTTTCGACTATAACGGCGATGGCAAAACCGACATCCTTTTCCTGAATGGAGCCCCCCTGCCGGGCTCGCCCAGCACAACGCCCCCGCCGCGCAATGCCCTTTACCGGAACGACGGCGGCTGGAAGTTCACGGATGTGACGCAAGCGGCCGGGCTGGGCGATGCCAGCTACCACTTGGGGGTCTGCGTTGGTGACTACGACAATGACGGTGACCTGGATATCTACCTGAACAATTTCGGACCCAACCTTCTTTACCGGAACAACGGCGACGGCACCTTCACCGATGTCACGAAAGCGGCCGGCGTGGCCAACGGCAATCAAGTGGGAGCGGGCGCTTGCTTTTTGGATATCGACGGAGATGGCGACCTCGATCTTTTCGTGGCCAACTATTGCGACTTCACCCTTGCGAAACATCAGACCCGCAATGTCAACGGGCACCCCGCCTACGTGGGCCCCATGATTTACGGACCTGTTCCCGCCACGCTCTTCCGCAACAATGGAGACGGCACCTTCACTGACATCAGCCGCGAATCCGGCATCGCGGCCCACGCGGGGACGGGCATGGGAGTGGTCTGCGCCGACTACGACGACGATGGCGATACCGACATCATCGTGGGCAACGATGCCATGGCCAATTTTGTGTGGAGGAATGACGGCAAGGGCCATTTTGAGGAGGTCGGTTTGTTCACCGGCCTGGCCTACGACCTCCACGGAGTCGGCCTGGGAACCATGGGTGTGGAATGTGGCGACTACAACAATGACGGTCGCCTCGATTTCCAGATGACGTCCTATCAGAAGCAATGGGCCATCCTCTACCGCAGCGTGGGTCGGGGACTGTTTGAAGACGTGACCCACATTACCGGGGCCGGCGCCGGCACTTTCAACCAAGTCAGTTGGGGAAACGGCCTGGTCGATTTCGATAATGACGGCAACCGCGACCTGTTCATCGCGTGCGGGCACCTCCAAGATACCGTCGATCTTTGGGATGACACCACCAGTTACGAGGCCCGCAATATTCTCCTGCAGAATACGGGCCGCGGGAAGTTCATCGACATCTCCGCTCGCTCCGGGGATGGCTTGACCGTGAAACGCAGCAGCCGCGGCGCGGCCTTCGATGACCTGGACAATGACGGCGACATGGACGTCGTCATCCTCAATTCGCGGCGAGAACCCACGCTCCTCCGGAATGATAGCCCCGGGCGAAACCACTGGATTCAAATCCGGCCGCGCGGCACCCGGAGCAACCGGGACGGCATCGGCGCGCGGATCAAAGTGGTGGCCGGCGACCTGACCTTGATCGACGAGGTGCATAGCGGCCGGGGCTACCAAAGCCATTACGGGATGTATCCGCATTTCGGCTTGGGTCCACGGACCCGGGTCGATCGCATTGAGGTCCGCTGGATCGGTGGCGGCACCCATGTCCTGGAGGGGTTGGAGGTGGACCGCTTGCTCCAAATCACCGAAGGCAGGCCCGGCCCGTGATCCGCGAGTGAGATTCGAGAGTCACCGACCTGTGCGGCGGAAGGGAGAGCGGTTTTTTGACAGGAGGTAGAGGATTGACAGGTTTGCCTGACGGGTTGCTGAAATCATCCTGTTCAGCCCGTTCATCTTTTAGACGAAGAACGGATTGTTGGTCTTTTCCTGCTCGACGCTGGTCAGCGGCCCATGCCCGGGACAAATCAGGGTCGCGGGCGGAAGAGAAAATACTTGGTCGCGAATCTTGTGCCGGGCGAGTTCAAGCCATTGCCGGGCGCCCCCCATCGAACCCGCGAAGAGGGCGTCTCCCACGACGGCCGCGTTGGGCGCGTCTTCCGGGAAATTGCCGATGATGTAAGTGACGCCATCTTCGGCGTGCCCGGGCGTGTCGCGATTGGTGATGCGGAGACTGCCCAGGTGGACGAAATCGTTGGGCCGATTCCGTTGATCGACCGGCGCGCTTTTGGAGTTCGAATGGAGCTTGACCTTGGGGAATCGCTCGCGAATCGGGCCGAGAGCGGCGATGTGGTCGGAGTGGGTGTGCGTGATGAAGAGGTGCTTCAATTGCAGTTGATTCTGCTCGATTAGATCCAAAATCGGCTGGGCCTCGAAGCCGGTGTCGAAGAGGGCGGCCTCCAGAGTCACTTCATCCCAAAGGAGGTAACAATTCACACTGTAGCTCGGACCGCGCGTCGTGATCTGCCGAAGCTCGCGCCAGAGACTTAGATCGACCGGTGCCGGCAGCCAGCCTTCCGCCAATCGCTCCAGCTTGGCCCCGTGCAGCCCCACCAAGCTCGCCAAGGCGGAATAGTCCGGCCGCTTCGCGCAACGTCCGGTTTCTTCGAGCGCCGCGTATTCCGATTCGGAAAGAACGGCGGCTTGGGCCGCCTCCGTCTGGGATCGTCCGGCGGACAGGCGTGCTTTGCCCAGCACATCGCCTAAATGGTCTTCGAGCATCATGCGAAAAGGCTATCGGGCGAGAATGCCAGGCGCAATCGAAAGGTTCGTGGCTCCTACCCATGAGCCGTGGTTGTTTGAGTGGGGAGCGCGGCCGTCTCGGCTGCACCGGTCGGCGTCTCGCCGACCGGAACCAGCGCGGTGCGCGTCCACGAGGGTTCGGCGGGACGCCGAACCCGGCAGGCGAGACGCCCGCGCTCCCCATCGCACCTTCAGGTTCAGGGCCACGATTCACGTCCAATCATTGGAGGTTTCCCCCCTTCCATGAACCTAAGTGGGGCGAGACTCCGTCGAACCCTGACTTTTTTGCCGACCAAGATATTCGTTCCCACTGCACGAGGAAACGCAAGAGTAGCAAGCCACGACCCAGCAGGT
>CAYHFE010000381.1:0-7844 GCA_964355375.1 uncultured Verrucomicrobiota bacterium
GCGCCGCTGCACGCGGCGCGGACGAGCCAGCGGCTCGTCCCTCCTGGTTCATGGCTGGAATGCGGGGATCTGCATGCAGCACGGCTTTGCCCGGGTGCGGTGTCCGGACTGTGCGCATGAGTCTTTGGCCGGCTCTTGGGCGGACTGTGCCGGGCGGCCTGGCAGGTGGTGCGGCAGATTCACCAAACCGCCCCGGCTCAGCCGGAGTCGGTTCCGGGGATGATCGGAGCCATTCAGACCTTTGCGGCGGGCCTTTTTTCTTGTCGCAACGCCTCGGCCCGGCTAGCCTCCGGTCCGCCGTGAAAAGGAAATTCCTAGCAACAGGAACGCAGCCGGCGCCTCGACTTAATTCTTTCGGGCCCGTGAACCGGATAAACCCCTCGGGCTAGAATTCGGTGTCCTATCAGGAGCATACTATGAAGAAGACCACGAAGATGACGCGATCGCTTCAGATGACGCGACGCGAGTTTGTCGGCCGGGCTCTGGCGACCGCCGGGGTCATCAGCGGAGCGCCCGCGTTTCTGCGGGGCCAGAATCTGAACAACAAGTTGAACATCGCGTTCATCGCCTGCGGCGGCCGCGCCAGCGCGAGCTTGAGCGAACTCACCGTCGTGCCGGGCCGCGGTGGCGCCGCCGGCGGCAACCGCGGCTCCGGCGGCCGAGGCCGGGGCAGGGCCGCTGCCGAAGGGCCGGCGGCGGCGCATCCGGACGAGAACGTGGTCGTTCTCTGCGACGTGAATCAGATTGCGCTCGACGCCGCGTCCCAGCGATTCCCGCTGGCCAAGAAGTTCACCGACCTCCGGCGCGTCTTCGACCGCCCGAACGATTTTGACGCCGTCGTGGTGTCCACGGCGGAGCACACGCACGCGTTTGCCACCTACCTGGCGCTGACCCACGGCAAGCACGTCTATTGCGAGAAACCACTCGCTTACAACATCTGGGAAACCCGCCTCATCCGCGAGACCGCCGCCAAGCACCCCAAGTTGTCCACGCAGATGGGCAACCAGGGGCATGCCTCGGCCGGGCGGCGCACAATCAAAGAAATCCTCGACACCGGCGTCATCGGCCCGGTGCATGAAGTTCACGTCTGGGCGGAACGCGCCTGGGGGCTGCAGGACGCCGCGTCCGCCGAGCGATTCGACAAGCCCCACGGATTCTACAACGGCCTTCCGATCGTGGACCGGTTCAAGGAGGAAATGGCGATTCCGCCGAGCATTCACTGGGACCTGTGGCTCGGCCCCGCGCCCGAGCGGCCGTTTCATGCGACCTACTTCCCCGGCCCCCGTTGGTATCGGTGGTGGGATTTTGGCAATGGCACGATGAGCGATCTCGGCAGCCATGACAACGACGTGCCCTACACGGTGCTGGACCTCAAGCGTCCGGACGGGAAGGGCGGCCGGGCCATGGCCCCGCTGACCATTGAAGCCATTTCGCCCAATGTGCCGGTGGCGCACCAGGAACTTGCGCCCGCGACGCTGATCGCGACCTATGCGTTCGCGGCCGTGGGCTCCCAGCCCGCGCTCAAGCTCGTCTGGCACCAGGGCGACAGCAAACCACCGGGCTGGGTGCCGGCCTGGGGCGGCCGGTCGTGTCTGTTCATCGGCGAAAAGGGCCTGCTGCTCGGCAATGGGAAGCTCCTGCCCGAGGAGAAATTCAAGGACTTCCAGATGCCGCCCGCGACACTGCCGCGCTCGCCCGGCCATTGGGTCGAGTGGGTCAACTACGCCAAGGGGAACGGTCCCGTGCCCGGCTCGAACTTCCAGTACTCGGGTTGGACGACCGAAGCAAACCACCTCGGCAACGTGGCCTACCGGACGGGGAAGAAGATCGAGTGGGACTACGCGAACCTGCGCGCGACCAACGCGCCCGAAGCCGCCCCCTTCATCCGCCGGCCCGTGTACCGCAAGGGCTGGGAAGACATTCTGAAGGCATAGCAAGAGCGAAGAGGATCAGATTGCTTCAGACACAAGCGGCTCACGAAACAATCTCAACCATGAGACCTTGATCACACAGAGTTCCTTTTGATGAAACCGGATGAGGCCAGAATGAACAAAATTAAAACTGTTGAACCCGAGAGATCGTCATCGCTCTCCTCGGCGGACAAAGGAGTTACCCGTCGCGAGATCTTTCGCAGGCTGGCCTGGACCATGGCAGGTGTCGCTATTTCGAAACTGCCAGACTCGTCGGCTGCTGCTGGACCACCTGCGGATTCGGGGGATCAAACCCTCGCTTTCATCCGCCGCTGCGCCCGGCCCGACGGTGGCTATGATCCGTCGCCGGATCCGGCCTACGAAGGAAACTCCGATACAGGTCTCAGCGATCTGGCGGGTGTGACTTACGCGGCGACGCTTGCCAAAACCATGGGTTGGGCACTTCCGCATCCCGAAAGATCGCTCGATTATATTCAACGGCGGCAGCAGCCCGACGGCTCTTTTATTCATCTGGCAGGGAAGATGGATCCCAAATCCGATCCGGCCCTGCTTTACAACACAGTCCAAGGCGTCGTCGCCTTGCGCGCTCTGGGACAGCGTCCGAAAATTGATCCGACCCAATTCGTGGATCGTTTTTTTGTCGGCGATGCGTTCAAGAAACTGGCCTGGCACACGACCAGTTTCTTCCCATTGCTTTTCGCCGCCTTGGGCAAACCTTTTCCTCACCGCTACGACGAAGCATTGCGCGCCCATCAAGTCGGCAACCAAAAAGAAGATGGCTACGTCGGCGATCATGTCGCCGCCGCGTTCCACATGGCGCATTATTTCCGTTTGGCCGGCCAACCGACGCCCAAAGCCGAGCAAATGGTCGCGCGCGTTCTGCGGGATCAGAAGCCCGACGGCGGCTGGAATATCAAACAGCCGGACTGGGATGTGCATGCCTGTTTTGATGCGGTCTTCATCTTGCGGCAATTGGGCGGCGAATCGGAACCGGTCCGGCGCGCCATGGAGAAGGCCGCCGACTGGGCGCTGTCTTGCCGCAATTCCGACGGCGGGTTCGGACATTTTCCCCAATGGCACTCTGACATGGATGCGGTTTACTTTCAGTTCGGCACCTTGATTCAAGCTGGCCGCCAGCCTTCAGCCAAGCGAGATTTGGCCGATGCGCACACCTTGAGCTGGGGCCACGCCATGCAGCCCGGCAAAGTGTATTGAGCAACTCTCCCGACGCGCCGTGGACTCCTGAAGGAGGACGGGCCGCCGCCGCAATTACTCTCCGCGCGCGACCGGACGTTGCCGCGGAATCTGGGCTTTGAAATCACCCAGCCACGGCCAAAGGGTGCGCCGGTTCAGATCCACTTCCGCGACGCAGACGGTGTCCCACTGACTGGCCTGGGCGAGGACGCTGCCGTCCTGGCCATAGATGGCGGTGAGCATCCAGTCGCGGGACACGTCTTCATAAGTGCTGCTGACGAGATAGACCTGGTTCTCGCACGCGCGGGCGCGCGCCTGCTCGGGATTGCAGCCCCACACGGGCCACGCGATGATCTCTGCACCGCGATTGCTCAACTCGCGCGCGACCTCGGGAAAGAACCCGTCGTAGCAAATCATCATGCCGATTTTGCCCAGGCGCGTCTCGAAGACCGGATAATCGGTGCCCGGTGACATGCCCTTGTCATATTCGCCGTCCGGGAGACAGACCTTGCGATATTTGCCCACGACCTTGCCATCGGGTCCGATGAGCACGGCCGCGTTGAAGAGTTGATGGCGGTCGCGTTCGATGAGGCCGGCCACGACGTAGAGTTGATGTGTTTTCGCCAGTTCACCGAAGTAATCGGTCGAAGGGCCGGGAATGGTCTCGGCGCAATCCGCATAGCTCGAGCCGACGCCGGCGTAGGTCAAGGTTTCGCCCAGCACGACCAGGTCGGCTTTGCGACGCGCGGCTTCTTCGATGAGTCGAGCAAACTGGCGGCAAGCCTCCATCGGCGTTTTCGCGCCGCGCGGGCGATAATGCACGGAGGCGAGGCGGACTTTGCGCGGCGTCGGCGCTTCCGTGGCCAGGAAAGCAACGTCGCTCCACTCGACCTTGCCGTTGGGCGCCCCCAACAGATGCAACTCAACCCGCGCCTGCGTTGCCCCTTGTGGAGCTTGGTAAACGCCGGACACTTCGACCCAGCCTCCGTTGCTCTCGCCCTTTTCTGGCCTGTCGCGCGGATACTCCGGCTCGGCCGTCGCCACAACGTTCTTCGCAAAGTTGGTCAACACGCCCTCACGCCGCGGGACCTCTTTGCCCGTGTCATCGCGCCAAAGCACACGCGCCAGCACGCTGCGGCGGGGCACGGCGACGTTCTCGATTCTGCGCCACCCGGAAAAGCGGTAGTGCTGCCCGGCGGTCACGGGAAACGTCTTTTGCCACCAGCCGTGCAAGCCTTCGCGTTCATCGGCGTTGATGGCGAGGGCGCCGTGCCCGGATTTGCCGCCGGTTTCCGTGGGTTGAAACTGCGGGCGAATCTCCTGGCGCGGCGCGACGGTCGTCCACCCGTCAACCGAGGCGGCTTGAATTGGGAAGGCGGCCCAAAACAGCGACGCGAGAGCAATGCGGAGGGTCTTCATTTTGAATGGATCTATTGTGGCGTGGGCGGGAACACATTCAAGTCCGCCATTTGCTCGACAGCGACGGGCCATACTCGCGCAGCGACTCGTGCAAGCCAACGCGGCCTTTAATGACGAAATCGGCGTTGGGCAAAACGGCTTTCTATTCTGGCAAAATGTTTTGAAGGCTCGGTCATCTCAGCGAAGCGAATTCAAGCGGGGCGTTCAAATTCAAGGGCTGAAAGCCCGAAAGATAATAGCCCAGGGCAAAGCGAGTCTGCGAGCGACGCCCTGGGTCAATCGTCCGCAAAATCTCCAAGCCCTGAAAGGGCGACCGAAAATCCCCGTGCTTGTCGTAACCCCGACACTCCGGATACACTCGCTGCGACCGAGAAATATCAAAACGACCAGAAAACCAATTTAACAAAATCATTTCGCGTAGCTTCGGCTGCTGTCCGTAACGAAACCTCGGAAATTTCGAAACGCAGGACGGCGCTCGACGCGCGCCCCATCGGGGGCGCGCTGAAAGCGCTCCTGCGTTGGGCCCTCCGAGGTGCCCGTTACGGGACGCAAGTAAGTGCGTCCCTTTTTCTTGGGCACCAAGGATTCCCAACGTAGGAAGCCAACCACCCGACAGGGCTGAAACATCACGCGAGCGTTTCAGCTCATGTCGCAACTCACGGAAGCGGAGAGGGAGAGACTGTGCATATTGATCCGGGCGGGCGAATCGCTCCCGGCGCAATGGCGGGCACGGCTATTTCCCGGCAGCGCCAAATCACCGGAAGCCGGCAAGGAATACCGGCTGGTCTATGACGGCAAGATGCGCCGCGAGGAGGTGCTGGCCCAGACGCCCGCCGCACCGTGGCAACTGGTGCGCTCGTTCTGCGCGGAGCGTCCGCACGCGGACAAGCGCTGGCGCAACCTGCTGGTGTGGGGCGACAATCTGCTGGCCCTGCGTGAACTGCTGGCCGACCAGCAGGGGGCGAATCGCTTTGGCACGCGCGGGAAGATCAAGCTGATCTACATTGATCCGCCGTTTGCCACCCGGCAGGACTTCATGAAAGACAAGGAGAAGGCTTACCGCGACAAGGTGCTGGGCGCGCAGTTCATCGAATTCCTTCGCCGCCGGCTGATTCTGCTGAGGGAACTTCTCGCCGATGACGGCAGCATCTACGTCCACCTCGACACGAAGAAGGGGCATTATCTCAAGGCGGTGATGGACGAGATATTCGGTGAGGAGACTTTTCAGAACGAGATTATTTGGCAACGAACTAACTCTCACAATGAAACCGGTCAGTTTGGACATGTCCACGACTCAATCTTTTTCTACACCCGAGGAGAATCGCACATCTGGCATCCGAAGCGTGTAGGCTTTTCTGAGATTCAGCTAAAAAGATACAGACGCGACGAGAACGGTCGACTCTATACGACCCAGGATCTTTGTGCGGAACGTCGAAACTCGAAATCGGGCAAATTTGAATGGCGAGGCACGATGCCACCGCCGACGCGCGGATGGGGATACAAAATCGAACAGCTTGAACAGTGGTGGGCGGAAGGGCGAATTGCGAAGAAGAAAGACGGAACACCGCGGATGGACGGGCTGATTGTCTATTTGGACAAGACCGAAGGACAAGTGGCGCAATCGATTTGGACTGATGTTGGTAGAGTTGCGAACACTTCGGCAGAGCGTGTTGACTATCCAACCCAATAGTCCGAGGCGCTGCTTGAGCGCATAATTGAGGCATCTTCCGATGTGGACGACATTGTCCTCGATTGCTTCGCCGGCAGCGGCACAACGGCGGCGGTAGCGGAGAAAGTTGGGCGGCGTTGGATTGCGATGGACTGTGGCAAGCTGGCCATTTGCACGACGCAGAAGCGGCTGTTCTCGCTGACGACCACGATTGGCGCGGCGAAGAAGGACGATCGCACCGAGCCGGAGCGGGTCGAGGATTGGGCCGAGCATTTGAAGAACGCGCCCGGCGTGCTGCTCATCACCGAGAAGGCGCGCAAGGGCGAGGCCGAGGTGACCCTGGAATTGCTGCACGACCTCGCCGCGTTGGCCAAGAAGTACGACCTTGTCAAGAAAGACGCCGCGCTGTCGCTCGCCTGTCCTGAGGATAAGCTGCGCGTGCCTCGCGAGCAGCTGGAGGATGTTGAGGACGGGCCGGGTGCGAAGGCCATCATGGTGGACGGCGTGGAGTTTCGTGTCTCACTCATCGCGCCCAAGGACAGGACGGAAAAGGAAAAGCCGCTGTCCGCCAAGGAATTTGCGCTCTACCGCGCCGGCATCTACGACATGACGGGAATCAAGGAATTGCCGTGGGCCGAATACCGCCCGTTCGTCCTGAAGCTGTTCGGCGTGCGCGAGCACCCGCACAAGCGTTACGGTTTGGCACTCGATGGCTACATCGGCACGGACTCGGCGCTGCTCTGGAATTATCCCGATCACCGCAAGCTCACGCTCGATCACGGTTACGTGGATGATTTGCACAAGACCGTGCGCGGCAAACCGGGTGAGAAGTTTTATGTCATCGCGCCGGTCGTGGCGATGGAGTTTGCCGAGGATGAAGTCACGCGCGACGACACCACCTACGTTTTCCTGAAAGTTCCGTTGTCGGTGTTGCAGCGGTTGCTGGACCGAAATGAGCTGGCGGCGTTGAAGCAGCCGACAAAGGAGGAGGACGTCAACGAGGTGATTGACGCGGTGGGTTTCGATTTCATCTCGCAGCCGCAGGTGGAGGTGAAGACGCGCAAGGATAAGCGCAAGGGCGAGATGTTCGCCGATTTCGTGCTGGAGATCCGCGAGTTCCGCGCGCAGACGCTGGCGACCGACCCGGAGGATTTCAAAAACTTCGAGACGTTCTCAATGGCAATGGTGGATTTGAATTACGACGGCGACGTGTTCCGGCTGGGGCGCGTTTTCTGGGCGGAGGATTTGTTGAAAGAGGCGGGCGGGCTTGACGAAGCCAAGCTGTTACAAGTGCGCATCCCGGATCAGGATTTCACTGGCAAGCAGATGATGGTGATCCTGTGCGACCGCTATGGGAACGAAAAGGCGCTGGCGTTTGAGCGGAAGGATTTCAAATGAGCCTGAAACTCGACATCAAGGGGCAGGTGTTGCAGGTGAACGACACCCGTGAGGCCACGGAGGCGGTGGTTCACAAATACGACGCTTTCCTGAATCTGCTCTGCGCGGAGCGGTTCGCCTTCCAGCGCGACGCGGTGCGGGAGACGTTGCGATTTCTGGTGTCGGACAAGTATCCGAACCTCGAAAGGCTGGCGCGGGAGAATTGGAACGCGCAGTCGTCCATCCAGCAACGG
>CAYHFE010000382.1:0-7840 GCA_964355375.1 uncultured Verrucomicrobiota bacterium
CAATCGCTTCACGCGATCGCCCACGAATTTGATTTGCAGAAACATATCGATGCCCTGTTGCGCGAACGCCGTTCCACCACCACTCAGTTGTATCGGGTGGGTGACCTCCGGAAGAACTCCCTCCTGGCCACCACGATTCAATTCAAGGACGATCCCAGCTTGAAAGACGACGATCAAATCCCGCAGACCAAACCCATCGGCTGGCTCCAGCATGCCGACGTTTTCAATGTTCTCTGGAACAATCGCGAGTTGTTGGATTGTTGGATTTCCATGCAACTCGGCGGCTCCGAGATTTCGCCGGACTTGGCAGAAATGCTCAGCCGGCTTGAAAAGGAACTCGAAAAAGCCGCCGATGCTTGAGTTGCCCAACGCGAAATCCGAGGCTGGAATACGGTCCAGCGATCAGCGTCATCGTCCTGTCGGAGGTAGCTTCACGTTCTCTTGCGCACACCTTTCTGATTCAATCCCGGCCCCGAAAGTGCCGCCATCATCCAAATCACGACTCTCCGTTTCAAAACGATTCCGTTATCTCTGGCGGACATCCGTTATCCCTCACGGACATTGGCTCCCGTTTTCGAAGTAATGCGAAACTTTCGTGCGCGATCAGATCGACCATTCCTTCATGGTGATCATCAGAAAATGGGTTGGCGTAACACCATGATACTCTTTGAATTGCCGTGAGAAATGCGACACCTGCTTGAACCCCAAAGAATAGCTGACCGATTTCACACTCCTTTGTTCTCGCAACAGCCACCGGGCTGCCACGATCCGCTGTTCGTCGAGCCAATCCTGAGTACTCCGCCCAAATCGCGTCAGGCAACACCGGCGCAAATGACGCGGCGACACTTGACAGAGCTCAGCCATGCGCGTCGCCTTGAAGCCAGACTCCCGCGCCAGTCTCCCCCAATAGAACAGATCCGCGCAAGCCAGCGATGGGATCCCTAGTGACACAACCAGTCAAATGCTGAGGTCGGTTTCCTTAGAGCTAAAATTGATGGCCCATCTCAAAAACCCGGCGGTTTCTCGTTCCTCTCCCCGCGTCCTTCGCGCTGTCACCCCGCTTTGCGACATGTCCACCAAGCCCGCACAGTGGCCGAAACCGGCGGCCCTTCCTGCTTACAAACTGGAGACTCCTCCACCGTCAGGTCTCGGACCAGGCAGCACCAGTTCCAAGCACCTTCGCAACCTCGCTATGCCGCCGCCAATACCTTTACTTCCTTCTTAAGCCGCTGTCCGAGGCGCAATTCCTCCAACTCCAAATCGTAGTGGCCCTGAAGGTTGATCCAGTACTGCGCCGACATGCCGAAGTAGCGACCCAAGCGCAGCGCGGTGTCGGCCGTGATGGCTCGATCCCCTTTAACGATTTCGTTAATCCGGCGCGCCGGAACACCAATGTCTTTGGCGAGTCGATATTGGGTAAGGCCCATCGGTTTGAGGAAATCCTCGTCCAGAATCTCCCCGGGCGTGATATTCTCAAGAATCGCGTTCGGTCTCATAGCTAGTGATAATCAACAATTTCCACGTCATTCGCATGTCCGTCCCGCCAACGGAAACAGATCCGCCACTGATCATTGATCCGGATGCTGTACAGGCCCTTGCGGTCCCCTTTGAGAGCTTCCAAGCGATTGTTTGGTGGCACCGCCAGATGCCGGATTTCTGTCGCCGCGTTCATTTGCAGCAGTTTTCTTCGCGCCGTTCTTTGGATTTCCAGCGGCAGCCTCCGCGAGACAATCACTCGAAAAATCTTCTCCGTCTCACTGCAGGCAAAGCCCTTGATCACTCCGGCAAGCTACTCCGAGCCGTATTAACGTCAAGCGTTACTACGTGCCAGTCTGGCCGTCCGTGTCCAGCACAGCCGGGGTGAAAACCACCTTCTGTGCTTGCCGTTGGGCATGCTCATTTGAAAGATGCCCGTAGACCTTTCCGATTAAAACGCCGCCATCCTGATGGCCCACCCAACGCGCGATCGTCATGTAGTCGATTCCAGACATCACGCACATCGAAATGAAGAAGTGCCGGCAATCGTGAAAGCCGAAATCCGGCAATTGCGCCGACTTTCGAACCAGACGAAGTGTTTCCACAAACGTCTTGGCGGGCCGGTCCTCGTCGCCGCGGCGAGGCGAAGGAAACATCCACTGCGAATCCGGCTGGCACCGCTGGGCCATCTCTTTCAAGTGCGCTTCCAATTTCGGGTTGAAATCCACGTGGCGGGTTTGGCCGTTTTTGGAGAGCCCATCGGCGCCGATGGCCAATTGTCGCCTCTGCCAGTCCACATCCACCCATTTCAAATGCAGGGTCTCGGTCATCCGGCTGCCGCAATAACACATCAGGCGGACGTAGTCGGCAAATTCTTGGCCGTTCTGGTAAACGGGCACTTTCCTTCCGCCTCCGCTCTGTCCGGTGCTCAAAGCCTCGGTGCAGAGCCGTTCCAGGTCGGCCGCCGTCGTCAGCAGGCGTTTTGGCTTGGTCACTTTCAGCGGGCGCAAGTTCTCCGTCGGCAGGCGGGTGATCCATTTGTCATCCACGGCCCGGTTCATCACGTTCCGAAAGATCGTCACCTCCAGGTTCACCGTCCGTGCCGATTTGCCGCTGCCCTGCCGCTTGGCGATAAAACTATTGACCAACGCCCGGGTGATCTTGTCCAGCCGCACCTGGCCCAGGTGTTGGCACCACCGGTCAATCGCGTAGCTTTCGGTTTCAAGGGTCGATGCCCGCTTGGCATCCTTGGCCTGGCCGTAAAACTCCAGGTACTGTTTGGCGTAGTCCGCAAACAGCGGGGTGCGTCGAAGGACCGGCAGTAACCCTCGGCCTCGGTCCACTTTCAGAGCTTCCATCTTGGCGCGGGCCTGCGAGGGGCTGGTGGCCCCTTCCAAGGGTACGCGGCGCACCGTCTTCTCGCCAGTCTCCTCGTCTTCAATCGTCAATTGAGCGTAGTACCGTCCATTCCGGACCCAGAGCCCTCGAATTGCGCGCTTGCGCTCGTCAAAGACCCTCTGATAAGTTGCCCGTCGATGAAGCGAAGCGACAATGTGCGGTTGGATTTGGCCAGTGCTTTCGGCAGCTTTAGCTTTCACGCCGTTAAACTAGCACAAATACCAGCACAAAGTCAACGTGGACACGGAACCACATTCGTAAGTCATTTGTGATAAGGTAGCCCGCGTGGCGGAATTGGCAGACGCGCTAGATTCAGGTTCTAGTGATTAACATCGTACAGGTTCAAGTCCTGTCGCGGGCACCACACCAGACCGAGGAAACGCCCGGTTTCCCGGATGGGCGGTTCTCAGAGTTTGTTAGTGTATTCTTCCCGTGGCCATGATCATACGAGAGGCAACAATTGAAGACGCCCCGCAATGGATCGAACTGCTCAAAGCCACGCTGGGCGAGGATTATCCCGACCGCAACGTCTATAATCTGGCCTGGGCCATGACTCAGTTCAGTCCGGGAATCGAACTCGAAACCTGGGTGTTGGAGAACCAAGGCCTGCTCTGGTCCAGCATTTCGTTTCTGGCTCCGTTGCCGAGCAATTTCAATCCCATTGCCAACTTGGGCCGGCATTTGGTCCGGCCCGACAGTTACGCGGATGGCTCATCGGGCGAACTGCTCAAGAAAGTCAACGAACTGATTGTCGCGCGTCACCAGCACGCCGTCGCCCGCGTCTTGGCGGGAGATCACCGGCAACAATTTCTCTATGAGAAGCTCGGATACTCGTGCGTCGGCTTCCAACCCTATAAGCACATGACCCGGCTGCGGGAAGGCACGTTGTTTTACGTTCGATTGGCCCGACCCGACCCGGTCATTCGCCTGCCGTTATCCGAATCATTGCCACAAGTCCGCGAATTGGCCGGCCCCGCCCTGACCAGCCTCAAGATTCCCAATCCGATCTCGGTCCGGGATGGAACGGTTGGCTACCCCTTGCAGACCGAGATCGAGTTTGTCGATACGACTTTTGACGAGTTCAAGGGCTCCCGGCTCCAGGTCCAACCCACGGACGGGCCAACCGAAGTGTCAGGCTCCTTCAACATGGGCTTCGGCTATCTGCGCACCAGCTCGAGCACGTCGTTTCGCGCCATCCTGGCCCGGCGAGAGGGACAGATCGTGGCCGGGCTGGCTTACTGCTTTGACCCGTTCGACCGCTTCGTCCGGCTGTTCCAATCGTTTTCCCAAGATGACCTTTCCATGGGAGCGCTCTTCCGTGAAGCCCTCCGGATCAGTCAGGAACAACTGAGCGCGGTCTATGTCGAAGTGGATATACTGGTGACGGCGCCGCGACTGCTGAAGACCGCGGAGCAACTAGGATTCGTCCCCATCGCCTACCTTCCGGAGTTCTCCTTCCAGAACGGCAGTTTCACGGATGTCGTCAAGTTGGTTAAATTGAACATGGTCTATTCCGCCGACGATTCCGAATTCACCCCACATGCCCGCGCCATCGTGAACATCGTCGATCGCAACTTCTGCGACCAGAAGGTCGGCGTCGCCATCATCAATTTGCTCCGCGAATTGCCGATCTTCGACGGACTCGGGGATGGGGAACTAAGAAAAATCGCCCTCCTCTTCACTCAGAAGCTGTTTCGGGCTGGCGAAATCATCTTCAATAAAGGGGATCTCGGCAAAGAAGCCTACGTCGTCATGCGCGGCGGGATTAATATCTTTCTGGAGGAGCAATCAGAGCCGATCGCTTCAATCAAGCACGGCGCGATCTTCGGAGAATTGGCCTTTCTCGATGGAGCAGCCCGCGTGGCCAAAGCCGCCGCCACGTGTCCGAGCATTCTCCTGGTGATCCAGCGCACGGCCTTCAACGAACTGGCCCAACGGGAACCTCACTTGGGCACGGTCGTCATGCGCAACGTGGCCCGGGAACTCTCCGGACGGCTGCGCAAGACCAATGCCGCCGCCATGGCGATGAGCCGGCGCTAACGTCACCACGCCACCGGGATGGCGGTCTTGTGGCCGAATCGATTCCGGTAAAACAACTGTTTGTGGGCGACTCCGTACTCGTGGACCAGCCGGGTGATTTTCACGTCGTAACAGCAGTACTCGGCGATCTCGAGCAACCGGCCTTCCCGAAACCAGTAAATCGCCTGCATCCCTTCCGCCGTCTTCTCGACTCCCAGGGTCGAGGTGGCCACGGCATCCAACGACAAACGATGGTTGATCGCCTTCTGCAGCTCGACCAAGATATCCAGGGTCGGAATTTGCCGTAAATCCAGGACGCTGTAGCCGTGGAGCACTTCGTAGTCAAAACGGAGATTATTGAATCCAATGACCAAGTCCGCCCGGAGCAACTCCTGGATCAGATCGTTGACCTGCTTTTCGCCATAGATCTTATATCCGCCCCGCTGCGTGCTGTAGGTCACGCCCACGCTCATGAGCATATCACGAATGTTATTCCATCCACCGACCTCGTCGGCGGACTTCTGCGTTTCCAGGTCAAAATAGACAATGTTCTTCATCTTCGTGACACCGTGCGCGCGATCCCGGCCATCCACCCTCCGAGGCCGGCCAAGCCGCGCTCATCACGAGTTCAGTCTATCGCCTGATCCGCCGAGGGCAAAAGAAAATGTCCGATTTGCCGCCTTGATTATCGACTTTCCAAGACCCACGACCGAACTACAATGAGCCCTATGAAACACGCTGGCCAAGCCAGACAAGCCGGAGTCCGCATGATTCTGGGAACCTTGGTGATTTTGGTTTTGCTCCTGGCGGCCGGCGCCCTGGCGACGCTGATCAGCGCGGCCATCGGAGCCATGGCCATAACCCTGGTCTCGATCTGGGTGCTGTTCGCCGCGTTTTGCGTGAATTTCTTTCGCGATCCCGACCCGGTCGTGCCCAAAGACCCAAATGCCATCGTCGCCCCCGGGCACGGCCGAGTCGATGTGATCGATGAAACGACGGAACTGGAATTCATGGGAGGCGCCTGCAAACGGATTTCCATATTTCTGTCCGTCTTCGACGTTCATGTGCAGCAGGCTCCCGTGGCCGGCCGCGTGGTTCACCTTCGCCATAAGCCCGGCCAATTTCTGAATGCCATGCGCACCGACTCCAGTTCTCTCAACGAGAACGTCCTGATCGGTCTCGAGTCGAGCGAACGGCCCGGAGAGAAAATCGGGGTCCGCTTGATCGCCGGACTCATTGCCCGGCGGATCATCCCCTGGATTTCAAGCCATGACCTGGTGGCACGGGGCGAGCGCATCAGCTTGATTCAGTTCGGCTCTCGAGTGGACCTGTATCTCCCCCTCACCTCCACGGTCCAAGTGCGTTTGGGGGACCGAGTCAAAGGCGGCGAAACCATCGTGGCCCGACGAATTTGAGGCGTGCCCAATTCCCATCAAAATGAATCGGCTTCGCCGGACGACCCGCCCAAGCTGAAGATTTACCTGCTGCCGAATCTGATGACGGCGGGCAACTTGTTCTGCGGGTTCGTGGCCTTGACCAAGATCGTCGAGGCCGACATCGGAGCGGCGAATTTCAACTCCGTCATCCGCAACGCGCTCTTTTTCATCCTGCTGGCCTGCATCTTCGATCTGTTGGACGGACGGGTCGCGCGCATGGGGGGATCGGAGAGCCCCTTTGGCCGCGAATTCGATTCGTTGGCCGATCTGATTTCATTCGGAGCCGCGCCCGCCTTCCTCGTGCACCGAATCGTGCTCAAGGACGTTTTTGTGGAGCATGCCGAGGTCGGATGGTTCATCGCCTCGATCTACCTGATTTGCGGCGCCTTGCGGCTCGCCCGCTTCAACTGCCTGGCCAGCATGGCGGGGGGCGGGGGCGGCAAGGAGTTCACCGGTTTTCCCATTCCGGCGGCGGCGGGCCTGGTGGCCTCCCTGACTCTCTTCATCATGTGGTGGGAAGATCGTGACTTCGCCAAGGGATCCTGGCGTTACGTCTTGCCCGTCATCCTGGTCCTGCTCTCGGTCATGATGGTGAGCGAGCGAAAATATCCGTCGTTCAAGACCCTCGATCTTCGGGCGACCCGTCCGTTCACCAAGATGGTGGTTTCCATCTTGTTCATCGGCCTGCTCCTGGTCCTGCGCGATAAAATCCTCCCCTTCGTCCTTCCCCTGCTCTTCACGGCCTATCTGGTTTATGGATTCGTCCGCCCGCGCATCTCGCGCCGGGTCCGCCAAGAAATCGAAGACGAAGCCGAAGATCATCCGGAGAGCGGCTAACCCGCCTTGATGACAGAGATTTCCCCCATTCTGATCGCCGGCGTCATCGGATTAGTGAGCGGTTTCCTCATCTCCATTCCGGTTGGGCCGATCAATCTCGCCATCATCAACGAAGGAGCGGTGCGCGGTTTTCGTTGGGCTGTTTTGATCGGGCTGGGGGCTTTGGTTATGGACGTGATTTACTGCGGAATCGCCTTTGCGGGTTTTGCCGGGCGTTTCACCTCCGGCCTGCTGCACGCCACGATCGAGCTTCTCAGCTTCCTGGCCATGCTTTACCTCGGGCTAAAATATCTCCTGGTCAAAGACCTTCCGGAAACGACGAAGAACGTGGAGCGGGTCGAACATCGATTGCATCCCCATACCGCCTTCATGACCGGCTTCGTCCGGGTGCTAGGCAATCCCAGCACGCTGCTTTTTTGGATCACTCTTTGCGCCACGTTCATTTCGCACGAATGGATCGAGGATTCCGGCCCGAGCAAGCTTGCCTGTGTCATCGGTATGTCCGCCGGGGCGCTCGCCTGGTTCGTCTTCCTGAGCTTCGTCGTCTCATTGGGGCAAGGACGATTCTCGAAGCGGACCCTGCTGCGTTTTTCCCATGTCTCGGGAGCCAGCCTTCTCCTCATGGCCTGCGTCCTCGGATCCCGGTTGGTGCGGATTCTCGCAAGCCGATAGCC
>CAYHFE010000383.1:0-7838 GCA_964355375.1 uncultured Verrucomicrobiota bacterium
TCCGTTCCGACCGGCGAGGCGCCGGTCGGGACACGCGAGGGCGCGTGTGCTCCCCGCTGCTGTCTGAATAATTAGGGCTGAGGCTTGATCTTCATTTCTCCGGCAGATTGGGCATGCGAATGGGACTCGCCGTGGAGTCCGCGGGGCCGGATGCGGGCAAGGGGGCGGACGCGGGAGTGTTTGCGGGGTTGAAATACTTGACGAAGGTGGGGCTGTAGTCCGGGTGGGTCTTGGCGAATTCGAAAAGACGGTCCCGGATCTCGAGCATGGCCGGCCGGCTGTTCGTGGTGTAGTTGTCCACGACTTGCGTCAGCTCCTTCAATTGCCGGCGGGCTTGGCTGACATCACGGAGCAGGAGGATCGAGAGGCCGCCAATCAAGATCAGAAGCGAGAGCGCCACCAGATTGAGGGACGTTCGCAGCGAACGATGAGACTGCTGCAGTTCCGCGAGCGAAACGGCGGAGCCTGAATTCGAATCCTGGGTTTTTTCGGGTGAAGTCATAGGGCTTATTTCTTGACCGATTTCGCGGGAGCTTCACCGGTGGCCGTTTTCATCTTGATCCCGATCTGATCCAGAATCTTGGCCATCTCAGGATTGGTCTTCCCGTACTCGATTGATTCGAGGAGCAACTGCTGAATGATGGTGCGGTTTTGGCTGATCGCCGCGGCTTGCGCTTGGAGTCTTTGCAGCGTCCGCATCGACTGAACGTAGGTCAGGCAAAGGCTGGCCGCGGTGAGGGCGCTGAAGAGCAGCAACCCCAAGAGCAGATTCGGCAGGAGATTACTTTTCATATAATGGCGCCCGGACTCTAGCGACTCCGGATCTCTTTTCCAATGTGTTTTTAAGGTTTTGTGGAATCTCGAACGCATCCCGACAGAACGCTCTTTGCAGTCCGCGCCCGCTCGAGTACTCTGCCGGGCTGCGGGATTCAGGAAATAGTCGTATGGCGAAGGAATTCATCAAGATCGGCGGGGCGCGTGAGCACAATTTGAAGAATCTGACGCTCAGCATCCCCCGCGACCAACTGGTCGTGATCACGGGGCTGAGCGGCTCCGGGAAGTCGTCGCTGGCCTTTGACACGATCTACGCGGAGGGACAGCGCAAGTACGTCGAGTCGTTGTCCGCCTACGCCCGCCAATTCCTGGATCAAATGCAGAAGCCGGAGGTGGATTACATCGAAGGCTTGTCGCCCGCCATCGCCATTGAGCAGCGCAGTTCAGGCACGAATCCGCGGTCGATCATCGCCACCACGACCGAGATCTACGATTACCTGAGGCTTCTCTTTGCCAATGTCGGCCAGCCCCACTGTCCGGTCAGCGGCGAGCCCATCACGCACCAGACGACCAGCGACATCGTGGATCGGATCCTGGCCTGGCCCGCCAAGACTCGGGTCATGCTGCTCGCTCCGGTCGTGCGCGAGCAGAAGGGCGAGTTTCGCGACGTGATCGAGAAACTGGCCCGCGAGGGATTTGTCCGGGCGCGCGTCGATGGGCAACTCCTCGAGCTGGCCAGCAATGTCCGAGTGCGCCTGGACGCGAAGCAGAAGCATACGATCGAGGTGGTCGTGGATCGTTTGGTGATCGACGAACGCATTCGCGTCCGGCTGGGTGACTCGGTGGAAACGGCCTTGAAATGGGGGGAGGGAATCCTGCTGGTTCTCCATCAGCCACCGGAGGCGGCCGTCTCGCCCCGCCTCCCAGGATCGACCGCGTCGCGCGAGAGTGCCCGAGACCCGAGCACCGCCACCTGGCAGGAGACGCTCTATTCCAACCGGATGTACAGTCCGGCGACCGGGCTGACTTTTGATCGGCTCACGCCCAAGCATTTTTCCTTCAATTCTCCTTTCGGGGCCTGTCCGGTCTGCCACGGGCTGGGACAGAAGCTGGTCTTTGACTCGGGATTGATCGTGCCGGATGCCGAGAAATCACTGGAGCAGGGCGCGATCCTGCCCTGGCGGCGCGGGGGCAAGCGGATGGTGGTTTATTACAAGAGTCTGCTTCGCGGGGTGGCGCAGCATTACGAACAGAGTCTGGAGATGCCGTTCAAGAAGCTTCCGGAGGGGTTCAAACAAGTGTTGCTGCGAGGATCGGGGGAGAAGGAGATCAGCTTTCAGTTTTGGCGAGCCGGAAAATCCAGCGCCGTCCAGCGCCCGTTTGAGGGCGTCGTTCCCCACCTCGAGCGTCTCTACCGCGAGAGCGAAAGTGAATTCACCAAGAACCGCCTCAAAGCGTTCATGAGCCCGCAGGATTGCGACGCCTGCGGTGGCCGGCGGCTCAAGCCGGAGATTTTGGCGGTGACCTTGGGGGATGTCGAGATCGGTTCGAGATTCAAAGCTCCGGTTTCAAATCCGACGGAGCCCAGCGGCGGCGACCCTTCCGGGAGGAGGCCCAGCCCGCCCGAATCCGCGCCGGGCGCGGCGGCCCTTCCCGGGCTCTCCATCATGGAGGTGTGTGGGCTGTCGGTGGCGGCGGCTGATGAGTTCTTTGCCAGTCTGCGGCTGACTGATTTTCAACAGAAGATCGGCGGTGAGATCATCCGGGAGGTGCGCTCGCGCCTCGGGTTTTTGCGGAACGTGGGTTTGGGTTATCTGACCTTGAATCGAGAAAGCGGAACCCTGAGCGGCGGGGAAGCGCAGCGCATCCGGTTGGCCACGCAAATCGGGGCGGGGCTGGTCGGTGTCCTTTATATCCTGGACGAACCGAGCATCGGCTTGCACCAACGGGACAACGAACGTCTCTTGAAGACATTGGAGGGATTGCGCGACCTGGGCAACACCGTGCTCGTGGTGGAGCATGACGAAGATACCATCCTCCGGGCGGATTATATCATCGACCTCGGTCCGGGGGCCGGCGTGCGCGGCGGGGAAATTGTCGCGGCCGGGACGCTCCCGGAAATCCTCGCCCATAAATCGTCCCTGACCAGCCAGTACCTCCGGCACGAGCTGACGGTTCCCGTCCCGCGCCGACGCGTTCCTCCGTCCTCCGGGCGGGGTTGGTTGGAGATCCTCGGGGCGCGGGAGAACAACTTGCGGGATATCGACGTCCGGATCCCCCTGGGAACCCTGACGTGTGTCACCGGTGTGAGCGGCTCGGGCAAGAGCACGCTGGTCAATGATATCCTCTGCCGCGCCCTCTTTCGGCAATGGTACGGATCCAAAGAACGCCCCGGGGCGCATCGCGCTCTCCATGGCATCGAGCACCTCGACAAGGTGATCGTCATTGACCAGGCTCCGATTGGCCGGACGCCCCGGAGCAATCCAGCCACCTACACGGGCATGTTCAACCATATCCGGGAACTCTTCGCCGGCCTGCCCGCGGCCAAGATTCGCGGTTACGGAGCGGGGCGTTTCAGTTTCAACGTCAAGGGCGGCCGCTGTGAGAAATGCCAGGGCGATGGCTTGATCAAGATCGAGATGCATTTTCTCCCGCCGGTCTATGTGACGTGCGAGTCCTGCAACGGTCGGCGCTACAATCGCGAAACCCTCGAGATCACCTACAAAGGGATGAACATCGCTGACGTCCTCGCCATGACGGTCGATGAGGCGGTGAGTTTCTTTCGGGCCGTGCCGCCGATTTATGACCCTTGTCTGACGCTGGCGGAAGTGGGGCTCGGTTACATCGGCCTGGGCCAGTCAGCCACCACCCTGAGCGGAGGTGAGGCCCAAAGAATCAAGCTGGGCGCGGAGCTGAGCCGCAAGTCCACCGGGCAGACTTTGTACATTTTGGACGAGCCGACCACGGGGCTGCATTTTCACGATGTGGCAAAATTGCTGGAGGTTCTCTTCAAATTGCGGACGCCAGGAAATACGCTGCTGGTGATCGAGCATAATCTCGATGTCATCAAGACGGCGGATTGGATCATCGATTTGGGGCCGGAAGGCGGAGATGGGGGCGGCCGAATTGTCGCGGAAGGAACCCCGGAGCAGGTCGCGCAATGCGCGTCGAGCTCGACCGGACAATATTTGACAACCGCGCTCGCACCGCCAACGATGCCGGATCAAGTCCATGAATTGCCACCTTTTGCCTAGCGCCTGTGGGAGGTTTCACTTCCTCCTTGGTCTCCTGTGTCTTTGGCTCGCCGTCGCCCCGACGCGGGCGGCCGACAGTCCGCTCGGGGACGCCGCCTTCAAAGCGGCGGCGAGCGCCTTCGAGGACCGGAATTATGACTGGGCGGAGCGGGCGTTGGACGGCTTTTTGAGCAAGTTCCCCGATTCGCCGAGGCGGGCTGAGGCGGTCCTGCGGCAGGCGCAGTGCCGTTTCGAACTGAAGAAGTACGCGGCGGTGGCGGATTTGCTGACCGCTCGGATGGCCTCCGCCGGAGAGCTCGCGGATCGCTACCGTTATCTGCTGGCCGAAGCCCAGTTTAAGAACGGTGACCATGCGGGTGCGGCCTCCACTTACGCGAGTTTGGTGCGGGAGTTTCCCCAGTCACCGTTGCGGCTGCGAGCCAGCTACGGCGAGGCGGACGCTCGTTTCAAACTGAATGATTTCAAGCGGGTCGAGGAGCTGCTGAAGAATCCCGCGGGCCCCTTTCAGCAGGCGGCCTTGGGGCAGACGAACGACCTCGATGTGGTCCGGGGTTACCTCTTGCTGGGCGACGCCTATTTCGAGCAGAAGAACTACGACGCGGCCGAGCGGGCCATGACCGATCTGGCGCGTCACGCGTTGACTCCGGAATTGGATTGGCGCCGCCAGTTCTTGATCGCGAGCAGTCAATTGGCGAATCGGAGATCGGAAGACGCGTTGCGGCGGGTGACGAATCTGGTAGCGCTGGCGGTGGCCGCGACCAATCCGGTCCTTCAGGCCACCTCGCTGATGTTCCAGGGCGCCATTCTCGAAACCACTCAGCCCGAAGCGGCGATCAAAACCTATGAGGCCATCGTGAGCCTCAAAGGGATTCCGTCCGGGCAAAGCCGTCAGGCCGTGCTCAAGACCGTGGCGCTCGAAGTCAGTCAGAATCGCTTGACCAATGCGATCGCGCGGCTCGCCGGATTCGCCGCGCAATCTCCGCAAGATCCCGATCTGGACCTGGCCTTCCTGACCCTGGGTGAGCTCCATTTGAAACAGTTTCACGCCCTGGCCGATCCCGTTCCGTTGACTGGGCTGCGGGCTGAGCCCGCTTGGGCCACCAATGCCTTGCGGCGGGCCCGGGCGCAGTTTGATCTGATCATCAACACATTCACGAACAGCTCTTGGGTGGGAAAGGCCTGGCTGAATCGGGGCTGGTGCCTGTGGGAGGAGGCTCGCTTGGGCGATGTCCCGGCGAGGTTTGGAGAATGCCAGAAGGCGTTTCAGACCGCGGCGGAACGGCTGCCCATTTCGGACGACCAGGCCCTCGCTTGGTTCAAGGTCGCGGACTGCCTGTTTGAGCAGCGGGATTACGCGAACGCGGTCAAGGGATACGAGGCGTTGTTCGAGCGGTTTGCCCGAGTCGCGTTCGTCAAGAAGGATCGCTTCGATCAGGCGCTCTATCAGATGGTCCGCGCCCTGCTCGAGTTGGATCGTTTTCCCGAGGCGAAAAAAGCCTGGGAAAAGCTCTGCGCCGACTTTCCCAACAGTGCCTTGCTCGACGATGCCCTGTTGACCTTGAGCCAGACTCTGCTCAATCACAACCATGCCCTCGAGGCGCGCGAGAGTTTGCGGCAATTCGAGAAGCGCTTCACCGAGTCTCCACTCTTGCCCGAGGCGCGGCTGCTCATGACGCGGACCTACGTCCAGGAATTGAACTGGCCGGAAGCCCTCCGCGGCCTCGATCAATGGGTGGCGCGGTACTCGAACCAGGTTTTGTCCGCGCAGGCGGAGTTCGAACGCGCCTGGGTCAATTATCGGGCGGACAAAGAGACCAATGCCTTCGTGCTCTACACGAATTTTGTGGCCCGATTTCCCGCCGATCCCAAAGTGCCGTGGGCGCAACTCTGGGTGGCGGATTACTTCTATCGGCAAGGGGGCGCCGACTACAAGGAAGCGGAGAAGTATTACCAGACGCTGTTTCAAAGCACCAACGCCGCCATGGGCGACCTCAGATACCACGCGTGGCTGATGGCGGCCAAGTCGGCCTTTCTGCGGCAAAAGCCGACCGACGCCCGTTTCTACCTGACCAATTTGCTCGCGGAGCGCAATTGCCCCGCCGGAATTCTGCCCGAGGCTTATTTTCTTTTGGGCGAAGTCTCGATCGCGGATCTGCCGCCACCCGGGAGCACGAATAATCTGGATCGGTTTCTCAATGCCATCGTCGCCTTTTCTTACGTGACCAATTATGCCGCCGCGGGACGCCTTGGACCGCTCGCCCGAGGGCGGATCGCCGATTGCCATTTCCAATTCGCCACCCAGGATCCCAAGCGCTACGCGGAGGCGACCAACGAATGGCACCGCGTTCTGGAGTCGGCAGCGGCCGGCGTGTCGGCGCGGAGTCAAGCCGCCTATGGACTGGCCAAGGTGTATGAGCGGCAAGCGGAACTTCGGCTGAATAATGACCCCCAAGCCGCCGGCGAGCGGAAGGCGCTGCTTGAGGCGGCCTGGGATCGATACCGGGATATCATCTACGGACATGGCGTGTTGGAGTTGAGACTCGGCGAACGACTCGATCCGTTCTGGGTGAAGGAAGCCGGACTGGCGCTCGGCCCGTTGGCGATTCGTCTGCAGAAGACGGGCGATGCGGTCGGGCTCTACCAGCGCTTGGCGGTGGAGTTGCCGGCCCTGCGTGAGACCTGGGAGAAGAAGATCGGCGAACTGAATCAAGAAACCCCGAAGTGAAACCAGGGCGCGCTCCGCCGGACTCGCGCGGGGATTCGGACTTCTGTTTGACACTCACCGGGGTGGCGGTTACGTTGGCAGCAGAATATGAATGCTGGCGTTGAGACACTTTCCCGGGTTGTCAGTCTGACTGAGAGCGCCGCCGACCACGTCAGGACTCTTCTGGCCCAAGAATCGGAAAGCACCGGGCGGGGTTTGCGGGTTTATGTGGAGGGAGGCGGCTGTTCGGGACTGCAGTACGGGATGGTCTTCGACGAAAAACGGGCCGATGACGTGGCCGTCGAATGTCTCGGTGTTCCGGTCGTCATCGATCCATTCAGCGCTGGTTATCTCCAGGGCGCGGTGGTCGATTACGTGGACAGCCTGAATGGTGGAGGGTTCAAGATTTCGAACCCCAACGCCCGGCAGTCTTGTGGCTGCGGGAAGTCTTTTGAAGCCTGAGCGGGTCAAATCTGCGCAGGCTGAGTAATGCCGTTCCGTGCGATGCGGAACGGCTTTTTTTCTCCGAAAATCCAAGGACCTCGTCCCACGCCGTGGCTTGGATCCAAACAGTGTTTAAAACAGGCTAAAGCCGGGCCTCCATGCGTGGAGCGGAAAGTGCCCTGGGCTAAAATGAGAATTGCCAACCTGCTTTTGTGGCCATGACGGATGCCGCAGCATCTCGAACATCTTCTGAACCAGAGTCGGCTTGACTTGGATATCGGAATACATAGTTTCCTCTCATGTCGAAATCTCCCGGCCCCAAGAAACGGCCCGCCAAGGCCGTGCTTCTCGGGGTCGGTCTCGACTCGGATGGACATAAGCGAGTGACGACCGGGCCAAATTTTGCCTTGGTGGGCGGCACGCAAGAAACCCATGAACTGATGACCGAGAAGGCGATCAAGATCAACGAGAAGCTGACCGCCAAAGGGAAGTCTCTCGAAGAGGTTTCGCCCAAGGAATTCGACGACATCGCCCATTCGGTCGGATTGCAGCGACATCAACCGAGCGACAATTAGCGGTTCCTTCCGGCCGGGTTGATTTCTCCGCCTGGGCCACTCCACCGCGCCTGTTCTCCCGATGGCGCTCCGGTCTTTTTGCCTAAC
>CAYHFE010000384.1:0-7799 GCA_964355375.1 uncultured Verrucomicrobiota bacterium
GGGACTTTGGAACTCGCCCAGCCGGACGGCATTGGATCAGCGGACTCTACGCTCAACCGCTGTATCGGGGACTGTTCATCGATCAGTGTTTTGATGTGGGCCGGGTTGAGAACGTCCATTTCTGGCCATTCTGGGGGGGCTGGGAAGGCGATCTTGGCCAATTCACTCGCGAGCAAGGCATCGCCTTCATCATCGGCCGCACCGACTGGGAATATCTGTTCAACTGCTTTTGCATCGGCTTTCGCGTCGGCTTTCAATTCGTCAAGACCAAAGCCGGGGCGCCCAATTGCGTGCTGACCCAATGCGGTTCGGACATCGGCCCGACCGCGGTGCGGGTGGAGAGTTGTCAGGACCACGCCGGGCTCTCGTTCGTGAACGGTCAGTTCATGGCGGGGATTGAAATTCAGGAATCCAATCGCGGCCCGGTCAAGTTTACGGCCTGCGGGTTCTGGGGTGTGCCGACGACCAATCGTCATGCCGTTCTCGAAGGCGTCGGCCACACCACCTTCAATGGCTGCCACTTCATTTCGTGGGCCAAGAAAGAGGTGAATGCTCCCTGCCTCCACGCCAAACGCGGCGGGTTGACCGTGACCGCCTGCGATTTCATGGACAAAGGCAAAGCGCAGATTGAGATCGAACCCGAAGTGGACGCGGCGCTGATTTTCGGCAATCGGCTGCGCGGCAGCGCCCGCATCACCAACCGCGCCGGCGATCAGGCCCAGGTGGCAATGAATGTGGTCTCGAAATCTTGACTCTAAATCCGATAATCGCCGACAGGCTCGTTCACCTTGAACGCAATTGACTCCACCGAGGAATCGAAATGAAACCCATGATCCAAAAAAAAGCAATTCAACCGCAGATAAACGCAGATGAACGCCGAGGCGAACCAGTTGAAGATCGGCAGGAATTCACCTCGTGGGTGAGCGCTGCTTTCCCCGTCTTGTCTGCGGCTATCTGGGTCCATCTGCGGTTTTCTCGTTCCTCAACCGCCGGATTCAGGATGATTCATTTTGTTCTGACGATGGCTCTCGCCCTCTCCTGTCTGGCGGAAGACGCTCCGTTGTCCCGCGGACACGTCTTTTTCCAGTCCAACTTCGAAGGCCCCGACGCGCTTCAAACATGGAAAGGGGGACAGCTCCAACCCGGCTTTCAAGGGGGTCAAGCGCTGTGCGTCGAACGAACCGCTCCCGGATCCAGCATTGTGACCATTCGCCTGCCGGTGGAACCGATGCGCGGCTACACCGTCTATGGTTACGCGATGGTCAAGGCCGAGAACATCTCGCCGAAACCGCAGTCCTGGAATGGCATCAAGTTCATGACTCCGATCGAATCGCCTTCCGGCAAATCCTGGACGCAAGCCACCGTGGATGTGGGCAGCTTCGATTGGAGGAAACTCTCCTTCTCCGTGCGCGTGCCCCGGGAGGCCACAAACATGTCGCTGTCCCTGGGCTTGGAGAACGTCAGCGGCCGAGTCTGGTTCGATGATGTGCGCTTCGTCGTGGGCAAGTCTCCGGTGACGCTGCCGCGCCGCGCACCGACAGGTCCGGCCTTCCGGGGTCATGACTTGCCGCGTCTGCGCGGGGCGATGATCTCACCCAACATCGACGAAGCCGGTCTGCGGACTCTGGGCCGGGACTGGAACGTCAACGTCATCCGATGGCAACTGATCCGCTACGGTCCGGCCGCGAAGATTGCCTCGGCCAGCGAGTATGACCAATGGCTCGAAGGCGAACTCAAGCGCCTCGATTCCGCCCTGCCGCTCTGCCAGAAGTACGGCCTTCACGTTGTCCTTGATTTGCATTCGCCGTTCGGCGGCAAACCCACCACCAGCGGCTATGTCGGCTCGGATGGCAGCCTTTTCACGAGCAAATCGGTTCAGGATCACTTTGTCGAAGGCTGGCGACGCATGGCCACTCGTTACAAAGATTCCAATGTCCTCTGGGCTTATGATCTGGCCAACGAGCCGGTGGAAGAAGTGGTCGAGGAGGAGTGCGATGACTGGCATGGCTTGGCGGAACGGGCCGCTCGGGCCATTCGCGCGATCGACCCAACTCACGCCATCATCGTGGAGCCGAACAACTGGGGTGGCCCAGAGGCATTGGCTGGATTCGCCCCCATTGATGCGCCGAAGGTGGTTTACAGCGTCCACATGTATGTGCCCGGCCAGTTCACCCATCAAGGTGTCTCTGGTAACCAAGCGAAGGAATACCGCTATCCGGGCCAGATCGAAAATGCCTTCTGGGACCGGGCCGCGCTGGCGAGAGCGCTCGGGCCTGTGATCGAGTTTCAGAAGACCTGGAACGTCGCGATTTACATCGGCGAGTTCAGCGCCATTCGCTGGGCGCCTGACCACAGCGCCGAGCGCTACTTGAGCGATGTCATCGATCTTTTTGAAGGGCAAGGGTGGGATTGGTCCTATCACGCCTTCCGCGAATGGTCAGGCTGGAGCGTTGAGCACACCGAGGATCGAGAGAATCTGAAGCCCGCCCTCCAGCCGACCGGACGGCAGAAGTTGCTCATGAAATGGTACGGAATGAATCAAAAGCCGAAGTGGTGATGAGCTGGACCAAGTTGAGGGAGAGACGGTCGGGATTCCCCGGACAATCCAACCCATGAAATCGATCGGACAACCCGAAGAGCATTCACTTATGAAACGGTGGGAATGGAACGTGAAGCTTCCCTTTCAGTCGTGACATGCATTGGATTCATGAACCGGGGTCTTGCGCGGCCGCGCTTTGGAGTGCGCCGGCCCTCCGGCGCTTTGGCCGAGCGCTCCCAAAGCGGCCGAGGACTGCGCCAGTTCAAAACCTGGCGGTTGATGGAGAGATGCGCGATCGGTCGTGAATGGTGGGAGCTTGCGTCGAAGCCGAGCCGCGCTATGCTGGCCTCCGCCTTTCTGAAATGAATGCACACGAATGGTCTCGACGAGAGTTTCTGAACCGGACGGCGACCAGCTTGCCGCTGGCGGCCCTCGTTGGTGGGCTGGGAATAGGGAAGAGTCTCGGGGTGGCGAGCGGCCAGAAAACCGAGTTTCAGGTTGCCTGCATGACGCTGCCTTACGCGGCGTTTCCGCTGCAGCGGGCCTTGAGCGGTCTGCACGACGCCGGTTACAAATACGTCGCTTGGGGCACCACGCATCGGGAAGCGGATGGGCGTCAGACGCCAGTTTTGGCGGCAGAGGCACCGCCCACCCAAGCCCGGGAGCTCGGTGATCGATGCCGCGACCTGGGCCTGGAGCCGCTGCTGATGTTTTCCACGGTTTATCCGGAGGCCAAGAACGGCGTCGAGATTTTGACGAACCGAATCCGTCAGGCGGCCGCGGCGCGGATTCCGCAGGTCTTGACCTTCGGGCACACCGAGGGCAGCAGCCGTTCGCTCTGGATCGAGCGATTCAAGACGCTGGGCCCAATCGCGCGCGATCACGGTGTCCTGGTCGTGGTCAAGCAGCACGGCGGAAACACCGGGACGGGCGCGGCTTGCGCGGAAATCATCCGCGAGGTGGCCGATGCGGGGATCCAGGTCAACTACGACGCGGGCAATGTCATGGATTACCTCGATGTCGATCCCCTTCCCGACATTCGAATATGCGCCGACGTCGTGCGCAGCTTTTGCATCAAGGATCATCGCAACTTTCCCGCGGACCAGGATTGCGGTCCGGGCTGGGGCGAGATCGATCATTACCGGCTGCTGCAGGCGGTGGCCTTCACGGGCTTGAAGATGCCTTTGTGTTGCGAGAATATTTTCGCGCCAGTCGTTCCCCGGCCAGCCGATCCGGCGGGGGTCGATCACCTGGCTTGGCGCGCGCGGGAATTCCTCGAGATCGTCATCGCGGGATTGCACGGGTAAACGTCACGAGAGCAATTTGATCGCGGATGAACGCAGATGAACGCAGATTCGATCGAGTTGAATACCGGCAGGGATTCACTTCCTGGGTAAGAGCCTCCTTGGAAAGGGGGAGGCGACTTCAGAAGGCTCAAGGTTCTCATCGCTGCCCGCCGCGAATTCCGCGGAAATCAGAGTCGCGTCATCTCGACTTCCACGGCTGGAATGGACTTCTCAAACACTTCTTACCATGAGCATGAATAACCAAGGGCTGGAATTGGTGGCGGCGAAAATCACCCCTGTTCTGGACCCGGCCTTTCGTCCGGCCGTGTTGGCCAATCGGAACTTCACCCACCATGCGCGTGCGGCCGGAGGCGGGGTCGCGGTTGGCCTGGCCCTCGAGCAAGCCGACGGATCGATTTTTCACTTTTCCACGCACGTCTTTCCGGAAAGCCATCCGTTGGCCAAGGGCAACTTCATTCATCTCGAACGGCTCGTGAAGTTTCTCCTCTGGTCCCGGGGCGGTTTCCGCGTCCATATCCAAGGTCCCAAGACGCTCGGCGAACAGTTGCAGCGCTATTATCAATCGGCGGCGACGGGCAAATTCGACGCCCATATCATGGGGGAGCGGATCTATGAAAGGACTTTTAAAATCGTCCCGACCGCGGAACTGCCGCCCGCCCGCTCCGATACCAAATCGCTCGGCCGGCACCTGGACGGCTGCCGCATCGGGTTCGACCTGGGTGGAAGCGACCGCAAAGTCGCGGCCGTAATCGACGGCCAGTGCGTGTTCAGCGAGGAGATTGTTTGGAACCCGGTTCCGCAAACCGACCCGCAATGGCATTTCGATCAGGTGATGGACTCGCTGAAGCTGGCGGCGACGCATTTGCCGCGGGTCGATGCCATCGGCGGGAGTTCTGCCGGCGTGATCGTGAACAATCGCATTAAAGTGGCGTCGCTCTTCCGTGGAGTGCCCTTGGATCTGTTCAATAGCCGGGTCAAGAACTTGTTCCTGGAAATGAAACAGGCTTGGGGTCAGATCCCTTTCGAAGTAGCCAATGACGGCGAAGTCACGGCGCTGGCTGGATCCATGGCGATGGGGAAGAACGGCGTGCTGGGAATCGCCTTGGGCACGAGCATGGCCGGAGGCTACGTCACGCCGGACGGCAACATCACGTCGTGGTTGAACGAGCTCGCTTTTGTGCCGGTCGATTACAACCCGAGCGCGGCCGTCGATGAATGGTCCGGCGATTACGGATGCGGTGCCCAGTATTTCTCCCAGCAATGTGTGGGGCGATTGGTGTCCGCGGCCGGCCTCGAGATTGATCGCGCCCTCCCGCTCCCCGAAAAACTGAAGCAGGTGCAAGGCTTGATGCAGTCCGGCGATGAACGGGCGCGTCAGATCTACGAGACCATGGGCACTTATCTGGGATACCAGATCGCTCATTTCACGGATTTCTATGAATTCAATCACGTCCTCATTTTAGGCCGAGTCACATCCGGCCCGGGCGGCGATGTGATCCTGGCCGGTGCCCGCGACGTGCTGGCCCGGGAGTTTCCGGATTTGTCCGAGCGCGTTGGATTTCACACCCCGGATGAAAAAGACAAACGGCATGGCCAGGCGATCGCCGCCGCGAGCCTGCCTTGCCTCGAAAGCAGATTATGAATGCCTACCAAGACTACGTCCGCCAGTACCTCCGCCTCCTTCAGGATGGAAGATCACTGCCCTTGGGCGGGTTCGTTCCCGTGCCCCGGCCCGAAAACTCCGGCACCGCCCCCAAGGTGCTCATCTTCTCCCCCCACCCGGATGACGAATGCATCGTCGGCGCGCTGCCCTTGCGCTTGCTGCGCGAAGGCCAGATGCGGGTGATCAATGTCGCGGTGACCCAGGGCAGCCGCAAAGACCGCCAGGTCGAACGCTACCGGGAGCTGCAGCAAGCCTGCGGTTTCATGGGCTACGGCCTCCTCCAGATCCGTCCGAACGGCCTGGAGAAGGTCAATCCCAAAACTCGCGACCAGGAACCCGCGTTCTGGATCGATTCCGTCCGCGTCATCGCGGAAATTCTCGCCGGCCATCGTCCCAAGATCGTCTTCTTTCCCCACGAACACGACTGGAACAGCTCGCACATCGGGACCCATCTCCTCGTCACGGACGCGCTCCGCAGTTTGGGCAAGGACTTCGAGTGTTTCGTCGTAGAAACGGAATACTGGGGCCAGATGGTCAACCCGAATCTCATGATCGAGTCCAGCCTCGAGGATGTCGCGGACATGGTGGCCGGAACCTCGTTCCACGTCGGCGAAGTCCGGCGCAATCCGTTCCATTTGTTTGTGCCGGCCTGGATGCAGGACAATGTTCGGCGCGGGAGCGAATTGGTCGGTGGACAAGGCGAGGCCGCGCCCGATTTCAAATTCGCCACCCTCTATCGCTTGCGCCGCTGGCAGCGCGGCGAATGGCAGAATGTCCTGCCGGGTGGGCGACAGGTTTCTTGCGCGGAGAATCCGGCTTCGTTGTTCAATTAACTCAAGGCAGGGACACGCCGCCCGCGTGTCCGCGCTTACTCTGGGTGAGCGGAGGAAAGGGCAGTCCTGTTCCAGCGGATCAAAGCGGTGGGGGTTCATTGATGCCTCTAAAAAGGCCGACGCTCCGTTGTCTCGTTGCAGTTGGCCCAAGGGTGGAACGGGCAATATGCCCGTTTCTGTGGGCTACCAGCCCACAATCATTGCGCCCGGAAGCTTCGCCGGATAGCACCCCCATTTCCGTGCCAGACTCGGCGGCAAGTTGCCGCCAAGGACGGCCAGGTTGGCCGTTCCACCCATTTCAAATGCCGTTACGGCTCAGCGGGCGGAGATTTCGAGCATCCGCTCAATGGGCAGTCGGGCGCGCCGGATGGTTTCGGCGTCCAGCTCGACGCGCGGCGCGAGGTTGGTCATACAATCGTAGAGCTTCTCGAGCGTGTTCATCTTCATGAACCGGCATTCGTTGCACCGGCATTTGTCGGTCGGCGCCGGAATGAATTGTTTGTCCGGACATTCTTTCTTGAGGCGGTGCAGCATCCCCGACTCAGTGGCGATGATGATCGTTTTGGCGGAACTCTGGCGGCAATACGCGACCATCTTTTCCGTGGAACAAACTTCATCCGCCAAAAGACGAACCGCTTGGGTGCATTCCGGATGGGCGACCAGCGGCGCGCCGGGGAACTCCTCGCGAATCCGGACGACGCTGGCGTGCGTCCATTCGACATGCACATAACAACTCCCGCGCCAGAGGCGCATGGGACGGCCGGTTTGCTCGATGACCCACGCGCCGAGATTTTCGTCGGGGACAAACAAGATCTCGCGGTCGGGCGGCGCCGCCCGGACGATCTTCACGGCATTGCCGCTGGTGCAGATCACGTCGCTGATCGCCTTGACCGCCGCGCTGCAATTGATGTAGGCGATCGTCCAAAGGTTGGGATTGGTCTGCTGCACATCGCGGAGCTGCGATGCCGGGCAGCTTTCCTCGAGCGAACATCCCGCATCTCGGTCCGGCAGCACCACGACTTTGGAAGGGTTGAGAATCTTGGCTGTTTCGGCCATGAAATGGACCCCGCAAAAGACAATAACCTCAGCCTCCGTTTTCGAGGCTTGTTGGGAGAGACCGAGGGAATCGCCCACGAAATCGGCGACGTCCTGGATTTCTGGAACTTGGTAATTGTGGGCCAGGATCACGGCTTTGAGCTTTTTCTTCAACGCCAGGATATCTCGTGAGAGCGCGTCGAGCCGCGCGGGGGGGATCGGCTGGCGCGTTTCGAAACGGTCCACGCCGGCTGGCTGAATCTCGGTCACGTCGATCATGGAAGGAAGCTAGGGCCGCGCGGCTCCGCCGTCAATCCGCTCCCCGAAGAGGATAGCAATTCTCATTTTGACTCAGGACACTGTCCGTTCCACGCATGGAGTCCCGGCTTCAGCCGGTTTTCATGTGGCGACCGGCTGAAGCC
>CAYHFE010000385.1:0-7785 GCA_964355375.1 uncultured Verrucomicrobiota bacterium
TCCACGAGTGTTCGGCGGGACGCCCGCGCTCCCCATCGCACCTTCAGGTTCATGGTCCCCAAGCGTGCGCCAAGCGAAAGGCGGCGTTCCATGAACCGCAGCACTGGTCACCGAGCCGGCGTGAAAATTGAAGGCGGGGGCCGTGGCGAACGTCTGGACTATACGGTGCATCTCCTCGACCTGAATGTGAGTTAGTCGATCCAACTTATGAAATCCACCTTGTTACTCCTCGCGGTCTTTGCTGGGCTTACGGCCAACATGGCCATGGCGAAGCCGGCCACGATTTATCTCGCTCCGAATGGCCATGACCAATGGTCCGGACGGCTGGCCCAGGCGTCCGCCGATGGGAAGGATGGCCCGCTCGCGACGTTGCCGGCTGCGCTGAAGGCCGCTCGGCAAGCCCGTCAGGCCGGTCAGGCTGGCGATGGAGTTGCCATTCTTTGGCGTGGCGGCACCTACGAATTGACGGAGCCGGTCACGTTGACTCCGGACGATTCGGGAGCCAGCGCTCAACAACCTTTGGTGATCGCAGCCTTCGAAAACGAGCAGCCGATCCTGAGCGGCGGGCGCCGACTCACGGGATGGCGACCGGTCGCGGGGAAGCCGGGGCTTTGGCAGGCGGAGGTCGCGGCCGTGCGGGAAGGCAAAGGGTACTTCCGGCAACTCTTCGTGAACGGCCAGCGGATGCAGCGCGCCCGCACGCCGAATGAAGGCTATTATCGCATTCAAGGCGCCAGTCCCCAGGACAAGCCGGTGAAGCTGAAATTCAAGCCGGGCGAAATCAAAAAAGAATGGGCCGACGATGGCGACGTCGAGGTGATTGCGCTCTTGGCCTGGGCGGATATCCGGATGCAAATCCGGGCGGTGGATGAAGCGGCCAGCGTCGCGACACTCTCCGGTGATCCCCGGCCTTCGAACAAAGAAAACAACGCCCAGTATTTCATTGAGAATGCGCCCGACGCCCTTGATCAACCGGGTGAATGGTACTTGAACCGCAAGACCGGAGTGGTCACCTACTGGGCTCGGCCGGGCGAGGACGTGGCCCAAGCGGAGATCATCGCGCCGCGGTTGCAGGAATTGATGATTCTCCAGGGCGACTTGGCCGCGAAGAAGCCGGTGCAACACGTCGTCGTTCGCGGACTGACGTTCAGCTTCACCGATTGGACGCTCGGTCCGAACGGTCACGCCGACACCCAAGCCGCCATCGCGGTGCGGGGGGATGTGCGGGCGGAAGGGGCGGTCGATTGCTCGTTCGAGGACAATCGGTTCCTCCATCTGGGCGGCTACGCGGTTGAGCTGGGGCGCGGCTGCCAGCGGGTGCGGGTGGTCGGCAACGAAATGGCGGATCTCGGGGCGGGCGGGGTGCGAGTGGGCGAAACCGGCGGTCGTTCGGACCCGTTCGAGCAATGTCATTCTCATGCCGTGACGGACAATCAGATTCATCATCTGGGCGAGGTTTATCCGCCGGCCATCGGGGTGCTGATTCTCCAGAGCGGAACCAATCGGGTGGCGCACAATCACATTCATCACCTCTATTACACGGCGGTGTCCGTCGGTTGGACCTGGGGTTATCGCGAATCGCTGTGCCGGGGAAATATCGTCGAGTTCAATCACATGCATGACATCGGCCAAGGGCGTCTGAGCGACATGGGGGCGGTCTATACGCTCGGTCCGCAGCCCGGCACGGTCATCCGCAACAACCTGGTGCATGACGTCAACTCCTTCACCTACGGCGGCTGGGGATTGTACACGGACGAGGGCAGCACCGGCATCGTCCTCGAGAACAACGTCGTTTATCGGACGAAGAGCGCCGGGTTCCATCAGCATTACGGACGCGAGAATATCGTGCGCAATAATGTCTTTGCGCTGGGCAAGGAAAGCCAGTTGATGCGCACTCGGGCGGAACCGCACATCTCTTTCCTCTTTGAGAACAATCTTGTCTATTTCGATTCCGGCAATCTCCTGGGCAGCAATTGGTCGAACGACAACTACAAGATGGATCGGAACATCTATTTCGACGCCCGGCCCGGCGCGACGGCCGAATCCATGAAGTTCTCCGGAGCCACGCTCGAGCAATGGCGGCAGCGGAATCACGATCAGAACTCGTTGATCGCCGATCCCCTCTTTGTCGCGCCGGCCCAGTCCGACTTTCGGCTGCGCCCGGAATCTCCCGCGCTGAAGCTGGGGTTCAAGCCGATTGACCTCAGCCAGGTCGGCGTGCGCGAGAAAGCGAAGTGGGCGGCCCGCTGAGCCGTTACTATTCAGTTGGGTTCAGGGTGGAACGGGCAACTTGCCCGTTCCTGTGGGCTACCAGCCCAGCGGCCATGGTCGTTTGAGTGAGGAGCGCGGCCGTCCCGGCTGCACCGGTCGGCGTCTCGCCGACCGGAATCAAGCTGGTCCACCTCCACGAGGGTTCGGCGGGACGCCGAACACTATTGGCGAGACGCCCGCGCTCCCCAGCGCACCTTCAGGTTCAGGGCCCCAACTCATGTCCAGTTTTTGGAGGTGTTCCCGCTCCATGAACCTGGGTGGAGCGAGACTCTGTCGAGCCCTGACTTTCCTGCCGACCGAGATTCCAGGGCTCGACAGAGTCTCGCCCCACCTGAGCTGGGTTGGGTTGGGTTGGGCGAGCCGATGCCTCGGCTCCGGAGGCGTCTTGAAGCTTGTGGCGAGTCAGGGTGGTGCTACACTGCTTGAGCCGCTGAAGAGCCAGCCGCGACAAAGAATTCACTTGTGACCTCCATCGTCAGCGGAGGCGGGCCGGCGGCAGGTTGGAGCGGATCAGCAATCGTCAGCAGACGGACGCCCATTGCGGTCATGAACGGCAGAAGACTTCTCAGAAAATCCGCGCGAACCCGCCTGACGACGAGAGGCGCGTCGGAGCCATCGCGTTTCGGGTGGATGCGGCTTCCGGTGCTCGCCCTGGCCTTTTCGCTGGCTGCCTTGCTGCAGGCGAGCGGGGCCGCAACCTACGGCGATGCGGAGTATCTGATCGACTCCTGGGAAACCGATCAAGGCCTGCCGGAGAATTCGGCGACGGCCATGGTGCAAACGCCGGACGGGTATCTTTGGTTTGGCACCTACAACGGTCTGGTGCGCTTCGATGGATTTAAGTTCACGGTCTTCGATGCCTCGAACACACCGGAATTGCCCAGCTCCGGCATCATCAACCTGCACTTGGACGCGTCCCAACGTCTTTGGGTCAGCACCCTGCGCGGGTTGGTCGTGAGCGAGCCCAACCGATGGACCACCTTTCGGCGCGAGCCCGGTTGGACCGCCGATTATGTCCGAACTTACAGTGAGAACGCCGGCGTGATCTGCGCGACCAGTTTCAACGGCAAAGTGTTTCGGGCGCAGGCTGGTCAATTCCAGGAACTGCCCGAGCCGCCCGGGGAAAAAGGGCAAGGGTATCATGGCTACGTGGATCGGACCGGGCGCATTTGGGTGGCGCAACGGGGATATTTTTACGGCTCCTGGGATGGTCAACAATGGCAGAGCTCCAAGCTGGCCGGGGTGGTCACGAACGAGTTCCTCAGTCTGAACGGGGCGCGCGATGGCAGTCTGCTCCTGGTCAAGAATTACGAAGTGCTGCGCATCGCCGAGGAGAAGATCGTGGGCAGTCTCAAGCTGCCCGAGGATTTGTTCGGCGCCTGGAGCGTCGCCGAGGATCGGCATGGGACCGTCTGGATCAGCGCCCGCGGTTTGTGGCGAGTGGATCCCTCCGGGCAGACGCGACACTTCTCCTCCACCAACGGACTCACCTACGACGGGTTGCGGTTTGCCTTCGAAGATCGAGAGAACAATGTCTGGGTGGGGACGAGTGGCGGGGGGTTGATGCGATTAAAGCCCCGGACCTTTCTCACGTTGGGCGAGAAGAACGGCCTGACCGAACGCAACGTCACCGCCGTCTTGGAAGAGGCCCCCGGAAGAATCCTGATCGGAACCTTTGGCGGGGGTTTGTTTGCCCGGGAGGGCAGCGGGATTTCCCGGCTCGAAACGAATCGCCAGCCCTTCTCGCTCTGGACACAGTGTCTGCTCCTCGATCGGGAACGCCAGCTTTGGGTGGGCGGTTATGCCGGTCCGACGGAACGGAGCGGCCTGACCATCCTGGCGCCGTCCGGACGGCGCGCGGTCGCGCCCGGCGACAGTGGTGGCGCGAATATCCGGGCTCTGTATCAGGATTCGCCAGGCCGGATCTGGATCGGCGGAGACCTCGGCGTCTCTGTCTTCGCGCAGGGGAAATTTTCGCCGCAGACTCCCCCGAAAGAAATTCGCTTGGGCGATGTGCGTTGTTTTGCGGAAAACCGGTTGGATGGCAGTATTTGGGCCGCGGCCGGCGAAGGGCTCTTTCGATTCTTTAACGGGCAATGGCAGGAGATCAAGGACGCGTCCGGCAAGTCCATTCGCGATGCCCTCTGCTTGCGCTTCGAACCGGACGGGACTCTCTGGATCGGCGGTGCGGGCGTGGGCTTGGTCAGACTCAAAGAAGGCCGGTGGTCCTCGGTCACTCCGGACCAGGGTCTGCCGACCCGCGACATGACGTGCATTCTCGAGGATGATCTCGGCTATTGGTGGATGGGATCAAATCGCGGGGTGGTCCGGGCGTCGCGCGCGGATGTGATCCAGGTGGCCGATGGGACGCTGCCCAAACTGCCGTGCCAGGTGTTGAATCTGAGCGATGGGCTGGCGAGTGTGGAGTGCACGATGGGGATGCAATCCAACGGGTTCAAGGACAGCGAGGGCGGGCTTTGGCTGGCCACCCTCAAGGGAGCGGCTACGGTCAATCCGCGGAAATTCCAGCCGAACACGAATCCGCCGCCCGTCTTCATCGAGACGCTGCGAGTGGAGAATTTTGCCGGCGATCTTCGTTACATCAACATCTCGCCGTCCGACGTTCGGCCGACCGTCGTGTCGCCGGGCAGCCGGGAGATCTCGGTCTTTTTCACCGGCCTGAGCCTGAGCGCGCCGGAGAAAATGCGCTTCATGTATTGGATCGAGGGCGTGGACCGAGACTGGCGGGATATCGGCAACCGGCGCGTCATTTATTTTTATCCGCCGCCGCCCGGAACCTACCGTCTCCGGGTCAAGGCGGCGAACAACGACGGCGTTTGGAACGAAGCGGGCGCGATCGTCGCCTTTACGGTCCTGCCGCAGTACTGGCAGACGCTCTGGTTCCGGGTCTTGGGAGTGCTGGTCTGTGGCGGAGGCATCGCGGCCGCGGTGGGAAACATTCAGCGCGGCCGATTGCAGCGGGCGGAAGAGCAATGGAAACAGCAGGAAGCTCTGGCCCGGGAACGAGCCCGCGCCGCCGCGCTGACCCAGCACGCTTCGGATGCGATCACCCTCCTGGATCACGACGGAAAGGTCGTTTATGAGAGTCCCTCGACGGCGCGCATTTTTGGCTATCCGCCCGGACATCTCCTGGGTAAGGACCCGGAGGAATTCATTCATCCGGAAGATCAAGCCGCGGCCAGCCAGGCCATGAAGGAGGTGTTTGAGAACACGGCCCGAGGATTGCCCTTCACCTTTCGCGTGCACCATGCCCAAGGCCGTTGGATCCACGCGGAAGCGGTGGCGCTGAACTTGATGGATTTTCCAGGCTTGGAAGGGATTCTCGTGGCCACCCGCGACATCACGGAACGGAAGCGGGCGGAGCAGGCCTTGCGCGAGAGCGAAGAGCGTTTTCGGAGCCTGGCGGACGCGTCGCTCGAAGGCGTCGCGGTTCATGACCGGGGCGTCATTCTCGATGTCAATCAGGTCTTTGTCCGGCTCTTCGGCTACGAGAAGCCGGAGGAAATCATCGGCCGAAATGGCCTGGAATCCCTCCTTGACCCCGAATCCGCCGCGCGCGTTCAAGAGCGCATCCGCCGACAGGAAGAAGGATTGATCGAGATCATCGGCATCCGGAAAGATGGATCGACCTTCTGCGCCGAGACGGAATCCCGGCCCATCAAGTACAAGGGTCGCAACGCCCGCATTGTCTCGTGCCGGGACATCACCGAGCGCAAGCAATCGGAGGAGGCCCTCCGCCACAGCGAAGCGAGATTTCGGGTGCTGGTGGAGAACGCGCCGGAGGCCATCGTGGTTCTGGATTTTGAAAAAGGCCGATTCGTGGACCTCAATGAAAAAGCCTGCCGTCTTTTCAAATTGAGTCGTCAGGAAGTGCTGGCGAAAGGCCCCATTGAGCTGAGCCCTCCTTTTCAACCGGACGGTCGGCCTTCCGACGAAAGCGCCCGGGAGAAGATCGCGCGGGTCATCGCGGGCGAGTCGCCGCGTTTCGAATGGCTGCACCGGAACGCCCAGGATGAGGATATCTTGTGCGAGGTGAATCTCACTCGCCTGCCTTCTTCGACCGGAATTTTGATTCGCGGAAGCATGGTGGAAATCGGCGATCGCAAACGGCTGGAAGAGAAATTACGCGAGTCGAAGAAGATGGAGGCGATCGGGCAGTTGGCCGGCGGGGTGGCTCATGATTTCAACAATATTCTGGCGGCGACGATGATGAACCTCGGCTTGTTGCTCGAGAATCCAAACTTGGACCGGAAAACGGAGCATGCCTTGAAGGAGTTGGTCGTGGATGCTCAGCGAGCCGCCAGTCTGACCCGCCAACTTCTGATGTTCAGCCGGCGAACCGTCATGGAGGTCACGGTGCTCGACCTGAATGACGCGGTGGCCAATATGCTGAAAATGCTGCGGCGGCTCATCGGTGAACACATCAAACTCCTCTATGAGCCGGGGAGCGATCTGCCGCTGGTCGAAGGGGACGCCGGGATGCTGGGCCAAGTCTTGATGAACCTCACGGTCAACGCCCGGGACGCCCTTCCCAAGGGTGGCCGAATCACCATCGCCACCAAAGTCGTCGAGGTGGATGAGGAGCGAGCCAGGGTCGGCCTGGATCGGCGACCGGGGCGGTTTGTCTGTCTCTCGGTGGCGGACACCGGCAGCGGCATGGATGAGGCCACGCGCCAACGGATCTTCGAGCCGTTCTTCACGACCAAGGACGTGGGGCAAGGCACCGGACTGGGATTGGCCACCGTCCATGGCATCGTGGCCCAGCACCGGGGTTGGATCGAAGTGGAGAGTGAAGTCGGGCAGGGCACCCTCTTTCGAGTTCTTCTACCCGCCTCGACCCGGACGGCGACGGAGCTGGAAGAGACCGGCGAGATCACCGTGGCGCAGGCCACCGGTCATGAAACGATTCTGTTGGTGGAAGACGATTCGAGCGTCCGATCCATCGTGGCCCAGGTCTTGACGGTGTTGGGTTACAGGGTTGTCGAAGCGATCAATGGTCAGGATGCCGTCCAGGTTTGGCAGGAGCAGGGACGAAAGATCGATTTGCTGTTCAGCGACATGGTCATGCCCGAAGGGATGACTGGCCTGGAGCTGGCCGAGAAGTTGCGGAACGAAAAACCCGATTTGAAGATCATCATCTCCAGCGGTTACAGCGCCGATTTGCTGCAAGAAGGCGGGAGAACCGCCGAAGGCGTCGTCTATCTGCCCAAGCCCTATCAGACGTCCGTTCTGGGGCAAGTAGTCCGGGATTGCCTGGATCGGAAATGATTCACCATCCGCTTTGCGCCGTGAACCAGGTCGGGACGAGCCGCCGGCTCGTCCGCGCCGCGCACAGCCGCGCCAACAGGGACACGCGAGCCGCGTGTCCCTGCCTTTCGACAGTTCAGGGAGGGTCTCCTTTCGCTTGGCGCATGCATCGGGACCCTGAACCTGAAGTGGCGATGGGGAGCGCGGGCGTCTCGCCTGCCGGGTTCGGCGTCCCGCCGAACACTC
>CAYHFE010000386.1:0-7772 GCA_964355375.1 uncultured Verrucomicrobiota bacterium
GGCGCGAGCAAGGAACAAGTCACGGCCGCATTTCGCATCATCTTGAGCGATCCCCATGTCCGCGGCAGTCTGGTGAATATTTTCGGCGGCATCATGCAGTGCGATATTATCGCCACGGGAATTGTCGCCGCCGTTAAAGAGACCAACCTTAGCCTGCCCTTGGTCGTCCGGCTCGAAGGAAACAATGTCGAACTTGGCAAGAAGATCCTGGCGGAGTCGGGACTGACCATCATCAATGGTGATTCGATGGCGGACGCGGCGGAAAAGGTCGTCCAGGCGGTGGGGAGCCGGTGAAGTTCAACTCCAGCCTGACTTCAGATCTCCCGCTCCAGCATGAGGCAAGGGCGGCGGACCGTCCAGGGACCGGCGCGATAACGGTCCGCCCGTGCGAAATGATCGCGACAGAACAACCCCTATTTTCCTAGAACGGAAAGCGATTCGACTATGGCCATTCTCGTTCATCCAGAGACCAAGATTCTCGTTCAAGGCATAACCGGCGGATTTGGCGCCCGGCACACTCAGCTCAGCCTCGCCTACGGCACCCGCATCGTGGCTGGAGTCACACCCGGCAAAGGCGGCCAGAAATTTGAGGGCCAAGTTCCCATCTTCGACACGGTGGCCGAGGCCGCGCTCGCCACTGGCGCCACGGCCTCCGCGATATTCGTGCCTCCTCCGTTCGCCGCGGACGCGATTCTCGAGGCGGTGGACGCCAAGCTGGATTTGGTCGTCTGCATTACCGAAGGAATTCCGGTCAACGACATGGTGAAAGTGAGGCGGGCCATGCAATCGAGCCCGACCCGGTTGATCGGTCCGAACTGCCCCGGCCTTGTGACCCCGGGCCAGGGCAAAGACTCCCTGGGTGGCTGCCGGATTGGCATCGCGCCCGGTTACATTCATAAGGCGGGCCATATCGGCGTGGTTTCGCGAAGCGGGACCTTGACTTACGAGGCGGTCTGGCAGCTCACCTGCCGCGGTGTGGGGCAATCGACCTGCGTCGGCATCGGGGGAGATCCGGTCAACGGCACGTCTCATCTCGATATCATCAAGATGTTCAACGACGATCCCGAGACCCATGGCATCATCATGATTGGCGAGATCGGAGGCTCGGCCGAAGAGGAAGCGGCCGAATGGATCAAGCAGAACTGCCGGAAGCCGGTCGCCGGTTTCATCGCCGGAGCGACCGCGCCGCCAGGACGCCGCATGGGGCACGCCGGGGCCATTGTCAGCGGCGGAAAAGGGACCGCCGCCGCCAAGATCGAGGCGTTCCGCCGGGCCGGAATCGGGGTCGCCGTCACCCCTTCGGTCATGGCCGAGACGCTGCTCAAGATGATGTGAGGTCCGTTCGGTCTTGATTCATCGAAGATCGAAGGGGCGGTTATGGACAGGAAACGGCCCGGCTCAGCCGTAAGCATGCAGTCGGAATTGGGGAGCACACGCGCCCTCGCAGGTCCCGACCGGTGCCCGGCCGGTCGGATCGAGCGCGTCACTCTATCTCCAAACGGTGACGTGCTCAGGTGGACCAATGGGGTCGGCGTTGGCGCCGACCACCGCACGCGAGGGCGCGTGCGCTCCTCAAGGCAATGGCATGGTCACGGCTTAGGGCTTGGCCAACGGCGGGATGCCTCTCATCGTTCGCGACATGAATCTGATTGACCAGATTTTGAATTGGGCCGCTTTGCTGCTCTGGCTGAGCTGGCGGTCCGTCGGTCTGGCGCCGGCGCTTCAGCCCGCCGGTCCCTCCTTGCTCTCGACGTTGAAGCGGGCCGAACCCCGACCGCCCGGGCGCTGGATTTACCTCGCCGCGGTCCTCGGTATTCTCGCCGTGCGCAGTTTCTTTTACTGGCATATCGGCTCGCAAGTGAATTGGACGCCCACTCTCGATCTCGGTTCCATCACGCTCCCGTTTCGGAGCGACCGTCCCCGCCTCATGGTGTTATTCTCGCTCGCCAGCTTCGGTTTGCTGTTCGCGACCTGTTACGCTTGGTTACTTCTGGTTTCGTCGGTGAATGGTCGGATTCCGAACTCAGATCGAGGACAGCGGTTGATCCGTTTGCACTTGGGTTGGATTGAGCCTTGGCCGGCGCCGGTCAAACTATTCCTGCCGCTGATCGTTCCGGCCCTGTTTTGGGTGTTTCTCAGTTCGAGCCTGGTCGCGATGGAGCTGATTCCAGCCCCGATTTCGAAGCGACATCTTTGGGAACAGGGTTTGGTCTTGGGATTGTCGAGCCTGCTGGCCTGGAAATTCCTAGTCTTGGCCATCCTGATTCTGCATTTGCTGAACAGCTACGTCTATTTGGGTCGGGTGGAGTTTCTGAATTTCGCGAGCCAGACGGCGCGGAATCTTCTCGCGCCGATCAGCGGGTTGCCCCTGCGGGTGGGCCGAGTTGACCTGGTGCCGCTGCTCGGAATTCTCGCGGTTTGGGGCGTGGCCGAAGGCGGAGCACGCTGGCTGCCCCAGCTTTTCCGAAAACTGCCCCTCTGAAACATGGCTCCCTATCTGCGCATTCATCCGGACGGAGTTTACGTTTCCATCAAACTGCAACCTCGAGCAGCGCGGAATGAAATTGGCGAGCCGATGGGTGCGGAATTGCGGATCAAGGTCACAGCTCCGCCCGTTGATGCGGCAGCCAACGAGGCGTTGCTGCGCCTGCTGGCCCAAACTCTGGATTGTCCGCGCGGCGCGGTCGAGCTCGTCAAAGGCCACACCGCCCGTCACAAGGTCGTGTTCGTGCGCGGCCTGCCCGCAGCCCGAGTGGAGGAGAAACTGCAGTCACCTTCGGCTGGATCATGAACGACGGATCAGTTCCTCTCCGCGGCCGGAGCGTTCGCGGCGGCATTGGCGGCGATCCAGATGGCACGTTGACACCCGAGAAGAGCGCTGAGGAATGAGACGACAAATGCAGGCGGGCGGGTTTGGGGCGGGCTGCGTTTTCGAGATGGCGCTGTTGGGGGTCGCAGCGCTCCTGGGTTGGCTCGTTCATCAGCCGCCCTGGACGACGTTGCGTTGGGATCTTCGGCACGCGCTCCTCGGTGCCGCGGCCGCGCTTCCGCCTTGGCTCTGTTACCTCTGGTTGATGAAGACCGATCAGGTCCTCGCTCAGACACGCGGGTTTCTAAGGAAAACAGTGCGACCCTGGTTGGCCCACTGGTCGCTGGCGCACTTGGCAATGATCTCTCTTCTGGCGGGAGTCTGTGAAGAAGCTCTCTTTCGTGGTGTCATTCAGAGCAAATTGGTCACTCAGATTGGCCTCCCGCTGGGGTTGGTGTCCGCCAGCCTGCTCTTTGGCGCCGCGCATTGGATCAATCTCGAGTATCTCCTCCTGGCAACGGCCAGCGGCATCTATTTCGGGGGCTTGATGTGGGTCACCGACAACTTGATGACACCGGTCGTCACCCATGCGGTCTATGATTTTCTCGCCCTCGCCTACCTCGTGCGCTGGGGCCCCTGCCCTGAAGGACGCGGTTCGACCGCGGAAAACGCCGAATAGCAGCGCCGGACCGTGCGACGAAGGCAGAGCCTCCGTCTTCGCCACTCCCGTGTTCAACCGAGATTACGCCTTCCCATCAACCGTGGTTGTTTGAGTGGGGAGCGCGGCCGTCCCGGCTGCACCGGTCGGCGTCTCGCCGACCGGAATCAAACTGATCCACCTCCACGAGTGTTCGGCGGGACGCCGAACACGGCACGCTCATGCCTGCCGTGGGCTTGAGGATCCGCACCATGAGGCGGATGACATCGCGGGGGGTGAGAAGTCGCCGCCTTTCTTGCCCGCCGATTCGGCGAACATGTTGATGAGAAATTCGTAGGCTGCACCGAGCAGGTCGGAAAACTGAAAATCTTCGTTGCGCAGCCGGTAGCGGCTAAAGTGAGTTCGCACTAGGTCTTTGCAGCAGTCGTCGGAGATAAGACGTTCTGTTCCCTTCGTTTTCAGGAAGCTGATGTGGTCGAGGACGTGTTCGAGTGATTCATTGGCCTCGCTCAACGCGCCGAGAGCGATGTCGAGGACGCTGCCATAAACAGCGGTGGCGTCGCCCAGTTTGTCTTGCAGATATTTCCACCGGGCGCGTTCGGGAACGAAAAAGCCGTCGTAGTAATCGGGGTTTTCGCCGTAGTTCGTCTCGGCGTCATTCAAGGCCATGCCCTGTTCGACCTTGCGGTCAACGATTTTCTCGCGCTCGGCGTCGTAAACATCGGAGCAACGTTTCAGGAAGAGCATCCCGAAGATGTAATCCTTGCAGGTGGCCGCATCGAGGCCCTCCTGGCGCAGCCGGTCAGCGGCGGAATAAAGGTGGCGTTCGAGTTTGGCGAGGGAGAGGCGTGGCATGATGTTTAAGGACGATTCAAAATGTGCGGGTGTGGCAACTCGGCGGACGGCCTCCGGTTGAGCGAAGGTTGAGCAACGCAGTGCCAAATTTTAGTTGGTCGGTCTTCCTGGAACATGTCCCTTCGACCGGGGCGCGATGCGTGCATGATGGACAAATTTTGCGACAAGCGCACGGACAAAGTAAGACGACGAGTGCGCGTGAGACAGTTCCGGCGCTCCCCATGGAGCGACTGAAGAAGCGGGTGGCGAGAGTGTTCGCCAAGCGACAACCTTCCGAAGGCGAGCTCGTCGAACTATTGGATCGGCTGGAGCAGTGGGCGGCCAGGAAGTTTGGCGAGGAGCAGAAGCGGTTGATTGAACTCACTTCGTTCCTCCGGCAATCTTCGGCGTCGGTTTCCGAATCAGTGTCGGCGAAGGTGAGGGTGCCACGCCCACTCGCCTCACAATCCTTTTCGGCCCCACGATTACGGAACGAAGCCGAGGCTCGCGCGAACCGGGAACAGGCAGAGGAGACTAAGAGGCGAGAGATCGAATTTGAGGATCGATTGCGTTCCCTCGATGCGCGCATTCGGCATGCGGAAGAAATCGCCCGCGAATGCAGGGACGAGATGCGAGGTTTGCTGGAGGCGTTCGCGCGCGCGCGCGAGGCCAGCCGGGAACAGAGTGGACAAAATCCAAAGCCCGCCAAACCTGAGTAGTTGCTCAGGTCAGGTCGGTCGCTATGGTTTTGCAGTGCCGGGCATCGAGTCCATCGCTTTCTGGAGCGCTTTATTGTCGTGATGGCCGCAGCGCTGGTGCATTTCTCGGGAGGAATGCCCCGTCAATTTCATTCCCCTTGGGTCTGATACCCCGAAGCTTGCTTCGGCTTTGTTTCCAAATGTGAAATCATATTGTCAATGCCCCGGAGCTTGCTCCGGGGTTCTTTACTGAACTTGCTGCCGGGTTTCGGGATGGCCTTTGGGCAACGGCGGGGCCGCGCGGAGGAGCGCGAAGAGCGCGCCTTCGGGTTTGTCGGTGATCATGATGTTGGCCAGGCGCGCTCCGTTGCCGCCCGATTCCGCGCGATGCGTGCCGCCAGAGCCCAGGCGGCTATTTCGCGGTGGCGGCCGGGGCCGGTGGCGTGTGTTGGATCAACTTGCTGGCCCACGCGAGGAAGTGCTTCATGTTCGAGCGATCTTCGTGTCCGCCGTCGTGCTGGCGCCAGGCGAGCTCACCGTCGAGCAAGCTGGTGTTCACGGGCGGCATCTTGGCGACGCGATAGTCGTCCTTGTCGCCGATGTCACGCGCACCGAGCAGGCGGAAGACCGGCCCGGCGGCGACGGTGGCCATGTAGCTGCCCTGCTGATCGAGCCAGTGGGCGTCTCCCTTTTCCGGAATGCCATAGCTGATAAAGGTGGGGCGCGGGACGCACAACGCAATCAACTGGTGGGCGTCCACCGGAAGGTCTCCGGCGTTCTTGCTCCCGAAGGAGGATTCGGCGGCGCCGTATTTCAGGAAGTTGCCCGCCATCCAATGGTACTCGCCGGAACCGGTGAGATTTTCCACCGCCTCGCCGAAGTTTCGGCGATGCAGCTTGGCTCCGCCTTCGCCGGAGGAACCGACCAGGGCCAGCGCGAAGCGCGGCTCAAAAGCCAGGGTAATGAGGGCGGCTTTGCCGTAACGCGAAACACCTTCAATGCCTACTTTCCTCGCGTTCACGGTCGGATCCGTTTCCAGATAGTCCAAGCCCCGCGCGGCACCCCACGCCCACGCGCGCAGCGAACCCCAGTCGTCCGGCTTGCGGGGCTGGCCTTTGTTCACGAGGCCGATGATGCCTTTCGTCAGGCCCGCGCCATTGTCCGCCTGGATGCTGTTGGGATTGATGGTCGCGTAGCCCCAGCCGGCGGCGATGAGTTGCTCGGGCGAAGAAGGACCGGCGTTCGTTCCGCCGCCGAATGCGGCGAAGCGATTGGTGGGCGCCGGCTCGCCCGGGCGCCGTGGAAAGCCGGTCCCACCGAAACCGCCACCGAACATCATCAGCACTGGCACCGGGCTTTTCGCCGGCAGGGGCGTGACGACAGTCATCTGGATCTCGACCTTGATCGCGGGGCAAGCCGAGTTGTCCACGCTCCCGACGAGCTGCCTGGCGGACACAGGATGGGCGCCCACGACGCGATCCGTCGCCTGCGTCACGACAGACCACGTCACCATCGGCACGTGCTGCGGCACGCGACCGACGATTTCGCGCTCGAAGTCCTCAACGATTTCGGGACGGCGTTGTTTCCACCACAGGTCAGCGGTCGTCACCTTTTGCCCGTTTTTCAAGGTGAGCACCTCCGGCAGATTGGGAAACGGGTTGGCCTTGGTGATGTCGTAGTTGGCTGCGTTGGTCGCGTTGGCATTGCCGCTCGGGCCGGGACGCAGCCGCGTGATGCCCAACTGCTCCTTCATGTTTTGATGATCCTGTTGGGTCGTCCAATTGCGCGGAGCGCTGTCCGGGCCGGGGGGGGCCGTCGTTTGGGCGGACAAACTGCCGGCAGACATTGCCACGGCGACTCCGAGGGCGATACAGGCGGACGTGCCAGAGAGGAGGAGCGTTCGATGTTTCATAAGTTGAACACGAATGTTGATTGGATGTTTGAAGCCGAGGCTTGCTGATCTGGGTCAGTTACGTTCTGGCATTACTAGTGGACCGCATGACCGAGCCTGGCAAACCCGGCATCCGAACTCTCCGTGCCGCCCGCGCCGTGCAGAAAGAACACGACCGGGAACCGCCGCTCCGCCTCCTTCTCGTACTGTGGGGGCAGGCAGATGCAGTATCCGACCGTGCGTTTCATCGACGCGCTTTCGATGGTCTCGTGAGGCAGGCCGGGAATGTTGAGTTCCTTCGGGTCGTTCCATTTCCAGATCTCCGGGTCTTCGGCGGCGGACAGGCTGGTGGCGAGCAGCGAGAGCAACACCAAGGCGGTGCAGCCGGGGTTCTCCAGGAGTTGGCGGAGGGCTAGGCGGAGGTCGTTCATAAGTTGGCACTTCAAAGCATGGCGTTGACCGGGCTGAGGATGATCACGCGACGGGGCCGGAGAACGAGTAGGCTTTGTCCATGAATTCCCTTGGGGCGGGCCGGGAGGGAAGCGATAAACTAATTGGAATTCGGTTTTCACGTCCTGGGACACTGTGGCAGGGCAGGAGCGCTGGGACAAACAGATTTTGCGAGTACGTCCGCAAGGGGCGTCCTGAACTCACGAAGCTGTCCGACCCATGGCTGCACCGCCCGTGGGAAGCTCCGGCAGATGTGCTCAATCAGGCCGAGGTCGATCTTGGCCACACCTACCCGCGCCCGTCGTCAGCCCTGCGATTGCCCGGGAGGTCGCGCCGGGGGCTTTTGCCAGAATCAAGTCCGCCCGAGGTTAAGCGAAGAGGCAGCAGTTCTCATTTTGACAAGTATGTAGTCCCGGCTTCAGCCGGTCGCCA